>SVAX01000016.1 GCA_015059155.1 Bacillota bacterium | reverse complement strand
ATTATCTTTTACTGACATTTGAATATAATTTGATAATTCATTTAAATCAAGTTTATTTTCTAAATCTATTTTATTAACTATTACGATATGATTTTTATCTTTTATTTTTTCTAATATTATTTTTTCTTCACTAGTTAATACTTCATTATTATTTAAAACATATAGTATTAAATCTGCTTCATTTATTAAATCAAGACTTTTTTTAACACCAATACTTTCTACTACATCATCAGTTTCTCTGATACCAGCTGTATCTATCATATTAAGAACTATACCATCTATTTGAACATTTCCTTCTACAATATCTCTTGTAGTTCCAGCTATATCAGTAACAATAGCTTTCTCTTCATTAAGAAGTCTATTTAAAATACTACTTTTTCCTACATTAGGACTTCCTATTATTATTGTTTTAATTCCTTCTTTGATTAATTTACTATCTTCTGAATGTCTTAATATGTTTTTTATTTCTTTTTCTATTGAATCTATATTAGTTAAAATCATACTATTAGTCATTTCTTCAATATCTTCATATTCTGGATAATCTATATTAACTTCTATATTAGCTAAAATTTCTATTACCTTTTGTCTTAAATCTTTAATAAGTTTTGAAACTTCTCCATTTACTTGACTTATAGCAAGCTTTCTAGATTTCTCAGTTTTAGAATTTATTAAATCCATTACACCTTCTGCTTCTATTAAATCTATTCTACCATTTAAGAAAGCTCTTTTAGTAAATTCTCCGGGTTCAGCAAGTCTACATCCATTAAGTAATAATAACTCCAATACTTTATTTGTTATAGCTATACCACCATGAGTATTTATTTCTACTACATCCTCTCTAGTAAAGGTTTTTGGTGCACGCATTATACTTACTAAAACTTCATCTATTATATTTTCATTATCTATAATATGTCCATAAGTTATTGTATGACTATCTACTTTACTTAAGTCTTTTCCTTTAAATATTTTATTAACTACATTTATTGAATTATTCCCACTTACTCTTATTATAGATATAGCACCTACACCCATTGTAGTTGAAATTGCAGCTATTGTATCGTTCATATAATCACTTCCCAACAAACATATTCTACCAAAAAAAAGTAAAAAAATATACTTCAAATATTATATTTTTTTACTTTATTATTTTTTTCTTTTAAATATTTTGTTTCTGCTTCATCTGCTTCTACCCTTAATCCGGCAGCTATTGTATATAATTCACATTCATAATCATTTAAAACAATACCTTTATTTGATTCTTCTATGCTTCGTTCTAATTGCTCTGCTCCTTCAAATAAATATGCAGCTCTAATACTATTAAAGCCATGCATATTATAATCTTCCTTTATTACATTTTCTAATATTTTCTTTAAATATTTTGGTCTTTCTTGAATTTGTATTTTATAACTTTCTACTTCTTTTATTTCATATGTTTCTATATCTAAAAATAATTCTAACCAAAAAGCAATTAAATGTCTATGACAAAAATCTTTACTATCCTCATAACACAATAAAATTGTCTTATTTGGAAGTGATTCTAATAAAATTTCAGGATCTAGATTTTTTAATACTCGATTATAATAATTTCTTACATAATATATGGTATTTTCTTGCTCACTAATTTTATTAATATTATCATGCCATACTTTCCAAAATTCTAATTTAGGAGCTAAAATTGATAATGAATTTCCTTCATAACCAATTTTTTTACCTCTATCTCCTGATACAGAAATATGATTTCCATTTTTTACATTATCATATTTTGCAGTAAAAATTATTTGTTTCATATAACCACCTATTAAAGATTATAAAATAAATATAAACTAAGATCTTCTTTCTAACTTTGTTACTTTTTTTGTTAATATTTTTTCTGCTTCTAATAACTCTTTATTTTCTCTAGCTATATCAAAAATTTCTTTTAATATTTCTTTTGATATATCAAAATTATCTACTTTACTAGAAAATATTGCTGGGGTTGTTGTTAATGCATATTCATCATTTTTTATATTGTGTTTATATCTAAAAATATTTCCTGTATTTTGTGCGGATAAATCAAATTGTATATATTCAAAATCACCTATTTTTTCATAATAATCAATTTCAAATGTACAAAAATTTAAATACTTATCAAAATATTCTTTTATTTTTTTATTATCATTTATACTTTCAAATAAATAATCAATTAAAAAATGTCTTAAATTTCTTAATTTATTTAGTTGTTCTTCCTTTTTCATATTAAACACTCCTACAAATTAATTGTACCATATCTAAATAAAAAAAATATACCTTTTTTGGTATATTATTTTTCTACGTATCTAATTACTACATATCTTTCTGGTTCTTCGCCGAAACTTTCAGTTTCAATATTGTAGTATTCACTTGCTATAGAATGAACAATTCTTCTTTTATAGGAATTCATTGAATCAAGTTTTACTTCATCTTTTGATTTCATAACATCATTTATTATATTTTTAATATCTTTTTCAAAAAATCTTTCTTGTTTTACTTTATAATTAGATGCATCCAAATTAACTTTAACATTAAACTTAATTTGATTACTAAGTGCTTGTCTAAGTAAAACTTGTAATGATTTTAAAGTTCTTCCGTCTTTTCCAATCAATATTGCATTATTATCAGAAAACATTTTAACTGTAAATACATCCTCATCTTCAGTAATTTCTATTCTTGCATTTACTCCCATTTCTGTAGTTGTTTTAGTTAAAAATTCTCTAATATAATTTTTAACATCTTCTTTTTTTACTACTTCTATATTATATACATCATTTTCTTCATATTCTTTTGTTAAAATTTCATTATTATAAACATCTAATTCGTCTAAACATTTTAATCTACAGTTTTCTTCTGTATCACCTTCAAATTTATATACTTGAATCATATTACTTACTTCCTTTCTTTACTATTAAATTTTGACCTATTCCTAGAATACTATTTACTACCCAATAAATAATGATTGCAGTTGACATACTAAATGAAGTTATAAAAATCATTACTACCATTATATTAAACATCATATTCATTTGTTTCATTTGTTCCCCAGATTGTTGATTTTTATTCATGGTAAATGAGAAATAAGTAACAAGTCCAACTATTACTGGTAATACTAAATAATACCACTCACCTTGTTGTGCGGCTGCAATTGGTGTGATCCCCATATGAAGTCCTAAAAATTTACCTTCAAATAAAAGTGGTAAACGATATAGCGCTTCATAGAAAGCAAAGAATAATGGTATTTGTAAGAAACTCATTAAACATCCTGACATAGGATTAATTTTAAATTCTTTATAAACAGCCATCATTTCATTTGATTTCATCATCATTGATTCTTGATCCGTTTTTCCTGCATATTTTTTTTCAATCTTATTTAATTTAGGTTGAGCTTTTCTTATACTTTCAGACTGTTTTAAAGATTTGTAAGTTATTGGGAATAAAATTAATTTAATTAATATAGTAACTAATATAATAGCTAACCCATAATTTCCTACTATTTTTCCAATTTGAACTATTACCCATGCAAGAGGTTTTACAAATATACTTGTCCAAATAGATTCATAACCACCTTCTGTAATTGACATTTTAGTACATACTGGTAATTCTTCTAAATCAAGAAGTTCATCTAATTTTTTATTATATTCTTTTTTAGATAAATCCCCTTCGTCATATTTTTCTTTTAAATCTTTTTTCTTTTCTTTTATAGCTTCTTCATAAGTATCTTTTAATTCTACAGGTCTACATAAAATATTTTCTACTAAAGTTTGCTTTGTAGTTTCATCTTGAACTAATTTTCCATCAACATCTTTAAATTGTTTTGTACATCCTGTAAGTAAAAAAACTAAACTTATAACTACTATTAATAACTTTTTATTTTTTTTCATCTTGTTTCTCCTTTATAATATTTAAGTTATTTAAGGCAAATAATAAATTTTTTTCTCTTTCCTCAAAAGTTCTTTCATTAATTCCCTTACCCACTATTATAATACAATTGAAATTATTTTGATAGTCTTTTTTATCAATTATAGATTTTAATTGTCTTTTAACTTTATTTCTATTAACTGCATTTCCTATTTTTTTACCTACTGATAAACCAAATTTATATATATCGTTTGTATTTCTTTCTATATATATAATATAGTCTTTAAATTTATATGGTTTATTGCTTTTAATTATTCTATCAAAATCTCGACTATTTTTTAAAATATTTATTTTTTTCATAACATCAATCCTTTAAAAATAAAACCACTGACGAATCAGTGGAATATTAATGAGATAAAACTTTACGTCCTTTTCTTCTTCTTCTATTAACAATTTTAGTTTTCATTCTAGCCATGAATCCTAATTTTTTACTTTTTCTATGATTGTTTGGTTGATATGTTCTTTTCATTCGTTACACCTCCATCACTTATAATTTTTCTGCTTGCTCCATAAATTATATATTTTTTTTAATATTTTGTCAATTATTTTTGGTGTGTTTTTACTTTTTGTCTTTGTTTTTCTTCTTCTTTATTTATTATATTTTTGATTTGATCATATATTTCTTCTTTTTTTAATCCTTCTTTTAATAATTTTCTTAACGATTTTTCTATTTTAGATATTTCATTTTCAATATAAACTTCATGAATTTTAAATATAATATCTTCATAATTAATTACATTTTTCTTTTCATTAATATTTTCTACTAGCTTAAAAGAAAAATTATTATCGTATCTTAACAAATATATATTTTCTTTATATTTTATATAATATTTAGCAATATATTTATCTTCCGTACTTCTATCACATTTTTTTTCAGGAAATAAATTTATCAATTTTAAAAATATATAATTCATAAAATAAAATAATTGATATTGTTGTATTTTTATACCATATTTTTTGTTTTGATTTTTCCTGCAATCTTCATCATAATTAACTAAAATTTGAAAAATTTTTTCAAAATTATTTTTTTCTTCATTTTCCATAAAACAATTCACTCTTCCTACTTAATCATTATAACACATTCCCCCCTACTTTTTTAAAAAAATAATTATTTCCCAAACTTTTTTTATATTTCCCGGGAAATAATTTTAAAATTTAAGTTATACACATTTTTGTTGATAATTTGAATGTGTATAATTTTATCCACAAAATAGTGCACTTATTAACATTTTAAATAAAATGTTCACATGTCTAAGTGTATAAAGTTATGCACAAAATTGTTGATAAATGTCGAAATGTGTTGTTTTATAATAAATAAAAATGTTCAAAAATAGTGTTTATAAGTAATTTAATGTGTGTTAATAAATTTTTTTTATCTAAAATGTATGTTCATAACTTAAATTTTGCTGTTTTATTTTATTTATGCACACATTTTTGTTGTTTTTAGTCGAAAAATATTGTAAAATATAGGTGTATAAGTTTTAAGGAGGTTAGACAGTATGGATTTAAATAATATTTGGAATTCATTTTTAGAAAAAATTAAAGTTCAAATATCTGATATTGCATTTGAAACTTGGTTTTCAGAAACTAAATTAATTAATTTAAATAATAAAACAGCTACTGTTTTAGTTCCTTATCATATACATAAAAAGAATTTAAGTGAAAACTATAGTGATATTATAGAAGAAGTTTTTACTGAAATTACTGGTAGTAACTTTAAATTTAATTATGTTATCGAAGAAGAAGTAGAAAATAACTTAACTGAAGATAACCAAATAATAGGTGTTCCTAATAATAATGATATATATGAATCTAATCTAGATCCTAAGTATTCTTTTGAAAATTTTATGATAGGACCTAGTAATAAATTTGCAGCAACTAGTGCGTTAGCTGTTGCTGAACAACCTGGAAAGATGTATAATCCTTTATTTATATATGGATCAAGTGGGTTAGGTAAAACACATTTAATGCACTCAATTGGTAACTATATAATAAAGAATAGTAATAAAAAAGTTTTATATATAACTTGTGATAACTTTGTATCTGATTTTGTTGATATCTGTAGAAAGAATGCAGGTTCAAATAATATGGATGCAATTAAACAATTTAAAAATAAATATAGAGATATAGATGTTTTGATTATTGATGATATCCACAATTTAGTAGGTGCGACAAGTGCTCAACAAGAGTTTTTCAACACATTTAATGAACTTTATAATAATGAAAAACAAATAATTATATCATCAGATAGATCACCAGATGATATTAAAAAATTAGAAGAACGTTTAAAAACAAGATTTAACTGGGGACTTCAAGTAAATATTTTACCTCCTGATTTTAAACTTAGAATGTCTATATTAAATAAAAAAATAGAGAATAACGAACTTGCTGGAGTTGTTCCGGAAGATGTTAAAGAATATATAGCTAGTAATTGTGTAGGGGATGTACGTAAGCTTGAAGGAGCTATAACTCGTGTATTTGCTTATGCAACTATGATGAATGGCTCTGATATAACTCTTGAACTTACAATAGATGCTTTAAAAGATTATTTTGTTAAAACAATTGTATCTAAAAATAAAATGGATCAAGTAGTTCAAATTGTTTGTGATCATTATAATTTAACTAATGAAGAGTTATTAAGTAAAAAAAGAAGTAATGAAATAGCTATTCCACGTATGATAGCTATGTATATATGTCGTGTATATCTTGATGAAAATCTAACTAAAATAGGGATTCAATTTGGTGGAAAAAATCATACAACAGTTATGCACGCCGTTGATAAGATAAAAAGTGAGATACTTAAAGATGATCATTTAAATGGAGAAATCCAAAAAATGGTTAATGAAATTAGATAAATGTGGATTAGTTTTAAATATAAACTTTTTATGCACACAGGAAAAACGCTTTAAAATAAAGGATAAAATAGGGTTATGCACATTATGAACACTAATAAAAATAATAATATTATTTAAGAAAGAGGGAAGAATATGAAATTATCAATTAAACAAAAAGTTTTAATGGAGCACTTAAACTATGTAATAAGAGGAATATCTAGTAAAAATCTTATTCCTATTTTAAACTGTATTAAATTTGAATTAACTAGTGAAGGTTTATATTTATTAAGTACAGATAATGAACTTGCTATAAAATCTTTTATTCCAGCAAGTGAAATAGATAATATAGAAGTACAAGGAGAATTATTAATATCTGGTAGATATATATATGATATAGTAAGAAAATTAAATAATGAAATTATCAACATAGAAGAAATTATTGATTCACAAGTTTTAATTACTACAGAATCATCTTCATTTAAATTAAATTGTAATGAAGTAAATGAATTTCCTAGTATAGATCTAGAGTTTACAGGAACTCCAGTACTTATGGATCAAAGAGTATTTAAAACTACTATAAATCAAACTATATTTGCTACATCTACTCAAGAAAGCAGACCAATACTTACAGGTATTAATTTTAAAATAAATGAAAATATTATGGAAGTAACAGCTACAGATTCTTATAGATTATCTAAAAAAAGAATTATATTAGATAACTATGTAGAAGATAATGTAGATATAATCATTCCTAGTAGAAATTTAAATGAAATAATTAAATTAATGAGTGATGATGAAGAAAAAATAGAATTACACATTTTTTCTAATAAAGTAATATTTAAAATAGGAAATTTAATAGTAATGACAAGACTTATTAATGGTAATTATCCTGACACTAATAAATTAATTCCAGAAAATTTTGAATTAAAAATAAAAATAAATCTTGATAATTTCTATAATGCTATTGATAGAGCTTCACTTTTAACAAATGCAGAAGAAAAGAACATTATTAAATTAGAAACTAAAAAAGATATAATGATTATTTCATCTAATATTCCAGAAATAGGTAATGTAGAAGAAAAAATTAAGATAGAAAAGAATGTAGATTCGGATATTAAAATTTCATTTAGTTCTAAATATATGATGGATGCTATTAAAACATTTGATAGTGAGGAAGTTGAGTTATCATTTAATGGAGAAATTAAACCAATAATTATTAACTATGTGGATAACGATAATTTAACACAGTTAATATTACCAATAAGAACATATTAGTGTGTATAAAACTACAAAAAAGAACAATTTGTAGTTTTTTTTACATTTTTTTGAAGTTATCGACATAATTCTATTAATTTCGACAGACTCAAGGTGTATAAGAGATAGCAAGAAAGGGGGATAGTATGGAAGATTATGAAATAAGTTCAGCAACTTTAGCTATAGTGCCTTTAGGTGATGAAATATCTAAAGTTTATGAAGAAGAAGATGAGTATATAGTACAGAAGTCTGCTAATAGTATTATTAAAGATAATTGTGAGTTTTATGGAAGTTCATATGAAGGTAGATGTATTGGAACTAAAAGTTTAACTGGTATTAAAACTAAATACCCTATAATAATAGAAGAAAGTCGAAATATTATATTTTTTCCAACTTCTTCAACTAGAACTAAACAAAGTACTTGGATTGCTTTAAATAAAATAAAAGACATAAGTAAAAAGAATAAAACAAGTGAAGTTTTATTTAAAAATTCAGAAAAAATTGATTTAGATATTTCAGTAAATTCTCTAGAAAATCAGATTGTACGGGCTACTATGTTGAAATCTAAATTATTTGAAAGAAAATTAGAAGAAAAAAACTAATTTTTCTTTTTTTATTGGGTAAATTGTGGTATAATTATAGTGGTGTATAGGAGTACTTAAACTTTACTAAAATTGAAAATAGGGTGGTTTAAAATGAAAAAAGTGATTTTATGTATATAAAAAAGTTAAAATTACACGATTTTAGAAATTATAAAAGTTTAAATGTTACTCTTACCAAAGGAATTAATATTATATATGGGGAAAATGCTCAAGGTAAAACAAACTTACTTGAAAGTATATATGTTTTGGGACTTACAAAATCACATAGAAGTTTTATAGATAATAATCTTATAAATAATGAGGGAGAATATCTTACAATAGAAGGAATTGTTAATAATCAAAAGATAGATAATAAACTCAATATTTACATAGATAATAAAACAAAAGTATTAAAATTTAATAATAATACTATAAAAAAGATAAGTGATTATATTTCTTTAATGAATATAATTATTTTTTATCCAGATGATTTAGAATTAATAAAAGGTTCACCACAAATAAGAAGAAAATATATTAATTTGGAATTATCTCAGTTATATAGTAATTATTTTATACTTATTAATGAATATAGTAAGATATTAAAATTAAGAAATGAATATTTAAAAAAAATAAATAAAAGAATATCTACGGATAAAACTTATATTGAAATATTAACATGTTATTTAATAGATAAATCTATAATGATATATAAAATGAGAGATAAATTTATTAAGAAAGTAAATGAATATTGTGGTGATATTTATAAAGATATTATGGGTTTAGAAGATTTTAGTATTAAATATAAGCCTAGTATTGAAATAGATTTAAAAAATACTAACATAAAAGATTATTTAAACAATGAGTATAATAAAAAATTAGATTATGATATAAAACTTTGTTCAACTAGTATTGGACCACATAAAGATGATATAGAGTTTTACTTAGGAGATAAAAACTTAAAATTCTATGGCTCACAAGGTCAACAAAGAGTAGCTGTTTTAGCTTTAAAGTTAGCTGAAATAGAAATATTTAAGAAATATAAAGATACGACTCCAATATTATTATTAGATGATATATTTAGTGAGTTAGATGATAAAAAAAAGAATAATTTGTTAAAGTATATAAGTAAAGATATACAAACAATTATTACAACTACTGATTTGAATAATTTAGATTATAAATTAATAAAGAAATCTAAATTATTTAATATAAATAATGGCAACATAATAAAGATCAAAGAGGTGAAGTTAGATGAATAATGAGACACATTATGATGCATCGGATATTCAAGTATTAGAAGGATTAGAGGCAGTTAGAAAAAGACCTGGTATGTACATTGGTACAACAGATGTTAAAGGATTACATCATTTAGTTTGGGAAATAGTTGATAATGCGATAGATGAATCTTTAGCTGGATATTGTGATGATATTGAAGTTATTATAAATAAAGGTAATTCAATAACAGTTAAAGATGATGGTCGTGGTATTCCTGTCGATATACATCCAA
Organism: Bacillota bacterium; assembly: GCA_015059155.1. Lineage (GTDB taxonomy): Bacteria > Bacillota_I > Bacilli_A > RF39 > UBA660 > UMGS1613. The sequence goes on along the minus strand of SVAX01000016.1, from coordinate 7,290 downwards.
AAACTAAAAAAAGTACTGTAGAAACAGTTTATACTGTACTTCATGCTGGAGGTAAATTTGGTGGAGGAGGATACAAAGTATCTGGAGGTCTTCATGGAGTTGGTGCTTCAGTTGTTAATGCCTTATCAAGTTGGGTAGAAGTTACAGTTTATAAAAATGGGAAGGTTCACTATATTAAATTTGAAAATGGGGGTAAAACTACTGAACCGTTAAAAGTAATAGGTGAGTGTGAAGAGTCTAGAACAGGTACTTGGGTAACATTTAAACCAGATCCTGAAATATTTGATACTGATATTTATGATTATAATACATTAAAAGTTAGAATTAGAGAACTTGCTTTCTTAAATAAAGGTTTAAGAATCACTTTAAGAGATGATAGAGATGAAGAAGATACTACAGGTGAAACTTTTGTTTATGAAGGAGGTATTAGTGAATACGTTAAATTCATAAATCAAGAAAAAACACCAATTCATGAAAATATTATTCATTTAGAAGGTACTGAAGATAATGTAGTATTTGAAGTAGCGCTTCAATATACAAATGGATATAATGATAATATTTATTCATTTGTTAATAATATTAATACTCATGATGGAGGAACTCATGAGGAAGGTGTTAAAAGGGCTTTAACACGTGTTATTAACAGTTATGCAAGAAAAACCAATATATTAAAAGAAAAAGATGAAAATTTAACTGGTGATGATGTTAAAGAAGGATTAACTATGATTGTTTCTTGTAAGCATCCTAATCCCCAATTTGAAGGACAAACAAAAGGAAGATTAGGTAATAGTGAGGTTAGAAAACTTGCGGATAATGTATTTAGTGAGGGATTTGAAAAGTTCTTACTTGAAAATCCAGATGAAGCAAGAAAAATTGTAGAAAAAGCAATGTTAGCTTGTAGAGCTCGTAATGCAGCTAAAAAAGCTAGAGAAATTACAAGAAAAAGTGATTTAGCTATGACTAATTTCTTTGGTAAACTTTCAGATTGTAAGAGTAAAGATCCAAAAGTATCTGAAATATTTATAGTCGAAGGAGATTCTGCCGGAGGAAGTGCTAAAAAAGGTAGAGATGCTATGACACAAGCAATTCTACCACTTAGAGGTAAGATTTTAAATGTAGAAAAAGCTAGAATTGATAGAGCTTTAGGTAATGAAGAAATAAGAACTATCATAACTGCTTTTGGTACAGGAATTGGAGAAGATTTTAATTTAGATAAATTAAGATATGATAAAATTATAATAATGACCGATGCCGACGTAGATGGATCACACATTCGAGTATTATTATTAACTTTATTTTATAGATTCTTTAAACCTATTGTAGAAGCAGGACATGTTTATGCTGCTCAACCTCCATTATTTAGAATAATGCATGGTAAAACTCGTAAATATGTACTTGATGAAGCTGAGAAAGAAGCATATTTATCAACATTACCTGAAAATGTAAGAGGTAGAGTAGAAATAGCTCGTATGAAAGGTTTAGGAGAAATGGATGCTTCTGAGCTTAATGAAACTACAATGGATATAGAAAAAAGAATTCTTAGAAAAATAACAGTAGATGATTGTATGGCAGCAGATGCTATATTTGAAAAATTAATGGGTGATGAAGTAGAACCAAGACGTGCATTTATTGAAGAAAATGCTAAATTCGTAGAAAACTTAGATGTTTAGGAGGTGTAATACATGGAAAATGAAGAAAAAGTAACAAAAGAAGTAGAGAAAAAAGAAGAATTTGGTGGAACATTTCACGAAAGAGATACTGTAGCAGAAAATAACATTGTTAATGAAGTTAAAAATTCATTTCTTGATTATTCAATGAGTGTTATTACATCTCGTGCTATTCCTGATTTAAGGGATGGTTTAAAACCTGTTCATAGAAGAATACTATGGTCAATGTTAGAAGAAGGAAATACTCCAGATAAACCACATAAAAAATCAGCTACAACAGTTGGATATGTTATGGGGCATTACCACCCACATGGAGATTCAAGTATTTATGATGCAATGGTTCGTTTAGCTCAAGATTTTAATCAAAGATATATGCTAGTTGATGGACATGGTAACTTTGGTAATATCGAAGGTGATGGAGCCGCTGCTTACCGTTATACGGAAGCAAGACTTGCTAAAATATCATTAGAACTTTTAAGAGATATCAAAAAAGATACTGTTGATATGAAACTGAATTTCGATGAATTATTCAAAGAACCAGTTGTATTACCTTCAAGATTCCCTAATATATTAGTAAATGGATCTATGGGTATCGCAGTTGGTATGGCAACAAACATTCCACCTCATAATTTAGGTGAAGTAATTGATGGATGTGTTGCTTATATAGATAATCCTGATATTGATACGTTAGGTCTAATGCAACACATTAAAGGTCCAGATTTCCCAACAGGGGGTATAATTTTAGGAAATTCTGGGATAAGAAAAGCATATGAAACAGGTCGTGGGTCAATTACTATTAGAAGTAGAGCTGTAATTGAAGAAGAAGGAAATCATAGTAATATAGTAATTACTGAAGTTCCATATGGAGTAAATACTTTAGAATTAAAAAATAAAGTAGCAGAACTTGTTCATACTAAAGTAATTGACGGAATAGCTGATTATCACACTGACTTAAAAGATGGTGTTAAGATTACTATTACTTTAAAAAGAGATGCCAATCCACAAGTTGTTTTAAATAATTTATATAAACATACTAATTTCCAAGTAAATTATGGAATTATTCTATTAATGATAGATGATATGACTCCAAAAACTTTAGGACTTAAAGAAATAATTGCTAAATATATTGAACATCAAAAAGAAGTAATTATTAGAAGAACTAAATTTGATTTGGAAAAAGCAGAAAATAGAGTTCATATTTTAGAAGGTTATAAGATTGCTCAAGATAATATAGATGAAGTAATCGCAATCATTAAAGCTGCTGATAGTGATGTTGAAGCAAAAGAAAAATTAATGTCTAGATTTGGTTTAACAGAAATTCAAACCGATGCTATATTAGAATTGAAATTAAGACGTTTAACTGGATTAGAAAGAGAAAAAATTGAATCAGAACTTGCAGAATTATTAAAATTAATAGCTGAATACAAAGAAATTTTAGCTGATATTAATAAAGTTTTAGCTATAATTAAACAAGAAATGCTTGAAATTAAAGATAAATATGCAGATGAAAGAAGAACATCTATAGATATGACAGCTATTGATTATATAGATGATGAATCATTAATACCTGTTGAAGATTTAGTTATTACTTTAACAAATAAAGGCTATATTAAACGTGTTGAAAGTGATACTTATAAAGCCCAAAATAGGGGGGGTGTAGGTATTAAAGGTATGACAACAAATGAAGAAGATTTTGTTGAAAATATTTTATCAATGACTACGCATGATTATATTATGTTCTTTACTAACAAAGGTAAAGTATATAGAATGAAAGGTTATGAAGTTCCTTTATTTAACAGACAATCAAAAGGATTACCAATAATTAACTTGTTACCTTTAGAAAAAGATGAAAAGGTTAATGTAATGTTAAAAGCAACTCCTAAAGACGTACCAGCTTATGTTGTACTTTGTACACAAAAAGGAATAATAAAGAGAACTAATATAGAAGAATTTGAAAATATTAGAACAAACGGTAAGATTGCTATTACATTAAAAGAAGACGATGAACTTATCTCAGCTAAGATTACAGAAGGTAATGCAGAAATATTAATTGCTTCTTCTAATGGTAGATTAATTAGGTTCAATGAAAATGAAGTAAGAATCATGGGAAGAACTGCATCAGGTGTTAGAGGTATTGATGTGGGTGATGGTGTAGCTGTTGGCATGGAAATATCACATGATAATGATGATGTATTGGTTGTTACTGAAAATGGTTATGGTAAAAAGACAAAAATTGATCAATATAGAATGACACATAGAGGAAGTAAAGGAGTTAAAGCTCTTAATGTTACTGAAAAGAATGGAAATATAGTTTCATTTAAAATAGTAAATGGAGAAGAAGATTTAATGATTATTACTGATAGTGGAATAATTATTAGATTACCTCTTTCTCAAGTTTCCTCAACTGGTCGTGTTGCACAAGGAGTTAAATTAATTAACTTAAAAGATAATCAAAAAGTAAGCACAATAGCTATTATTGAACATAATGAGGAAGAGCCTGAATCAGAAGAACCAAAAACAGCTGAACAAACTCAAGAAACAGCAGAAAGTATTAATGATTCAGAACAATAATAAAAGAATGTTTCACGTGAAACATTGGTATAAACTAACAATATCAGCAAAGAAACTATATGATAAATTAAATTAATAATTATATTTATAACTAAAATATGTAAAATTTATATGTTTCACGTGAAACATATAAATAAAGTATTGATATTTTTTAATATTTATAATATATTATTAATGCACAACATTTATATTCGAATCAGGTCAGAGTTGGAAGACAGCAGCCTTAAGAATCCCTAAATGTGTGTGCTTTTTTTTGTAATTTCATAATTAGATGATGTTTCACGTGAAACATAACACAATATTTCCCGGGAAATAATTTCAAATCACAACAATTTAATAAAAAAAACAAACATGTTCCACGTGAAACATTAAAATATAACAATTAATTAAGTAAATAAATATTATATAATAAAACTAATGTAAATAAAATAGACAATAATTTTATAAAAATAATTATAATAAAAGCCATGTTTCACGTGAAACATGGTTAAAAAATAAATTAAATATTAAATAAAATATAAAAATATTATAATTTGTGTGTTTTTATAATATAATATTTTTAGATTTTATCAATGTTTCACGTGAAACATTGATAATATAAATCGATTAAGTGTAATTTTAATTATTATTTTACTGAAAATATTATAAATTAAATAAAATATTTCCTGGGAAATAATTAAAAGATATGTTTCACGTGAAACATTGGAGGTAAAAATGAATGAATATTATATGAATGTTGCAATAAAAGAAGCAAAAAAAGCTTATAAATATGAAGAAGTTCCTGTAGGAGCCGTTATAGTTAAAGATAATAAAATAATAGCTAAAGCTTATAATAAAAAAGAAAAAACTAAGAATGTTACTAAACATGCAGAAATAATTGCTATATCTAAAGCTTGTAAAAAAATAAAAAATTGGAGATTAGACGAGTGTATAATTTATGTAACTATGGAACCATGTATGATGTGTTCTGGAGCGATAGAACAATCCAGAATAAAAAAAATAGTATATGGAGTTAAAAACGAAAATTATGGATCAACGGATAAATTAAAAAATGTAAAAATTATTTCCCAAGTATGTGAGAAAGAATGTAGAGAATTAGTTCAATCATTCTTTAAAAAAAGAAGATAACGTCTTTTTTTTTTATTTGTAAAAGTGTATAATATTAATAGATTCGAGGTGGAACATGTATCAAGCACTTTATAGAAAATATAGACCTAAATCTTTTGAAGATGTAGTAGGTCAAAAAGTAATAAAACAAACATTAACTAATAGTATTATTAATGATAAAATTAGTCATGCTTATCTATTTACAGGCCCTAGGGGTACTGGTAAGACAAGTATAGCTAAGATACTTGCTAAGATAGTTAATTGTGAATCATTAGAAAATACAACACCTTGCAATAAATGTGTAAGTTGTACACAAATAAATAATAAACAAAATACAGATATAATAGAAATAGATGCTGCTTCAAATAATGGAGTGGATGAAATAAGAGAATTAAGAGATAAAGTAAGTTTAGTTCCGTCTTTTGGTAAATATAAAGTTTACATAATAGATGAAGTTCATATGTTAACTACTGCTGCTTTTAATGCTTTACTTAAAACATTAGAAGAACCTCCAAAACATATAATCTTTATACTAGCTACAACAGAACCACATAAAATACCATCAACAATACTTTCTAGATGTCAAAGATTTGATTTTAAAAAGATAAGTATAAACGATATAAAAACTAGATTAACTTATATCTCTAAACAAGAAAATATAAACATTGAAGAAGAAGCTATTGAGTTAATAGGTAAATTATCTGATGGCGGTATGAGAGATTCTGTAAGTTTACTTGATCAATTAACTGCTTATACAACTGAAAAAATAACTGTAAGTGATGTTAACGATGTATATGGAACAATAACAGAACAAGAAATTTGTGAGTTATTAACTTTAATATATAATAATAAACTAAGTGAAACATTTGATTTAATAACTAAGTATGATGAAGATGGTAAAAACTTAACAAAAATAATAGAAACTATAATAGAATTTTTAAAGAATACTTTAATATACTATAATAGTTCAGAGTATTTTGAAAATGAAGAAAAGAAAAAGTTATATGAAGAAATGTGTAACTTAATAACTGAAGATCAAATGTATAAAACAATAGAAATATTGCTTGATTCTATAAAATCTAGTAAAAACACTAATAATGTTAAATTAATATTTGAACTTTCAATAATTAAAATAATAGAATTAAAAAAAGAAAAAATAGTAATTAAAAAACAAGTAATTGAAAAAGATATACCGATATTTGAAGAAAAGAAAAAAATAGTTACTGAAACAAAAATAGAAAAGAAAGAAACTAACGATAAAGTAAAAGAAAATATAGAAAACTTAAAAAAAATAAGAATAAATAACACTTTATCTAAATTTAATAAACAAGAATTTGTGACATTTAAAAAAGATTTAGATAATATAAAAGAACTTCTAATGGATCCTGATTATAGTTCAGTAGTATCTTTAATACTTGATGGAGAACTAAAAGCAAAAGGCGGTCAAAATTTATTATTTGTTTACAAATTAAAAAACTTAGAAGAATGTTTTAATCTTTCACTCATTGATATAGAAAAAGCTCTAAAAAAGGTGTTTAATGAAGAATTAAGACCTATTGCTGTATCAGAGGATGAATGGGAACCAATAAAAGTAGAATTTAATAAGCATATGAAATCAAAAACAAATGCTTATGAATATAAAGAAGAAGTTATGTCGTTAAAAGATATATATGACATAACAGATAAAGAAATCACTTCAAATACTAATGAAATAGAAGAAATATTTGAAGATATGATAGTTTATAGTTAGAAAGAGGGAAAATCATGAATATGCAAGCAATGCTTAAACAAGCACAAAAATTACAAAAAGATATGTTAGCTACACAAGAAGAAATTAATAATAAAGAATTTACTGGTAAATCTTCAATAGTAACAGTAAAAATGAGTGGTAAAAAAGAATTACTAGACGTTAAAATTGATATGGATCAAATAGAAGCAGATGATG
>SVAX01000015.1 GCA_015059155.1 Bacillota bacterium | reverse complement strand
TAACTAGTTTAGATAATCAAAAATCAATTAATGAGAAACAACAAGATTCTAATTCTTCATTTAGCAAATGTAAAAAATCTGTATTAGATTATATGTCTTTAAGAATTCCTACTAGAGATCAAATAACTAGATTAGTTGATAAAGTGGAAATAGATAAAGATAAGAAGATATATGTATATTTAAAGTTTCCAGAATTGCTTATTGAGAATTAATAATAAATTTTACTTAAAAATCAGTAATAAAGTATTGTTTGGTCTGTTTTTCAGTAATGAATTATGTGTTTCCTAGAAAAAATAAGTTATTATGGAAATGTTTAGGGTGTAACACTTCCTTTTCTTTCTTATGGTGGTTCTAGTTTACTTATAACAATGATAAGTATTGGAATAATATTAAATATATCAAGATATGAAAAATAGTAGAAAAATAAAAAAACATATTGTATAATTATAACTATAGGAGGTATGTATGAGTAAAAAAGATATAAGATTAATGATTGATGATGTAAAATTTAGTTCAAGAGCAGTTGGCGTATTAAAGAAAAACAATAAAATATTATTTCAAAAAAGAAAAAGTGATGAATTTTGGGCACTTCCAGGGGGAGCTATAGAAGTATTTGAAAGAGCTAAAAATGTAATTACAAGAGAATTAGAAGAAGAAATAGGACTTACAAATGTAAAGGTTATAAGACCATTATGGTTTGCTGAATATTTTTTTAAGTTTGATGAACTTAATCAACACCAATATATAATAGGATATTTACTTGATATAGAGGATAGTAATGATATAATTAATAAAGATGTTATTGAAGGAATAGAAGAAGGAAAAAATATAATTTATAAATGGATGAATATAGATGAAATAAAAGATGCCAAAATAAAACCAGATTATTTAAAAGAAAAATTAACAAATATTAAGAATGAATTTGAATTTATAGAGGAAGAGGATTTATAATAATTTAAAATATAAATAAAAAAAGGCTAAGCCTTTTTTTCTCTTTTAATAAGTTTTGCATGTAATACTACTTTTTCATCATCATTATAGCAAGAAGAAAGAGTAAGTATTTTATCGTTTGAATTTATACTTGTATTAAAATTATATACACTTCTATTAATTAATATATTTCCAAATTCTATAAATTCATTATCTGATGTAAATTTAACTTGGATATAATCATTAGTGGTAGGAATTTTATAAACACTAAATACTTGCCATAATGTGTTTTCAGTTTCGGTAGATAATTTTATAACATGATTATTTGAATTGTTTAACCATCCTTTAAATATAACCTTTTTAAGAGATCCAAACATTGTTTTGTCAGCTCTTCCATGAGCATAAAGGATAGTATTTTTATCATAATCAGATTTATTATTTCTATAATCCATAAATACCCATCCGGCTTTATTATAACTCTTATCAAAAGAATGTGTTAAATAAAAATCGTTATCAGTAGTTTGAACGAAAGGATAATTAATATTAGTTCCGTTGACTTGAATCCATCCAACAACTTCGTTATTTTTTTGTTTCAAATCATTAAAATTAACATCTATTAAATTCATTTTTATATAATCCCAATAAGGATTTTCTTTTGGTATTTCTTCTTCAGTTGTTTCTATGATTTCAGTCTGCTCTGTATCAATAACTTCTTTCACTTTTGTATTTATTTGAACTTCTTCAATTTTGTCATTTGTTTTGTTAGAATCGTTTAACCAATTTAAGATATTAATAGAACTTATAATAATTATTATTATAAAAATTAGAATAAGAGTAAATAGAAAAACATGATTCCATCTAATTTTTCTTTTCTTTTTTTTCAATGTCATCACATCCTTCATATATTATAGCAAACATTCATTAAAAATTGTAGAAATTATATTAATTTTATTAAAATTACATGATATAATGTAAGTAGGATAGGTGAATTATGAAAATAGTATTTAAAAGAGTTATAGCTTATATGATAGACTTTTTAATAGTATCAGCACTTTCAACAATGATTACATCAAATTCTTATATTAATAAAGATTATAAAAATTATATTAATACATATGAAGAATATGAAACTTTTTATGAAGAATATGAAGAAAATGAAGAAGCCTTAGAAGAAGCTTTAGAATATGAGGCAATAACTGAAGAAGAATATGAAACTAAATTAGAAGAGTTAAATAGTTCTTTTGATGATAAAAATATAGATTATAATTATAAACTTATAAAACTTTCTATAGTATCTACTATAATAAGTATACTAGTTATATTGCTTTATTTTGTAGTTATTCAGTACTATTTTAAAGGTCAAACATTAGGTAAATGGATAATGAAATTAAGAATAGTTAGTAATAGTGATAAAAAGTTAAACATATTAAATTATTTAATTAGAAGTTTAATATTAAATAGTGTTTTAGTAAATATTTTAAGTATTATATTTGTATTAGCTTTATCAAAGGACGGCTATTTAATATATAATGAAATATCATATATTATTACTAATATAATAGAAATGTCCATAGTATTTATGATGTTTTTTGATAAAAAGAATAGAGGACTACATGATTATTTATCTAATACGCATGTAGTATGGGAAGGTGAAGAAAATGAAGTGTAATAGATGTGGTAAAGAAATAGATGAATTAGAAATATTTTGTGATGATTGTAAAAAGTATATAAAAGGTATATCTTCTAGAAGTGAAGTTAAAGAATTAGAAGAATTAATTGAAAATCAAAAAAAATTAACAGATTTAGAAAATACTAAAGAATTAGTAAATTTAGATAAATTAGTAGAAGAAGAGTTAGAAAAAGAAGAAAAACTAGAAGAGAAAACAGCAGTAGTCGAAATAGGTGAAGTTAAAGAAAAAATAGAAGAATTACCAGAAGAACTAAAACCACCTAAAAAAAGTAAAAAGAAATTGATTATAACACTAAGTATAATTTTTGGTATCCTAATAATTACTGCAATTTTATTAGTTATATTTTTAGGTAAAGATAAACCAGATGAAGAAAAAGAAATAGTAATAGATTATGAAAAAGTTATTAAAACTTATGGGGATAATATTGCTAATATAGTAAAAGATTATATAAGTAGTAATGAAGATATTCCTACTTGGCAATATGTTATAGAAAATTTAGATTATGATGAATATGAAGTAGAGTGCAAGATACATAATATTTATAGTGATGGAAATATCTATTTATCTGAATGTAAAATTAATGATAAAGAAATTGAATATATATACGGAGAAGAACAGGAAGAAATAAAAGAAGGTAAAAAGGTTAGTATATATAAAAGAGTTTTTGATAATTATTCAATATATGATAGTGAATCAAATGACAATTCTACATTAGTAGGAACTATTACTTGTAAGTCAGAAGATTGTAGTTATATAAATGCTTTTGATAAATATGTTTTAATAAAAGAACAAGAAGAATACTATTTATATGATTATACTAATGATTCAATAAATTTTGGACCTTTTTCGCTTAATAATGAGTATGATTTATTAGTATCTAATACTGAATTATATGGAATTCTTTATAAAGATGTAGATAAAAATAATATTTACAATGTTAAAACTGGTAAAATATTGAAAGATGTTAAAGGAACTTTATTACTTGATGAAATGCAATTTAGTCCAAGTGTTATGTATAAATATAATTATGTAATATTAGTTAATAATGGTAAAAATAATTTTATTAATTTAAAGACAGGTAATGTTAGCTATACAATAGAAGGAAATATTGGAAATCTTAAAGACACTGGTAAATTAGTTTATATAACAGCTTATACAGATGATTATAGTAAATTTAAGGTTTATAATAGTAATGGCAAAGTATTGTTTGATGGTAAAGAGTATTCTTATTTTACAGTAGGTTCTAATTCTTTATTAGTCGCCAATGATACTAGTTTTAAAGTTTATGATAATAATTTAAAATTAAAAACAACTAGTAAAAAGTATGATAAAATATTAGGTTTATATGAAGATTTTGTTGTAGCTACAAAAGATTCTGATTTACTTCTTTTGAGTATAGAAGATGAACTTTTAGCTAGTTTTGATGATGGTTGGGATAAAGAAAATTATATATTCCACAGTATGCTTTCTGGATGGTATACAGAAAATGATAAATACGGAATATATTTAGTTATTGAAAACAATCAAATACCTTTAGGAACATTAGGTAGTGGTATGGAATATTATTATATTCCAAATACAAAAGAAACAGGAATTATTGAAACTACTGGAATAGATGGATATGCTAAACCTGTATTATACTTATATCCTTTAGAGAAAACAGATATAACAGTAACATTTGAAAAACCAAGTTTACTTACAACAACATATCCTAAATTTAAAAATAAATGGAGTGTTACCGCACATCCAAATGGGGATTTATATGACAAAAAAGGTAATTATTATTATGCACTATATTGGGAAGAGGATAGAAACCATTATATAGATTTTAGTGAAGGTTTTTATGTAACTAAAGATAATGCTATTGAATTTTTAGAAGAAAAATTGGATATAATAGGATTAAATAAAAAAGAAAGAAATGAATTCATAGTGTATTGGTTGCCTATACTTGAAAAAAATAGTAAAAATTTAGTATATTTTGAATTAACACAAGAAAGAGATTATTATAATAAATTAATTATTAATCCAAAACCTGATTCAATATTAAGAGTAGCTATACATGTAAAAAAGGTAAATAAAAAAACTAGTATTAAAGAACAAAAATTAACTAGTTTCAAAAGAAAAGGTTATACAGCTGTTGAATGGGGTGGAGTAATATATTAATCATAAATAAAATTCATCTACTTCAGGTGTAAACTCTTTATGATTATCATGTATATAGAATATGCTTTTATAAGTGTCAATTAAATTATTGTTGTTTGTATAATTTAAAATATCAGATAAGGATAATACTCCAATAGTATTATCTTTTTCTTTTACAAGTAATCTTTTAACTTTATATTTTCCCATAAGTTTTAATGCATCTTCTATATTATCATTAACTCCTATGCATACTATATTATTACTTATATAAGATTTAATACAATCATTAATAGTTTTTAATGTAGGAATAGATAAACAAATATCTCTATCAGTTATAACTCCTACATATTCATTCTTATCTTTAATAGGTATAAAACCTATATTATTTTCTTTCATTAAATTAGATACATCTTTAATAGAACTATCTATATCACTGAAAATAATCTTCTTACTCATAATATTTTTAATCATAATCTCACCATTTATATTATTGATTAAAATATATTTTCTATACATAAACTTTAGTATGAAAAGAATGCGTTTAAAAAGATATAAAGGAAATAAGAATAAAATAATAAATAAGATACTAGTTGTATTAATCTTATTAGTTATTAGTATAGTTTACATATTTAAAATATTTAACGAAAAAGCTCTACCACAATTTATAAGTTATTCTGAAATAGAAACTAAAAAAATAGTTTCAATACTTGTAAGTAGTACAATAACTGAAGAAATATCTAATAGTATAAGTATGGAGGATCTTTTTATAACTACAAAAGATTCAAAAGGAGATATACAAAGTATAGATTTTAATTCTAGAGAGGTAAATAAAATATTAGTTAATGCTTCTAAGGCAGTGGAACAAAATTTAAAATATTTAGAAATGGGCGAAATAGATAAAATAAATCTTAATAATGTTTTAGATGATTATGATGAAGATAAATTAAAAAAGGGGGTAATATATGAGTTACCTAGTGGCATTATATTTAATAATACATTATTAAATAATATATTTCCTAAAATACCTATAAAAATGAATTTAATAGGTAATGTGTTTACTAAATTCAATACAGATATAAAATCTTATGGTATAAATAATGCATTTATAAAAGTAAATATAAATGTAGAAGCAGAGATAAAAATACTTATGCCATTTGTATCTTCTAATACAAAAATAAATGTAGATATCCCTATTATTATGAAAATAATAGAAGGTAATGTTCCTAGTTATTACTTTGGGGGATATTTGGATACAGTAGTCAACGAATAGTTTACAGTAAATCATATATTTTAAATAAAAAAATTAGAAATTTAAATAAAATTTGTTTTTTTGTGCTATACTTATGTAAAGTGGGTGATAGTGTGAATAATACATTAGATCATAAATGTCCAAATTGTGATGCAGTTTTGAAATTTAATCCACATGGTCAAAATTGGAAGTGTGAGTATTGTAGATCGGAATTCGATTTAGAAACTTTAAATAAATATGAAGAAAAAGCAGACAAAACATTAGAATCAGAGGCAATTTCTCCTGAAAATATTGATATGTATTCTTGCCCAAACTGTGGCGCACAAATAATTGCAGATCCAAATGTTAGTACAACTTCCTGTGTTTATTGTAGGAATGTTGCAATTTTAAAAGATAAATTACAAGGAGAATTTAATCCTGATTATGTTATTCCTTTTAGGTATACTAAAGAAGATGCCATAAACGCATTTAAAAAATTAGGAAAAGGTAAAATATTGATGCCGAAAGAATTTAATAACAAAAGAAATATAAATGAAATGAGCGGAATTTATATCCCTTTTTGGCTTTATGATTATAATGCTAATGGTGTTATTGAAGCAGATTGTAAGAGAATTACAAGCTGGAGAAGTGGAGATTATAGATATACAAAAACAGATACTTATTTAGCTACTCGTGGAGGATCTATGTCTTTTGATAATATTCCCGTAGATGGATCTAAAAGATTTCCAAATGATATTATGAATTCTATTGAACCTTTTGATTATAAAGATTTAAAAGAATTTAATTATTCGTATCTTTCAGGTTTTTTATCAGAAAAATATGATGTTACTAAAGAAGAGGCTGAACAAGATGCTATTAATAGAGCAAAAAATTCTTTTATAAGTGAAATGGAAAAAGATATAATAGGATATAATACAGTAGTTCCAATAAAAAATAATATAAATTTACAAAACATAAAAAATGATTATGTATTACTTCCTGTATGGATGCTAAATATTAAATATAAAAATAAAATATATACTTTTGCTATGAATGGTCAAACTGGTAAATTAGTAGGTAATATTCCAATAGATGTTAAAAAAGCAGTCTTTTTATGGTTCTTTGTATTTATGATTACATTTGGAATAATATATGCAATATTTTATTTCGGGGTGGTATCATGAAAAAAATTAAATTTTTTTTAATCTTATTATTAATATTTATTGGAATAAATAGTGTTAATGCATTTGATAATACAGTTAAAGTATATGATTATGCTATGGTTTTAACAACACAAGAAGAAAATAATTTAAAACAAAAAGTAAATGAATATATTGATAAGTATAATATGGATATGGTGCTTGTTACAGTTAAATATCATGAAAAAGATTCAACAAAGGAATATGCTCAAGATTTTTATGATTATAATAAATTTGGTTTAAATGCTACTTATGATGGAATAATATTTGTTATAGATTTTAATTTTGGTTATACAGATATTTATATATCAACAACAGGACAAGCTATTAGAATGTATGATGATTATAGAATTAACAGTATGCTAGATAACATAGCTTTAAAAAAGAATAATGGATATTATAGTATGTTTGAAAGTTTTATAAATGATGGAAGTAAATATGCGTCTTTAGGAATACCTTCATCTAATTCAAATACTATAATTAACAATAATGGTGATTTAGTATATGAACAAATTATACCTTGGGGACCAATATCGGTAACATCTATAGTGGTTGCTACAATAGTACTATTAATATTTATATTTAAAAATAGAATGGTAAAAAAGAGTATTAATGCTGGACATTATTTAAATAAAGATAGCATTATTATTAACACAAGAAATGAAAGATTTATAACAACTCATACTTCTTCTGTTAGAATAAATGATTCTTCATCATCAGGATCAAGTGGAAGAATTGGTGGTTCATCTATTAGTAGAGGTAGTAGTGGAAGATCTCATGGTGGAGGAGGAAGAAGGCTTTAAAAAAAGAAAGGGGTAAATATAATGAAAATTTGGCAAATAATATTACTTGTTTTAGCATGTTCTTTCGCTGGCTTTTTGTTGTTTGCAAAGAAGGCTGTTAATACTTATGAAGATACTATAGATGATGCAAAGAATAGTGCTAATCAAAGAACTGCTGAATTAATTATTTCTACTGTACAACTTGCTTATTCAACAGCGTATTTAAATAATAAAGGTTATCCAACTTTAGAACAAGTAAAAACTGAGTTTAATTCAGAGATTCATGCTAATTGGAATAGTGATTATGTAATAGAATCAAATTCGTTTAATTGTACGGTAGAAGTTATTAATAATTATTTAAAAGTAACTTGTTTAGAATTAGAAACAACTAATGAAATGATTTTATCTAATTAAATTGATTTTATATCAATTTTTTTAATTTACTTTTTAATTGTTTTAAGTTATAATGTTTGTGGTGATTTTTATGAATAATTTAATATTAATTAAATATGGTGAATTAACTACTAAAAAAGCTAATAGAAATACTTTTACAAAATTACTTGCTAATAATGTTAAAAGTATATTAAAAGGCGAAAATATAAATATACGCTTTGATAGAGTTAGAATGTATATTGAATGTGATAATGCCAGTGAGATAGTAAAAAAATTACAAAAAGTATTTGGTATACATAGTATAGTTATTTGCCATAAAGTAAATACTAATGTTGAAGATATAAAAACTAAAGTATTAGAATTATTAAAAAGTGAAAGTTTTAAAACTTTTAAGATTAATACTAAAAGGGCAGATAAATCTTTTGAAATACATAGTATGGATTTTAATAATATAATAGGTGGTCATGTACTTAAAAATATTCCTTGTCGTGTTGATGTACATAATCCTGATATTGAAGTTAAAATAGAAATAAGAGTAGAAGGTACTTTTATTTATACTAATGAAATAAAGGGTATTGGAGGATATCCAGTAGGAGTTCAAGGAAAAGGTATGCTAATGCTTAGTGGAGGAATAGATTCTCCAGTAGCTGGTTATCTAGCTTTAAAAAGAGGAGTAGATTTGGAATGTTTATATTTTGAGTCACCACCTCATACAAGTATAGAGGCTAAAAATAAAGTAATAAAGCTTGCTAGTATAATAAATGAATATTCAGGTAATATAAAAGTAAATATAGTACCATTTACTAAATTACAAGAAGCTATTTATAAAAATGTACCTGATAGTTATGTAATTACTATTATGAGAAGAATGATGTATAGAATAGCTGAAAGATTAAGTTTAAAACATAAATGTAAGGTTATAATAAATGGAGAATCCATTGGTCAAGTAGCAAGTCAAACTTTAACTAGTATGAGTGTTATTAATAGTGTAACCAATTTTCCAGTAATTAGACCTGTTGCATGTATGGATAAAATAGAAATAATTGATATTTCTAAAAAAATAAATACTTATGAAACAAGTATATTACCATATGAAGATTGTTGTACTATATTTTTACCGATTCATCCAGTAATAAATCCAGATTTAAATAAATGTATTTTATATGAATCTAATTTTGATTATGAAACATTAATAGATGAATGTATAGATAATATTGAAGTTATAACTAACTTAAAAGAAGAAGAACATATTGATTTATTGTAGTAGAAAAAATTACCAAAAAAAAATTGCATAAAAAACCTCTTTGTACACAAATTATAAATGTACAGGAGGTGAAAAAAATGAATAATAATTCAACAAATAGATTAGTTGTACCTGGAGCTAAACAAGCAATCGAAAAAATGAAATACGAAATAGCTAGTGAATTAGGAGTTAATTTAGGCCCTGATGCTACTTCAAGAGCTAATGGTTCAGTTGGAGGAGAAATCACTAAAAGATTAGTTCAAATGGGTGAACAACATTTAGGTGGAAACACTTTTACAAAATAAGAAAATGGATAGCTATGTGGCTATCTTTTTTTATAAAGAAAGTATAAGAAAATGGATAATCAATTAAGGAATATCAATTCCCTTTATTATTTTTAACTAACAAATAAATAATATTAATAGTAGAAATTACTAATGATGTATTTTAAAGTTTGTTTAATTTTACCTAATTGGAAAAAATTATCATACTAATATTTTATTATTTACAAATAATAATAATGAGGTGAGATATATGAGTAACACAAATAAATTAGTAGTTCCTGGATCTAAAATGGCTATTGAAAATTTAAAATATGAAGTAGCTCGTGAATTAGGTATTCAGTTAGGTGCAGATACATCAAGTAGATTAAATGGTACAGTTGGTGGGGAAATGACTAAAAGATTAGTTAATTTAGGTAAACAATATTATGCTAATGTTAATAATAAAATAAAATAAGTCTTTTGACTTATTTTTGCTTACAATTATATAAAAATGTGATATAATGTATTTATACTAGGAGGTAGTTATGAGAGATAAGAAGGGTTTAATACTTAGTGCTTTATTAGGAACTGTTTTAGTATATTCGAATGTATCATATTTAACAGATTTTTTTAAGATTCATAAAACACTTAATTATTTAATGATATTTTTAATATTTATTATTTCAATTCTTTTATTTATATCATATTTAAAGAAAGGAAATAAAGGTTTAAATTCAAAAGATAAATTATTTAATTCTTTGATACATAAGTCTGATACTGTATATATTATGATTAATTGTAAAAATAAAAAAGTAGTATATTTATCAGAAAAAGTAGAAGATATATTAGGTATTAAAACAAGCGATAAAAGTGATGAAGATATAGTTTATCAAATTTTAAACATACCTATGATTAAAAATGAATTAAATAATTGGGATAAAATAACAGAGTATGTTAGTCAAATGATAGAGTATGATAATCCTAAATACAATCATAAAATGTGGATTAAGATAAAGATATATCCATATAAAGAGAAAAATGAAGAATATTTTATTATACAAGTTTTAGATGCGACTAAAGAACATGATCGCCAACACCTTTTAATATCTCAAGCAACTGATATAAAAGCTAGGGAAAGTACTTTAAATCAAATAACTGCTAAATCTTATGATTTAGAAATGAATATAAATTTAACACTTAATTCTTATGAATTAAAATATTTTAAAAAAGATAAATTATATTTTGGAGAAGAAAAAAGAGGAAAATATACAGAAGAATTAGAAAATATACTAAACTATATCAATGAAAAAGATAGAGATTTAGTTTATTCTAATTTAAATATAGAATTTTTAAAAGATCGTTTCTCTAAATATGAATTAGATAGTATAGCTATAAGATATAGATTAGGAAATAAAGTTAAAAATAATATATGGTTAGAGAGTACAATATTCTTTATAACTAATAGACAAAAAAATGTAGTATCTATTTTAACAAAGAATGTTACTGAAAGTGCAGAAAGTATTAGAGAACAAAATGTAATGTTGCAAAATGCTTTAAATGATGCTAAATTGTTAGATAAATCTAAAACAGAATTGATTTCAACAATATCTCATGAGATAAGAACTCCTTTAACTAATATAGTAGGATTAAGTGATGCATTATTAAATGAAAAATTAGAAGATAATATAAGAGAAGATATTAAAAATATAAATGATTCTTCTAATGAAATGATACATATAATAGATGGACTTTTAGATACTTCTAAGATAGAGAAAAGACTTATAGAAAAAAATGAAAAACAATATAGTATTTTAAAATTGTTGAAAAAAATAGAAGATAGTGCTAAAGAATATATAGGAGATAAATCTATTAAGTTAAATCTTAATTTAGATAATAATTTACCTGTAATATTATTTGGGGATTCTAGAAGAATTACAGGTGCTTTAAATGAAATAATAAACAATTCTATTAAAAACACTGATGAAGGCGTAATAGATATAAATGTTAGAGGAGAAAAAATTAATAATGAAATTAATTTAATTGTAGAAGTAATTGATACTGGAAGTGGTATCGATGAAGAAAAATTAAATTCTATTATGACTAAAGAAACCAATAAAGGTTTAGGATCAGTTAAAAGTTTAATGGAATTATTAGATGGTAAATTAGAAATAGAAAGCAAAGTAGGAGAGTTTACTAAAGTTACAATTTCTTTTATGCAAAAAATTGTTGAAGACAACAAAATAAGAAAAATGATGAATAATAATAAGAACGCTGAAGAATTTAGTTTAAAAGGTAAAAAAGTATTAATAGTAGATGATAATAAACTAAATTTAAAAGTTACTAATAGATTATTAAATTCATATGATTTGGATATAACCCTTTTAGAAAGTGGACAAGAGTGTATAGACTTCATAAAAGAACAAAATAATTTTGATTTGATATTAATGGATCAGATGATGCCTGGTTTAGATGGTATTAGTACTATGAATAAGTTAAAAGAAATAGAAAACTTTGATACTCCAATAGTAGTACTTACTGCAGATGCAATGCAAGGACAAAAAGAAAAATATATATCTGATGGATTTGATGATTATATATCTAAACCTATTGATAAGAGTGAATTATCTAGAGTACTTAAAAAGTTTTTGAAGGATCAATAATTGATTCTTTTTTTGTAAAGTTTACAAAAAAAGAATATAAAAATATTGAAATAATAATTATATATGTGTTACAATAAAAATGTATAAAAATAAGAAAGGTAGGATAAAATGAGAAGTGAAAGAAGAAAGAAAGTAATGACACTTAGTATACTAGCAGTATGTGTATTAACAATATCAATAGGTTTTGCAGTATTCTCAAGTACATTAAACATTAAATCAACTGCATCAGTAAATCCAGATGCAAGTAAGTTTGGAGTAATATTTTCTAACGATGGAAATAGTACAAGTACAACACAAACAGTAAATCCAAACTTATCAACATATGGAGGTGCAGCAACAATAACAAATGGAATAAATCCAGTAATAAGTGGATTAAGTGCTAAATTTACAGCTCCAGGAGATAGTGTAACATACACATTCTATGCAAAAAATACAGGAGAGTATTTAGCATACTTAAACTATATAACATTCATAGGGAATAAAACTTGTACACCTGGAACAGGGACAACACAAGCATTAGTAGATAGTGCATGTAATGGAATAAGTATGAGTGTAAAAGTAGGAAATGATGCAGCAGTAACAGGAAGTACATCATTAATAACAAATCATACACTCGCAGCAGGAACAAGAGAACAAGTAGTAGTAACAATATCATATGCATCAGATGCAGCAAGAGCAGATGGATCATTTACAGTAACATTTGGAGATGTAATGTTAACATATAGTTCAGTTGCAGATTTTGTTCCTGAAGAACCAATCTGTAAATTAGTAGATGATGTAGCTCCAACAGGAATAAGTGAGGGAGATGAATATCTATGTGCAGTAGAAGAAGGTATGGATTTAGAAAGTGATGAAGGATATACATTCTTTGTGCTTCCAGGACAAAATGCAGATGGAAAAACTAATTTAATAATGTATGCTAATATAAATGCAAGTGGACAACCAGTAGACTCAGATGATGTAGAAGACAAAGGAGAAGTATCTTGGTATAATGAGAATTCGTGTGGTGATGAATGTACAAATGAATACGGGCCAGTAACAGCAATGAATTACTTAAACACTGCAACATCATCATGGAAAGAAGAATTAAGACTAAATGAAACATATACTGATGAAGGTGGAGTTTATGGAACCATTACACTAAATGGGAAAGCAAGATTACCAAAATTATCAGAAGTATCGAATTATGATGAAGAAAACGGAACAAATGCATATTTGTATGATTACTTGGATAATGAATGGGGAGGTGTATCAGTACACTCAGTAACAGACGTTTGGGGATATTGGACACTTGCAACTGAAGATCGTTATTTTGCTATTGCTGTGCTCAATGGTGGTTATTTAATCGACAACGGCATCGTCGCAGACTGGGAAGATGGCTCTAACAAGGGTGTTCGTCCAGTTATAACAGTACAACTTTAATTAAATTTAAGTATAGAGGTTTACTAAAGTAAACTTCTTTTTTTAATAAAAAAAGATGAATCAAAGTTATTCATCTAGTTTAATAGTAGGAATTAAGTCTTCTAATGAATCATTTTTATAAGTAGGTTCAGTTCCTTTAATGTAATAAAACATAGTAGGCTTTTTTGTGTTTTCATCTGCAACTTCACCACTAATAGGATCAACTAGTACTCCAACAATGTTACTAGGCATATCATACCAACTATTTTCTTTATCTTTATTATAGTTTTCAACTATTTCTGACCACATATTTTTTATTTGTTTACCTTCACCGGTTTCGGAAATAGAATTATCGTCATATCCACTCCAAATACCAACTACAATATTTTTATTATAGCCAAAAATTAGATGATCTGTATCAGTTGTTCCTGTTTTGATAGAATATTTATTAGAAAGTTTGCTTGCTAGATCATAACACGTAGGATAATTATAGTCTATAAAGTTATAATTATAGGTACTAGTTAATATTTCATTTGTTATATAAACTAAACTCGAATTTAAGACTTGTTCTTGTTTATCTTTATATTCATATAAAACATTCCCGTTTGAATCTTCTATTTTTTTTATAAAATGAGGATCTGCTTTATATCCATTACTTGCTAAAGTTCCATATGCAGCAACCATATCTATGAGAGTTATTTCTTCGCTACCTAAAGCAAGAGAAGGAATTGCTTCTAACTCTGATGTTATACCAACTCTTTTAAGCATTTCAACTAGTGTTTCTTCTCCTAAAAATAAATGTGTTTTAACTGCATATATATTTTCTGAATAAGCAATTGCTGCTGCCATAGATATATTTTTGTTACCATATTTATTATTATAATTAGAAGGACTATATGTTTGATTATTAGAAAAGACAAATGTAGTTTCTTCACTTGTAAATGTAGTAGATTCAGTAAAACCATTTTCTAAAGCAGCATAATAAAGAAATGGTTTTAAAGTAGAACCAACTTGTCTTTTAGCTTTAGTAGCTCTATTGAACTGAGATATATTATAATCTTTACCACCTGCTAAAGCGAGTACTTCACCAGTATTTGGATCCATTACAATACTAGATAACTGCATCTCTTCATTAGTAAAATTATTATTTATAGATTCTTCTAATATAGTTTGTGCTTCCATATCTAAGGTTGTATATATTTTTAATCCTCCTGTTTCAAGAAAAGAAGTAGGAAGATCTAATGTTTCAAGTTCATCCATAACACTATCTTGAAAATATCTAAGTGTTTTTAAATTGTTATCTTCTAAATAGCCATAAAAATTAAGCTGAGTATTATAAGCACTATTCATTTCGTTGTCAGTTATAAATCCATTATTTTTCATAGCGTCAAGAACTAAATATTGTCTTTCTTTAGATTTATCATAATTTAATATAGGAGAATAGTTAGAAGGCGATTTAGGAATACCTGCTAGAATAGTTGCTTCTGCTAAAGTTAAATCAGATGCACTTTTATTAAAATAATAATAACTAGCATTCTCAATACCATACACACCACCATAATTTATAGTATTTAAATAGCCTTCAAGTATTTCCTCTTTACTATATTGACTTTCTAATCTTATTGTAAGCCAAGCTTCTTTTATTTTTCTTTCCCAAGTCTTATCAAATTCTAAGAATAAATTTTTAGCATACTGTTGCGTAATAGTAGAAGCTCCTTGTAAAGTTTTTTGATTTACAATATTAACGTAAAGTGATTTAGCTATTCTTAAATAATCAAAACCTTGATGTTTGTAAAAATTTTTATCTTCAATAGCTATAGTTGCACTTATCAAATGAGGAGAAATGTCTTCTAATTTTATCCATTGATCACTTGTCCCATTTATAAGTTTATTCTTTGTATCATATAGATAATAACCATTAGATGTATTAATATCAAGCTTTTCTGTTAAAGAAGCAACTAAATACACTCCGAAGTAAGCAAATATAAAAAATACGATACAAAAAATGAATATTTTCCCTAATTTTTTAAGCTTTTTCACATGATCACCTGCATTCTAAAATTAGTATTGTAAAAAAATGTGAAAATATGAGTGCAAAATGAAAAAAAGTGTGCTATAATGTTTGGGATGTGTATGGGAAAAATTAATTTAAAAGCGAAACTTATTTCAGATGAAGAAAACTTAAATATTGAAGTATCTGGAATAAAAACAAATAATAAAATTGTTTATAAAGAAAATAATATCACAGTAACTATTTTAATTTTTGATAATAAAATAGAAATGAATAGAACTTGCAATGAATATAAAATTAATTTTGTTTTTGAAAAAGATAAAGAAACTATATCAACTTATCAAGTATTTGGTATGGAGAAAATATTTGATTTAAATACGAATACTAAAAAATTAATTATTAAAGATAATGAAATAGTTTTAAATTATGATTTAGAAGGAAATGATTTTAAATACTCACTAGTATGGGAGGTAAGGCATGAAAACAATACTTAAAAATGTAATAAAACAATCTTTAAATAATATAGGAATAGATAATGACATTCCAATTATAATAGATATACCAAAAGATAAGAATAATGGTGACTATTCTAGTAATATTGCTATGCAATTAACAAGAATATTAAAAATTAATCCTAGAGAAATAGCTACTAAAATAGTTAATAATATTAATAATGAAAATATAATAAAAGTAGAAATTGCTGGACCTGGTTTTCTAAATTTCTTTGTTAAAAAAGATTATTTGTTAAATAATATTAATGCTGTTCTTGAAAATACAGATTCTTATGGAAAATGTAATTGTGGGGATTCAAAAAAAGTAAATATAGAATATGTAAGTGCAAATCCTACTGGATTCTTACATATAGGGCATGCTAGAGGAGCTAGTTATGGTGATTCACTTGCTCGTATTATGAGCTTTGCTGGATATGATGTAACTCGTGAATATTACATTAATGATGCAGGTAATCAAATAAATAATTTAGAGAAATCTATTAAAGTTAGATATGAAAACTTATGTGGAATTGATAGTGAATTACCTGAAAATGGATACCATGGAAAAGATATAATAGAAGTAGCTAAGTCTATATATGAAGAATATAAGAAAGAAGCACCTACTAATATTTTCCGTAAAAAGGGTGTTGAATTTTTATTAAAACAAATAAAAAAAGATTTAAGTGATTTTGATATAGATTTTGATGTATGGTATAGTGAAACATCTTTATACGAAGATAATAGTGTAAATAATGTTTTAAATAATTTAATAAAAAATGGATATACTTATGAAAGTGAAGATGCAATTTGGCTTAAAACTACTATGTTTGGAGATGAAAAAGATAGAGTATTGGTTAAATCTGATAAAAATAATACTTATTTACTTCCTGATATTGCATATCATATCAATAAGTATAGTAGAGGATATGATAGTTTAATTGATGTATTAGGAGCCGATCATCATGGGTATATAGCTCGTTTAAAGGCATCAATAAAAATGATGGGTTATGATCCTGATAAATTAGATGTAAAAATATTACAAATGGTTAGATTATTAAAAGATGGGGAAGAAATTAAATTAAGTAAAAGAACTGGTAAAACAATTACTTTAACTGAATTATTAGAAGAAGTAGGTAAGGATGCTTCTAGATATTTCTTTTCTATGAGATCGTTAGATTCTCAAATGGATTTTGATATGACTTTAGCTACTAAAAAATCTAATGAGAATCCTGTTTATTATATTCAATATGCACATGCACGTATATGTTCTATAATTAGAGAATATAATAAAGAAATAAAACCTATTGAAAAATATGAAACAATTAATAGTGAGTATGCTTTAGACTTATTAAATAAAGTATACGAATTTAAAGATATAGTTGAAATAAGTGCTAAGAAAAGAGAACCTCATTTAATTGCTAATTATGTTTATGAGCTTGCATCTTCTTTTCACAGCTATTACGCTCATGAAAAAGTTCTTACTGATGATTTAAAATATACTGAAGAGAGAATAAATTTAATCGCATCAGTAGCTATAACTATAAAAAACGCATGTTATTTACTTGGTGTAAGCGCACCTGAAAAAATGTAGGAGGATATTATATGAAATTAAAAGATATGAAAAAAGAAGAATTAGAAGTACTTTCTTATACTGATTTAACAGAAATGATTTTAAATGAAAATAAAAAACCTATGAATACCCCAAGTGTATTTAAGAAAATCTGTGATTTATTGAACTTGACTGAAGAAGAATATTCAGAAAAAATAGGAGACTATTATACATCTTTAACAACTGATAAAAGATTTATCTTGCTTGATACTGCTGAATGGGATTTGAAAGATAAACATAAAGTGGAAATAGTTTTAGATGAAGACGATGAGGAAGAAGTATTCGATGAAGAAGAAATAGAAGAAGATGAAGAATTAGAAGAAATGGATGAAAGCGTAGAAATTACAGATGATGAAGTTGATTTAGATGATTCAGATGATTTGGAAGACTTATCAATAGTAAATGATGATGAAATGGAAGAAGATATGTAATCTTCTTTTTCTTTAATAAATACTTGTAAAACAAATATATTTATAGTATAATTTATATGATTTGAAAGGAAGATTTTCATGATAGAGAGATTAGAGAATATAGAAAAAAGATATAATGAAATAATGGAAGAAATAACTAAGCCTGAAGTACTTGGTGATATAAAGAAAACAATGGAACTTAGTAAAGAACAATCTAGTTTAAGAGAAAATTATGAAGCATATCAAGAATATAAAAAGGTATTAGAAAATATAAGTGCAGCAAAAGAATTAATGAAAGATCCTGAAATGGGAGAATTTGCTAAAGAAGAATATACTGAAAATGAAGAAAAAAGAAAAAAGATGGAAGCAGATTTTGAAATAATGCTTTTACCAAAGGATCCTAATGATGGTAAAGACGTTATAGTAGAAATAAGAGGAGCTGCTGGTGGAGATGAGGCTAATATCTTTGCTGGAGATCTTTATAGAATGTATACTTATTATTCAGAAAAAAACGGATGGAAAGTAGAAGAGTTAAATTCAGAAGCTGGAGAAGCTGGTGGATATTCACAAGTTGAATTTAAAATAAAAGGTGATAGTGTTTATTCTAAATTGAAATATGAAAGTGGTTCTCATAGAGTTCAAAGAATACCAACAACAGAATCAAATGGTAGAATACAAACATCAACTGCTACTGTACTTGTTATGCCTGAAGTGGATGATATAGATATAGAAATAAAAGATAGTGATTTAAGGATTGATACATACTGTGCTTCAGGACATGGAGGTCAAGGAGTTAATACAACACCTTCTGCAGTAAGAATTACACACTTACCAACTAATACAGTTGTTACTTGTCAAAATCAAAGAAGTCAAATACAAAATAAGGCAGAAGCTATGGAAGTATTAAAATCTAGATTATACCAAATGGAGTTAGAAAAACAAGAACAAGAATTAGGTAGTGAAAGAAGAAATAAAATAGGTACAGGAGATAGATCAGAAAAAATACGTACTTATAACTATCCGCAAAATAGAGTTACTGATCATAGAATTGGTTTTTCTACTATGCAACTAGAACGTGTCATGGATGGAGAAATCGATGATATAATTGAAGCTTTAATTACTGAAGATCAAGCTAGAAAATTAAGAGGAGAATAAAATCGCAAAAAATTGCGATTTTTATATACTTAAAATATTATATAAAATATAAACAATTATTTGATTAAAAATATTTTATTATTGAAAAAAATAGACATTTATAATATAATTATATTGTTAGGGTGGATGTTATGAATAGTTTTGAAATTATTAATCAAACAAACGAAAATATAAAAGAATTAGTTGAAATAAAAAAATTGGTTGATTTTACATTGAAATATCAAAAAGTAAATAATGCAATATTTAATATAATTATAGTTGATGAACAAAAAATTCAAGAACTAAATAGAAATTATAGAAATAAAGATAGTATTACTGATGTAATTAGTTTTGCTTTAGAAGATGATAATACTTTTGTAAAGACTGATATGAGAGTTTTAGGTGATATTTATATATGTTTAAAAAGAGCTTATGATCAATCAATAGAATACGGTCACAGTTTTTTACGAGAACTTTCATTTTTAACTGTTCATGGTCTTCTTCATTTACTTGGATATGACCATATGAAAGAAGAGGATGAAAAGATAATGTTTAAATTACAGGAGATGATTTTAGATGAGTACGGAATTAAAAAATAAAATAGAAGAGGATATAAAAAAAAGGAATTTAACACCTAGTTCTGTTTTGCAAACAATAAAAAATTCATTAAATGGAATTAAATGTTATGCAAAAGATGGAAAAAGTATACTCCTATATCTCTTTGGTGTTATAGTAGAAATAATCATGGGTATAATTTATAATATTAATGGGCTTGAATGGATACTTATTGTTTGTATTTTGGGTATAATCCTTTCAATTGAACTCATAAATACAGCAATAGAGGCTACATGTGATGCAATAGGAAAAGAATATAATAATTTAATAAAAATTGCTAAGGATTGTGGAAGCGGAGCTACTTTTATAGTTTTTTTGGTAGCTATAATTTTAAACTTAATAATTTTTTTACCAAAAATAGTAGCTCTATTTTAATTAAAGTGTGAGGTGATAATGTGAAAAGCGGTTTTGTAGGTATAATAGGAAGACCAAATGTAGGAAAAAGTACATTAATAAATAGTATAATAGGTAGAAAAGTTGCGATAACATCTAATAAACCGCAAACTACTCGTAATATTATACAAGGAATATATAATGAAGATAAAGTTCAAATAGTTTTTGTAGATACTCCAGGAATACATAAGCCTGTAAATAAATTAGGTAAAACTTTAAATAAACAAGCTTATTATAGTATTGAAGATACTGATATAATTTTGTTTTTAGTTGATGCTTATGAAGGTCTAGGAAAAGGAGATATTTATATATTAGAAAAATTAAAAAATATAGATAAACCTGTTATACTTGTTATAAACAAAATAGATAAAATTACACATGAAGAAATATTAAAAAGAATAAATGATTATAAAGACTTATATGATTTTGATGAAATAATACCAGTTTCTTCTATTACAAAAAGTAATGTCGACGATTTAATAGATACATTAAAAAAATATCTACCTGATACTGTTAGATATTATGGTGAAGATAGTGTTACTAATAAGTCAATAGATTTTTTGATGTCAGAAATAGTAAGAGAAAAAGTATTTAATTTTACAGAAGAAGAAGTACCTCATTCTATTACTTGTGTTACTGATAGTGTAGAAATAGGTAAAACTAGCTATAATATTAGAGTATCAATAATAGTTGATAGAGATTCTTTAAAGAAAATTGTTATTGGAAAACAAGGAGACATGATAAAAAAAATTGGTATAGAGTCTCGTAAGGATTTAGAAAAATTATTAGGAAAAAATGTATATTTAGAATTATATGTTAAGACAGTTAAAAAATGGAGAGAAAAAGAAAAATATTTAAATGAATTTGGTTTTAAAGATTTTGAAAGTTAATTGAATAAAAATAAAAAAATTTATCATAATTAAATAGGTGATAAAATGAAAGAATTATTGTGGAATTTATTTAAAAGTACAGGAAAAATAGAATATTATATGAAATATAAAGAAGAAGTGAAGAAAGATGGAAAGAACGATTGAAATAGGTAAAGTATATAAACATTTTAAAGGGCACATTTATAAAGTTATAAATATTGCAATAGACTCTGAAGACTTATCTAAAAAAGTTGTTTATCAAAATATAGATGATGGAAAAGTATGGGTAAGAGATTATGAAATGTTTAATTCATTAATGGACAAAGAAAAATATCCTAATATAGATCAAAAATATCGTTTTGAGGAAGTAAATGAATAACAAAGTTATTGATATTGAAGGGATAATAATAAGTACTAGAAA
This sequence comes from Bacillota bacterium, assembly GCA_015059155.1. Classification (GTDB taxonomy): domain Bacteria; phylum Bacillota_I; class Bacilli_A; order RF39; family UBA660; genus UMGS1613. The sequence continues at coordinate 3,950 of SVAX01000015.1, read as the reverse complement.
TTATGGTGATACTAGTAAAATATTAGACATTTTAACAAAAGAATATGGCGTTATTGGTGTTATAGCTAAAGGTTGTAAATCTTTAAAAAGTAATTTAAGAAGTATTACTGATAAATTAACTTATGCTACATTTACTATTTATTATAAAAAAGATAAATTATCAATACTTAGTGAGGCTAGTGTTATAAATAATTTTTCTAATATTAAAAAAGATATAGAAAAAATAAGTTATGCTAGTTTTTTAATGGATTTAACAAAGCAAGTATATAAACAATGTGATGATAATAATTTATATGATTTGCTTATTAGCTCTTTAATAAAAATAAATGATAATTTTAATCCATTAATTATTACCAATATAATTGAACTTAAATATCTAGAATATTTAGGTGTAATGCCTAATATAACTGGATGTAGTATTTGCGGATCAAAGAGTGTAGTGACATTATCTAGTGATAAAGGCGGATATTTGTGTAGTAAATGTCATACTAATGAGCCTATTGTAAGTGATAAAGCTATAAAGCTGGTTAGGATGTATACTTTAGTAGATATAGATAAAATAGAAAAGCTTGATATAAAAAAAGATGTTGTTTACGAAGTAAATAATTTTATAAATGATTATTATGATAGATATACAGGACTTTATTTAAAAAGCAAATCATTTTTAAAAAATATAATTAATATAAAAAATTGAATAATTTCAATTTTTTTATTTTGATTTACAAATTTATTAATTTAAATACATAAAATTGGCTATTGCATTGAAAAAACCTAGTTTTTAAGTTATTTGATTTTTAATATTTATATAATCTATTTTTTTTCATTTTTTTGTTGTAATAAATTTACTAATATATTATAATTATATGTAGGATGTGATTATATGAGACAGAGAGTATTGAGTGCTATAGTAGCATTTGCTATTTTTATTCCAATTTTTGTTGTAGGTGGATTTATATTTAATATAACATTTTATATTTTAACATTGATTGGTTTAAATGAATTTATGAAAGTTAAAGAAAAGGAAAAAAAATATCCGGATTTTATAAGGTTTGTAGCTTATATTATGGTAACACTTTTTTATTTCAATTGTACATTAAATGGTAATTTAAATTTAAGTTTTGATTACAAAATGATGTCGGGATTATTTTTAACTCTATTATTACCGGTAGTTTTATACCATAATGAAAAAGTATATAATGTAAAAGATGCCTTTTATTTGTTAGGTGGAGTATTTTTCCTGGGATTTTCAATGTCTTTATTTTATTTATATAGAACAATAGGTTTGAATATTATTATTTTTCTATTTTTAATAACAATTATTACGGATTCTTATGCTTATTTTGCAGGTAGATTGATTGGCAAAAATAAACTGTTGGAGGAAATATCTCCAAAGAAAACTTGGGAAGGAACTATTGTTGGAAGTTTAATTGGTACTTTCGTTTGTAGTGTTTATTATTTAACTGTGATAAATCCAGAAGCTTCAATATTTGCAGTCTCTGTTGTTGTATTATTTTTAACTTTAGTAGGACAATTTGGTGATTTATTCTTTTCAGCAATAAAAAGAAAATATAAAGTTAAAGATTTTTCTAATATTATGCCGGGACATGGTGGGGTTTTGGATAGATTAGATAGTAGTATATTTGTGATGCTAGCATTCACATTCTTCTTAAATATTTTATAAAAGGTGATAAAAATGATGACAATTATATATTTTATTTTAATACTTGGAATTACAGTGTTTATACACGAATTAGGACACTTTATGTTTGCTAAAAAATATGGTGTTTATGTATATGAATTTTCAATAGGAATGGGTCCAAAAATATTTAAATTTAATAGAAAAAATGATGAAACTGATTATTGTATTCGTCTTTTTCCTATAGGTGGATTTGTTCAAATGGCCGGAGAAGAAGTAGAAGTAGATGAAACAATACCAGAAGAAAAAAGACTTCAATCAAAAACCGCTTTCCAAAGATTTATGATTATGGTAGCAGGTGTTATGATGAACTTTATACTTGCTTTTGTTTTATTATTCTTATTAGGATTATTTAATAGGGTTTCTGTAAACAATGTTTATATTAATAGTAGTGTTATTAATAATTTAAATGATAATGATAAAATTGTGGCAGTAAATGGGCGTTTTGTAAATAATTATGACAAATTAGCTTTAGAGATGACAATAGCTGCAGATAAAGACTTTACTATGACAGTAAAAGATCAAAATGGTAATAAGAAAGATGTAACAGTTACTCCAGTAGCGATTGGCAAATCTAATCTTCCTTATCAAAAAAATTACGGATTTGAAGTTAATGATGTAATCGTTACTAATTCTAGCATAAATGGTGTATCTGAAGGGGATACAATTACGGCAGTTAATGGAGTTAATGTAGCAACCTATTTAGAAATGGTAAATGAATTAGCTAAATCTGAAGATTCATTAACACTCACTTTGAAAGACAAGCAAGGTTTAACAAAAGAATCTAAAGTAACAGTAACTGAAAATAAAGATGATCAATTATTGGGTTATAGCTATGGATTTTATATAGCTGGCGAAGAAGCAAAAGGCTTTTTTGGAGCTATTAAATATGCTTTCTTAAAATTCATTAGTACAATTGAACAAATGGTGTTTACTGTATTTTATTTAATAACTGGTGATATAAGTTTAAGTATGTTATCAGGCCCTGTTGGAATCTTTAATGTAGTAGGTCAATCTGCTAAGGCAGGATTTAGTAGTGTAGTATCACTTTTATGTTTAATTTGTATAAATGTAGGTTTTATTAACTTTTTACCACTTCCAGCTATGGATGGTGGACATATTCTATTTATTATAGTAGAAAAAATTAAAGGTAGTAAAGTTAATCCAAAAATAGAAAATATGATTCATAATATAGGTTTTATATTGTTAATGTTGCTTATGATACTAGTAACCTATAATGATATACTTAGATTATTTTAATCAAAATTAGGAAACAATTACTTGTTTCTTTTTTATTTGTGTTATAAAATGTGTAGGTGAATACCTAAACGCTGTCTTTTTTTCAAAAAAATGAAAAAATTTGTAAAAAAGTATTGTCAAAATACAAAAATTAGGATATACTTATATAGTCATATCTTTTTGATGGGCTTGTAGCTCAGCTGGTTAGAGCGTTCGCCTGATAAGCGAGAGGTCGATGGTTCAAGTCCATTCAGGCCCACCATTTAAATATTATGGCCGGTTGGTGAAGCGGCTTAACACACATGCCTTTCACGCATGCATTCACGGGTCCGAATCCCGTACCGGTCACCATATAGTGAATAAACCCTTATTTTATAAGGGTTTTTATTTTTTCTAAATAACTTTAGTCTTGTTTTTGGTCTTGTAACTCGATTTTTTTTGAACTTTTTTATTTGTTTTTGTTACTATAAATTTAAAATAATGTGAAAAATAGTTACAAAAAGTTCAAAAATATAGAAGTTTTTTAGTGGTGACCGGTAACAAATTCGGACCCACTTATAAGAAAAAGCGAATGCATGCGTGGTGTGTGTTAAGAATTAATAAAAATAAATCGACCTCTCGCTTATATAAAGAAAGTATGATATAATTAAATATAGGATGTGATAATAATGATAAGATACTATTGTAGTGGATTTGATATTAATAATGCATTTGGACATGGCTTGGGCGATATGTTTAAATCTGAGTTGACTAGTACAAAAAGCATTGTTTATATTCCTGGGAGTCCAGAAAAAATAGAAAAAGCTAAAACAAAATATGTTCCAGCATTTACAGCTCATTTCAAGAATATTGGAATAGAGTTTGAACAACAAAATATAATTGCTCCGAATTTATCTAAAGAACAAGCAAAAGAAATGATTAAAAATGCAAACTTTATAATGTTAATGGGTGGCGATCCATATAAGCAAAGAGATATGTGTAGAGAATTAGATATTTTATCTGATTTAAAACAATT
>SVAX01000003.1 GCA_015059155.1 Bacillota bacterium | reverse complement strand
CTTGTAAAACAAGGGCCTGTCGAATTCTATTGGTAGCGACGGGGAGATTCGAACTCTCGACACCATGGGTATGAACCATGTGCTCTAGCCAACTGAGCTACATCGCCATAAGACAATATTAATTATAGCAAACATATTTTATTTTTGCAATACTTTTTTGTTATTTTTTGATATAATATATGAGTAATGCTCTTTTATATTATGGAAAAGATAAAGTATTATATGTAGTTGGTGATATATATGTTAAAAATAAAGAATAATTTTGATTTAAAAGCTACTGTTACATGTGGACAGATTTTTAGATTTATAGAAGAAAAAGATAATAGTTTCACAATATTTATAAAAGATAGAGTAATAAATCTAAAAGAAGATACAGATTATATAATAGTTGAATCAAACAACGAAGAAGATTTGGAAAATATAATATTTGATTATTTTGATCTTAATAGAGATTATGAAAAAATAGGAATAGATCTAATTAGTAAAGATAGTAAAATTAAAGATGCTGTTGTTTTTAGTAAAGGATTAAAAATGATACATCAAGATTCTTTTGAGACATTAATTGCTTATATTATATCTCAAAATAATAGAGTACCTTCTATAGCTAATGCTCTTAATTTACTTTCTTTAAATTACGGAAAAAAAGTAATATTTAAAGATAAAGAATATTACTTATTTCCTAGTTTAGAAGATTTATCTAAATTAAGTATAGACGATTTTAGAAATTGTAAAGTTGGTTTTAGGGATAAATATTTGTACGAAATAATTGAATGTATTAATAATAAAAAATTGGAATTAGATAAAATATATGATATGTCTGGAGAGGAAGCTTTAAAATACTTAGTAGAGTTTAAAGGAATTGGAATGAAAGTTGCTTCTTGTATACTTTTATTCGCATATCAAAAGTTTGATGTATATCCAGTTGATACTTGGGTAAAAAAATTTATGAAAGAAGATTATAATATAGAAGGAGAACAAAATATAAGAAAATTTACTTATGATACATATAAAGAATATAGTGGGCTTGCTATACAATATATGTTTAATTATAAAAGAAATAAAAAGTAATTTACAAATATAAAAAAGTTTGTTATAATTAATTCGTAAATTATTAAGGACTGGGAAGAAGAAGAGTAAAATAATTTTATTTTATAGAGAGTTAGTGGTGGGTGTAAACTAATAAAGAAATTATTTGAAGAAACTTTGGAGTTTTATTCGTTAACAACGTTATAGTTTAAAGGTGTAGAAATACATAAATTAAGGTGGTACCACGAAATAGATTCGTCCTTATATATAGGATTAATCTATTTTTTTATTAGAAAGGAAGATTTTATGACAAATAAAGATTTAGCTAATGTAATATTTCCTAATATTACAAAAACAGTAGAGGATTATGAAAAAGAATATCCAAAAAGAGATTTAGAAGAAGGTGCAAAAGTAACTAGATTTGCGCCATCTCCAACTGGATTTATGCATTTAGGAGGGCTTTTTCAAGCAATTATAAATTATGTAATTGCTAAACAGTCTAATGGTGTATTCTTTTTAAGAAATGAAGATACAGATAAGACTCGAGAAATAGAAGGTGCAGTAGAGCTTATTATGCATACTTTAAATGATTATAATTTAACTCCGGATGAATATGAGTTTAAGGGAGAAATAATTGGTAATTATGGACCATATATTCAAAGTGAAAGAAAAGAAATATATCATGCATTTATTAAACATTTAATAGAAATTGATAGAGCTTACCCATGTTTTTGTTCAACAGAAGAATTAGCTGAAATGAGAGAAAATCAAGAAACTATGAAAATAAGAACTGGTTATCATGGAAGATTTGCTAGATGTTCTAGACTTACTCCGGATGAAGCTATAGAGAAAATAAAAAACGGAGAAAAATATGTAATTAGATTTAGAAGTAATGGTAACTTTGATAATAAGTTTGAATTTGATGATTTAAGACAAGGAAAACTGTTCTTAAATGAAAATGATATAGATGAAGTTATAATGAAAAGTGAAACTATGCTTCCAACTTATCATTTTGCTCATGTGGTAGACGATCATTTAATGCATACAACTCATGTTGTAAGAGGAGAAGAATGGTTACCAAGTGCTCCTAAACATATTCAAATGTTTGCTGCGTTTGGTTTTGAAGCTCCTAAATATATTCACACGCCTCTTATTATGAAAAAAGATGGAGATTCTTTGAGAAAAATAAGTAAAAGAAAAGATCCAGAAGCTAGTATGAGTTATTATGATGAAATGGGATATCCAAAGCTTGCTGTTATTGAATCATTGATGACAATAATTAATTCTAATTATGAAGAATGGCATACAGCTAATCCAGATAAAAAATTCACTGATTTTGAATTTAGCGCTAATAAAATGTCGACTAGTGGAGCTTTATATGATTTAATGAAATTAGATGATATATCTAAAAATATAATATCTAAAATGACTAAAGAAGAAGTATATGAAGAATCCTATAAATGGGCTAATGTTCATAGTGAATCATTAAAAGAATTAATAGAAAAAGATTCAGAATACTATAAAAACATCTTGAATATTGAAAGAGAACAAGAAAAGCCAAGAAAAGATATTGCTAAATACTCTGATATTGAAAATTTAATTTGGTATATGTATGATGATATTTTCTATAATAAAGAAAAAGAATATGAATGGAAAAACATTACTGATAAAGAAGAAATAAGAAATATATTAGATACATATATAGGTAAGTATATTGAACTTAACGATAAAGAAGCATGGTTTAATAATATTAAACTTATGTGTGATGAGCTTGGTTATGCATCAAATATGAAGGAATATAAGAAAAATCCTGAAAATTTTAAAGGAAATGTTGCGGATGTTTCAACTGTCTTAAGAGTTGCTTTAACTAGTAAATCAATGACTCCAGATTTATTTGAAATAATGAATTTATTTGGCATTGATAGAATTAAAGAAAGATATAATAAAATAAACGAGGAATTTTAATATAATTTCCTCGTTTTTGTATATTGAAATTGTACATCATCTAGTACATATATTTTAAATTTTTTAATTATTTTATCATTTGATAATTCTAAAAGTTTTTTATTTTTTTGTTTTAATTCATTGTTTAATTCAAACTGATATTCAAGATAAATAGTTAGCAAATCTAAATAGAATTCTTCATCATTTTCTATTTTATTAATTAATCTTTTTAAATTCAAACCTTCTAATAAATTTAACATCTCTGTTTCGTATTTATGCAATTCTAAATCTGAGATTTTCTTAGATTTTATACATTCATATGTATCTTGCAATAGTATAAGGTATATAATTTTTTTATATTTGCTTACTTTGATAGTATTCATTAATTTGGCATATACTTCATTATAAAATTTCTCATCTTCATCTAAATATTCTATATCTAAATCTTCATCATCTTCTAAATAATTTTCATTCAAATCTTCATCATCAAAATCTTCCAACTCTTGATCCAGATTATCTTCATTGATATCATTATAAAACTTTTCTTTTAAATGAATATATTCATCTTTAATTTTATCCCTTAACATTTCTGTTATTGTTTTCAAGTTTTCCATACAAATTACTCCTTAGTAAATTATTAAAACATAAATTCCTATACTTTGTCAATATTAAACTATTGTAAAAAAAATATAAATATGTTAGAATATTTATGTTGTAATGGCCCGTTGGTGAAGTGGTTTAACACATAGCCCTCTCAAGGCTACATTCATGGGTCCGAATCCCATACGGGTCACCACTTAGCTTGTAATCCCTTGTAAATCAAGGGTTTTTGTTTGCCAAAGTGCATTTTGGTCTTGTTTTTGGTCTTGTTTGAAAATTTCTTCAAAGTATAAATTGATTTTATTTATACCTTTTTCATAGTCTTCTTTTAATAAATGAGTGTATGTTTTTAGAGTTTCATCTATGTCTTTATGTCTCAAAATTTTAGAAATAACTTGAATTGGTATACCGATTGAAAAGAGCCAAGTTGCACAACTGTGTCTAAAATCATGTAGTCTTAAGTATTGTTCTATGTTTGCTAATTTAAAATATTTTTCTTTTGCTTTGTTTAAGGAATTTGATGAAATTGGTTTTTCACCACCGAATATGAACCAATTTTCGTTAAATCCTTCTTTTTTCCTTAATTCATTAATTAGGTCATTTATTTTTTCTGCTAGTTCATAGTCTAAATCTATTACAGCTTTTGAAGAAGGTGTCTTTGGGTCTTTTAATTCATCGTATTTTGATAATGTATGATTTACCATTAGTTGTTGTTTTGAATAATTAAAGTCTTTAACTCTAAATGCTCTAGCTTCTCCTGGTCTTGGACCTCTTTTAAAAGAAAGTTCAAAGTAGGTGTTATATCTAAGGTTATCTTTACTAGCATTCATTAGTCTTAAAAATTCATTTAAATTTATGACATTATAATCTCTTCTTTGCTCACTCAATTTTATTTCTTTAGGAGTTCCTATTTTTCCAGCTTGTCTTGCAAAATTAATAGTACAATATCCTTCAGTAATTGCATAATCTATCATATTACATATTTCGCCATAGATCCGATTTAAATGTTCTATTGAATAATTAACCCAATTATCTTTACTTTTTAAATATTTTTTCTTTTTCATTTCTTTTTGCCAATTTGTAAATAAAATGACATTCCAAGCTGTAACAAGAGAATTTGGAGAAGTATGAACTTGATTTGTTTCATCAATACAACAAAAGTGTGATAACATTACTTCTTTATTATGATATGTGTCATCATCAACCTTACCTTTAATAAAATTTAAATATTGTTCTTTTAATTCATAAATTTTGATTTTTCTTTTTTTAGACTGATTAACATCAAATTCATTTCTAATTCTTATTTCTTCTTGTTGAGCTTTTATTTTTCCTTCTCGACCTAACCATAGTTTATTGTGTTTAGTTATTTGTTTGCTAATGCCGAATTCATCTTCTATATAAGTTCTTACATACCATCTTGTTAGACCATTTACTTTGTTTTTTTCGGCATATACTGGCATAATCGTTCTCCTTTCTTCTAGCCATCCAGATTATAGCGCAAAGTGTCATTTGCGTCAAGGCTAGTTCTATGATGATAATACCAAAAAAGTTACTGACTTTTCACTGACTTTTATTAAAAAAAATTATTTTTTTTATTATACAAAAAAAGCAAATAACTTGAATATTTGCCTTTTTTTAATTGTAAAAAAGTTAGTTTTATGATATAGTCAGTTCATAGGGTATGAGAGTGGATACTCTATGTTGGATAAAAAAAAGAGAATTAGGTTCAGTCGTCGAAAAATTGAAACCTAATCCCGCGATAACCAACGAATACATTTTGTACTCATTGATTTTTTTGTGCCTTAAATGTATGCAAATAAATTGTTTGCACATGCATTTTTTTCGACACGATTTAATTATAGCAAACAACTAAAGGTTAGTCAATATAGTTTGTATGAAATGTATCTCTGCTCACATAATTCTTTTAGAAGGTGAGGTGAAATGCTAAATGCAGGTGATTAAAACCATAGATAGCTATTTCTATAAGGAGTTAGGATTGCAATTAAGAAACATTAGACAAGAGCAAAGATTAACACTTAACGAAATTTCTAAAAAAACAGGCTATTCTAGGCCATTAATTGATAGATGGGAATTAGGTATAACTAAGATAAAACCATCTCAATTTGAAAGAATATGTAATGTTTTAAGCATACCTACAATGTTAAAAGTAGATGTGCAAATAGGATTATAAAAATGAAAGATAATTATGATTGGTATATAGCTGATATTAAATATGATAAAAAAAAGATGGAGGAACTTATGGAACAAGAAAATAAATCACCAGCAGTATTATTTTATACTAGTGATTTTTTAACAACAACTAGAACAATGAATTATAGTGAAATCGGTATGTTTATTACCTTATTATGTTTACAACATCAAAACGGTCATTTATCAGAATTAGATATGTTAAATATTTGTGGAAAATACACTGAAAGAGTCTTTGATCTTTTTATTAAAGACTTAGATGGAAAATACTACAATGTTAAGTTTGAAGATGAGTGTCTAAAAAGAAAGAAATATGTTGAAAGTAGAAGGTCTAATCGTACCAAAAGAACATATGTTAAACATATGGAAAATGAAAATGTAAATGAAAATATAAATGAATATGTAAATGAAAATAAATATAGTAATAGTTTAAAAGAAACATTGATGTCATGGTTAGAGTACAAACTTCAAAGGAACGAGAGTTATAGAGAGTTAGGATTTAAGTCTTTATTAACTCAAATCAAAAACAAAATTAGTAAATTTGGTGAAGAAAAAGTAATTGATATTATTCAACTTAGTATGTCTTCAAATTACAAAGGAATAATTTGGGATAAAATTCAAAATAATGTTCAGTATAAGTCAAAATCAAACTATGATTTAGGACAAGAAGTTTTGAAAGAATTAAGAGAGAATTAATGGATAGAAAACAAGTTGGAGATATTTTAGAAAAAGTCCAAATACATAGACAATCATTTTTAATTACAAAACCTGTTTTAAATGAGTGGACTAGAGTATTAGAACCTTATGACTTTGATGATGTTAATAAAAAACTAGATGAATATTTTAAAGACTCAGATAATTTTGGGAGATATCCTGATGTATTTTATTTAGTAAAGTTTTTAAAAACTACTGAAGAAAAGAACGATATTATTATCCCAAAAATTATTTGCAAAATTTGTAGAAAGAAAGTAAATTATGAAGATTATAATAAACATTTTGGAAGATGTAGTTCTATTGAATATTTAGAAGAAATGTCTAAAAGGTATTTAGAAAAAGATTTAAATAAAGATAAATTATATTCAATGGATGATTTAACATTTGAAAAAAATTATTATGAGATATGCAGAAGAATTTATGATAAGATGCCTGGTGGATTTCCTAAACATTTATTAGAAAATGTTTTACTAACTTATGTTGGCAAATCGCCTAATTATAAGTTAGATGAAATTACGGAGGACTTATTTAATGATAGAATTAGTTGATTTATCAAATTGGAAAAAACAAAAAGATATACTAGATGAATTATATACAAAATACAATATAAACATTTCATCAAGAACTTGGAGAAGTAAAGTTGAAAAATGGAATCGTGATTGGGGAGAAGGAAAAGTAGATTTTTGTATAACTCATTCACCTAATTATGGATTTAAAGCTACTACTAAGTTTGAAGATGTAATGATAGGAATAAAAGATTATGAATCAAGAATAAGAAAGATGTATTTAACAAAAAGAAATCTTTTACAGGGATTCATTAAAAGATATAACTTAAAAATTGATTTTAGTACAGGAGATATTGTATGAGAATAAGTAATGAAGAATTAGATGAATTATTATGTAACTATTCAGCAAATAGAATTATAGGAATGCATTGTAATTTAAAAATTAATTTAACTGGAAAACAATTAACAAAAGTTTTAAAGATTAAAAATGGTGGTGTTAAATGAATAGTGTATTAAAAAAACTTTTTGAAATTCAACAAGAATTAAAAGTGCCAAAAAATCAAAGGAATAATTTTGGTAATTATAATTTTAGAAACTGTGAAGATATTATGGAAGCTAGTAAACCTGTATGTAAGAAACATAATTGTTTATTAACTTGTAGTGATGAAGTTATTTATGTTGGAGATAGATATTATATAAGAGCAACAGCTACTTTATATGACTTAGATTCAAATGAAAGCATTTCAACAACAGCGGAAGCTAGAGAAGAAGAAACTAAAAAAGGTATGGATGCAAGTCAAATTACTGGTGCAAGTTCAAGTTATGCTAGAAAGTATGCCTTAAATGGATTATTACAACTCGATGATAATAAAGATGCTGATACAACTGAATATCAAAAACAAAATAATGTAACTAAAAAAACTACTAATCAAGAAATGATTACTGAAGAACAAATAAAATTAATTCATGTTTTATTTGGAAAAATTGAAAAAAGTGAGAATCAAATATTTAAAAATTTTGAAAATATGGTCGCCAAACAAAATGTATATAAAAAATTTAAGGTTAGAACTTCAAAAGAATTAACAAAAGAAAAAGCGAAAGAATTAATAGAATTATTAAAATCTAAACTTGGAGAATAATGAAGTTAAAATTGTTAGAACTTTTTGGTGGAATTGGTGCTTGTAGTAAAGCATTAGAAAGATTAGGCATAGATTTTGAGATAGTGGATTATGTGGAAATAGATAAATTTGCAGTTAAATCTTTTAATGCAATTCATGGCACAAATTTTGAACCACAGGATATATGTAAATGGGATAAGGAGTTAGAAGTAGACCTTATTATGCATGGTTCACCCTGTCAAAGTATTTCTGCAGCTGGTTTGCAACACGGAGCAGATAAAGGAAGTGGAACTAGAAGTAGTTTGATGTGGGAAACAGTTAGAATAGTAGAAAAATTGAGACCTAAATATGTAATTTGGGAAAATGTTAAAAACTTAATTAGCAAAAGACATATTCATAATTTTAAAGATTATTTAAAAGTTATGGAAGATCTAGGATATCAAAGTTTTTATCAGGTATTAAATGCAAAAGATTATGGAATACCACAAAATAGAGAAAGAGTTTTTACTGTATCAATAAGAAAAGATATAGATGTTAGTAAAGATATAAAACCATCAGTCTATAAAAATTTTGATAGAGAAAAAAACGAAATAAAAAATGCAAAACAAGATATTTATAACTGTTCTTGCGAAAGTGCTTGGCAAGATAATAAAGTGGGTATAAATCTTTGCCCAACAATAAGAGCAACAAACAACAATACTTTTATATTAGAAAATAATATAGATTTTGAATTTCCACAAAAACAAGAATTAAAAATAAAACTTAAGGATTTGTTAGAAGAAGATGTTGAAGACAAATATTATTTGAGTGATAGAATGGTAGATTATATTAGCGCTGATAATGAAAAATGGACTGGCAATAATGAAAAAAGTTTAATAAATAAAACTATAGCTAGTGCTATAAATACTGGAGAGGGTTCAAGGCGTTGTGATGCTAGTAATTATATTTCAAAACAATTAGATGAAAATTTTAATTTAAAAGGATTGTCATATATAAGAAACTTTGGTAGTAAAGGTAAGTTACAAAAAAATAATACTTGTAATACTTTGACTGCATCTATGGGAACCGGTGGAGGTAATGTACCTTTGGTTAAAGTCATCAAAAAAAGAGATGATTATGAATAAATCTTTATTTACAGATTTACAGAAAAAAATGTTTACTTCAGATGGTAATGTTAAAAGATATGTTTATAGTGATATAATTGATGATTTTAAAGAAGGCTATAGTGCTAATATTAGTTTTCCTAATGGATATGGCAAAGGAAAAAGAACATATAAAGATTATTGTTGTACTTTAGCATTAGCCGATATTAAAGCAATATGTGTTAAGGTGAGAGATAATATGAATAATTTAAGAATAAGAAAGATAACTCCAAAAGAGAGTTGGAGACTAATGGGGTTCGATGATAAAGATTTTGAAAAAGCTAGTTTAGTTAATTCTGATACTCAATTATATAAACAAGCTGGTAATAGTATTGTTGTTAATGTATTAGTAGAAATTTTAAAAAAATTATTAAAGTTAAAATAGAGGGAATTATGAAAATTACAAATAATTTAAATTTACCAAAACAATTAGTAGAATTAGTTGATAACAATTATAAACCAACACCACATCAATATTCTTGTACTACTATTTTAAAACCTACAAGACAAATTATATTAGAACGAAGATATACTGATGAAATTGAGCAAGATGTATCAGATATGTGTTGGATGATATTTGGAATTGCTGTGCATAGTGTCATAGAAAATTCAAAGGAATCAGATGGACAATTTAAAGAAGAAAAATTAAAAGTTGATTTAGGTAAATATTGGGAAGAATTAAAAGGATATTACTTAAGCGGTAGATCCGATATGATTGATTTAATAGAAAAGAAAATAACAGATTGGAAGACATGTTCGGCTTGGAAAATTATTTTTAAAGATTTTGAAGATTGGAAAAAAGAAATGCTGATTTATGCTTGGGCGGTTAAAGATATGGGATTTGATATAGATAAATCTGAAGCTATTGCTTTTATCAAAGACCATAATAAAACTAAATCAAAAATAGATAGTAATTATCCTAAATTACCAATATGGGTAGAGAAATTTAAATTTACAGAAAAAGAATTCGAAAGTATAAAAGAATTCATATATAAAAAATTTATAGAATTAAAAAACAATGAAACTGTAGAAGATGATAAACTTCCATTATGCACAGATGAAGAAAGATGGAAGGAAAAAACTAAATATGCTGTAAAGAAAATAAAAAATAAAACAGCAACTAAACTACATGATAATTATGAAGATGCAAAAGAACACTTAGAAAATTTAGAAAAAGACTTTCCTGGAATATATGAAATTGAGATTAGAGAGGGTCAAGATAAAAAGTGTTTAGAATATTGTTCTTGTTGTAAATTTTGTAATTATTGGAAAGAAAAATATGGAAAGAAGGAAAGTTAATATGAAAAAATTTACTATAGCGGCACCTGTTATTATAACTGAAACAACAGAATTTACAGGAATAGGTCAGTGTATTGTAAGCGGCGAATCGGAATTAGAAGTTATGAAAGATTTATATTATAAAAAAGGTTTAGGATATTTTAAAAATAATATGTCAATAGATTATGAAGGATATAATTCTAAGTCTAATAAGTACGTAGATTTAGAACATTTAATAGTGGAGGAAATGATCGATGAATAAATTTATAGGTATAGGAAGATTAACTAATGATATTGAATTAAAAGAAACTAATAATGGTAAACTTTATACAAAAAATTCATTAGCAATAAAAAATGATTTTAAAAATGTTAATGGTCAATATGATACAGAATTCATAAATATAGTAGTTTGGGGAAAGTCTGCTGAAGTATTATGTAATTATTCTTCTAAAGGAATGCAAATAGCAATAGAAGGTAGAGTGTGTACTAGAGATTATGATAAAAATGATGGTACAAAAGGTTATATAACTGAAGTTATTTGCGAAAAGATAAAACTTTTGGAAAGCAAAAAAGATAATAATAAAAAAACAGAAACTGATGATATTGATCCTTATGCTGAATTTGGTGAACAAATAGATGTAGAAGATAATTTTTTAGACTAAAGGAGTAAAATTATGGAATGTATTAAATATATAAATGATTTGACTATAGAAATAGAAATCCTAAATGATTTAAAAAATAGTTTAGATTATAATAAAGAGAAATTAGAAGATATAAATGATAAGATTAATAGAAAAAGTAAAATATTAGAAAAATGCAAATCCAATCTTGAAAAATTATCTGATAATCAAATATGTTATAGAATTTATGTAAAGATATTAAATGGTGTGCCAGTGAGCAAAGCCATACAAGAAGTAGCTGATGAAAACTATATAAATAATATTAAACCAGTTAATGCTGAAAATATTTGGAGAAATTATTATCCAAAATTAAAAAATCTTACAAAAAGTCAGTGAAAAGTCAGTAAACTTTTTGATATAATGCAATCGTAATAGAGATATTACAGGAAATCAATTTGACTCCTTTCTTGATTTCCTCCTTAAATTGTTGGGTAGACAAGTGGTAAGTCAACAGGCCTTGAACCTGTCCAGCGTTGGTTCGAATCCAACCCCAACAACCAAATAAAAGAATAGAAGGGAAATGCTTATGAATTTATTAGAAAAATTATTAAATGAGAAAAAAACTGAAAATGGTGATGTGTCATATAAAAGCACTGGAAATAATTTAACTGATTTATTATTTATGACACCTTACTTTGAAAAAAATCTTAATCAAGTAAATATTGGAACATCAGATAAAGAAAAACTATTTTCAATGTTTATTCGAGATCCGAGATTTGGATTAGGAAAAAGAGATTTAGGTAGAAAACTTATGAAACTAGCTAATGTATCTTCAGATGATATTGTATTAGCTGGTAGATATGATGATTTGTTTCATATAGCAAGAAATGATTGTATTGAAAAATTACACGATGAATTGCTTTTGGGAAATGAATTAACTAAAAAGTGGATGCCTAGATTAACTGGCAAATACAAAAAAATTGCAAAGATATTTTGTAGGCTTTGGGGAATAAGTGAAAAAGAGTATAGAAAACTAATTAAAACAGATAAAACTGTGGAATATAAATTATCTTATGCAGAAATAGATGAAGTAAAAGAAGTTACTAAATTAGGTGCTATTTTTAATGAAAAACCTATAACTATTTATAAACATCCATTAGTTTGTGAAATTGATTTTGAACAAGTGCCTAGTTTAGCGATGCACAAGTATTTAAATGCTTTTTCTACTAGGGAAGATTTAAAAGAAAGATTTAAGGAATATATAAATAGAGTTAAAGAAAATAAAGCTAAAGTTAACACTTCAACTTCTAATGTGGTAGATGCTTATAAAACATCTAAAAAAAGTTTATCTGATGTAGAAGAAAATGCTGATGTTATTGCTAAAAAAACTTTGGAAAATGCAACATTAGATGTTAAGTTAAATTGTATTCCTATATTAGATACTTCAGGATCCATGTATTGGAATAATGGAAATATAAATATAGGTGAAAAAGCAACAGCAATAGCACATGCTTTAGCTATTAATTCTACTTATTGTCCTAATCAAGTAATATCATTTAGTTCTAACCCAAAATTAATGACAATTAAAGGTTCGACTTTAAAAGAACAATATAAATCACTATATACTGGCGACTGTTCTAATACTGATTTTAAAAAAGTAATGGAAATATTAAGAAAATTAGAAGATTATCCAGAATATTTAGTTGTTCTGAGTGATATGGAATTTGATTATGGTTCAAATCAATCAAAAAAAGAAACTATGAAAATATTTAAAGAACATGGAGCAAATACCAAAATAATATGGTGGAATTTTAATGATAGAAATAAAACTGCTCCTGAATTTGATGAATATGGAAATATCTATATATCAGGTTATAATTTACAAATATTAAAATTATTAGAGAACAATTTTGATATGACAAGTTACATAGATAAAATATTAGATGAATATAGAAAGAAAGTAGGTAAGTAAATGATTTCTGATAAAAATGTAATTTTTTCAAACATAATTTATTCTCCTTTTAGAAGTAAAAAAGAAGTAGATATAGAAAGATATATAATAAATGAAAATGCAACAATTATTTTCTGGGATGATAATACTAAAACAATTAGTAAAAGGCATCTTGAAGATACATTTGATAAAGAATTAGGGTTCTTGTTTGCATATTATTATAAAAAATGTGGTTTAACAAAAGCCGCAAGAAAAAGATTATTAGATTGTATAGATTATTCTAAAATAAAAACTTTCTTATTTGAAATGTTTGTTAAATATAGTAAAAAAACTCCAGAACAAGCAAGAAGTTATTTAAAATCTTTAGAACTTGCATAAATAATAAAGACTATTTCTGCAAATAAAAAGAGATAGGTAAGTCAATTCAATGTTAATGAATAGTATGTTGGTTCAAATCCAACCCAATCAATTTGGTTGGTAGGCAAATTATAAAATAGTCTTGTTAAATTAGTTTATTCATAAAATGCACATTACAGCAAAAAATAGGTATAATGTATACCTCAGTAACTCAATGGGTAGAGTGTCAGTCTGAAAAACTGAAAGTTTAAGGTTCAAGTCCTTACTGAAAATTTAGTGCATTGGTTAATTTTATTTATCATTTTTTAAAAAAAGGTCTAACAGCAAAACTATTGGTCGTTTAATGTGGGATTAAAAAAGACACTGTACTTTTAATACAGACAAAAGACCTTTGAACTCCTTTCTATTTATAAATTATGAAGGAAGATACTAAAAGCACAATACAGCAATATAAATGAAAATAGTAATTATATTTTTTGTACAAACAAAACCTCCTTTCTAAAAATAAATTTGTTATTCGGATCGTGCTTTGTTAGGTATCAACCTCCTTTCTAAACACACTACTTTAATAAGTAGTGTACTGAGTAATATAGTAAAACTGGTAAATTTCTCATAGGGAAAGCCACCCCTACACCGTATGGTTACCAAGTGGTGCTTAAGAGCTATATGTGGGTAACGAGTAATGAGAATGCTCTATATTATTTGGTACAGTACCTATTAAGGTACTAACCCCATAGGCATCACCTCCTTTCTACAAAGATGTCAAAAAAAGAACATAGATTAGTTCTATGTTCAACATTGCTACCGAGTGAAACGGAATTATCACGACAGGCTCATACCCTGTAAATAGCGAGTTCGACTCTCGTGGGAGCAACCATTATTGTCAAGTAATTCAGTAGGTTAGAATGTTTGTCTGATATGCAAAATGTCGTAAGTTCGAGTCTTACCTTGACAACCAAATGCTCGGTTAGGCAAGTGGTTAAGCCATATGTCTTTCTAACATATATCAAGAGTTCGATTCTCTTACCGAGTACCAATTAAATAAATTTTAAAGGGAGAAATTATAGTTCTCTTTTTTAGTAGGTGATTATTATAATTAATAGTGGAAAAAGATTTGAAGATAATTGGAAAAAAAGTATTCCTAAAAATGTTTTTTATTATAGGATAAAAGATAATGTATCGAGTTGGACTAATGGTGAGAGAGCAAGATTTACTCCATCAAATATTTGTGATTGTTTTGTTTTTGAAGGAAAGTATTTATTAACACTAGAATTAAAGAATACCAAAACAAAGTCTTTACCATATAACAATATAAGAAAGCATCAAATAGATGATTTATTATGGGCAGGTTCTTTTTACAATGTAATTTCAGGATTTGTAATTAACTATGATACTTTAGATGAATGTTATTTTGTCGAAATAAGCGATTTTAAACGATTTTTTGATGAAAGTGATAGAAAATCTTTGCCTGTAGATTATTGTCGCTCTAACGCCCTTAAAATTGAAAATAAAAGGATTAAAACCAATAAAGTGTATGATGTTAAAAATTTTTTAAAGGAAGTGAATAAATATGGCTTTCATCAGTAGATATGACTTAAGATTTTTGACTTTGATGAATAGAAAATATAATAAAGAATTTGATTTTTTTGATGATTATATTTTATGGCTTTATTATGATTATTTTAAAGAAGATAAAGATAAATATTATCATCAGTTAGAAAAAGATTTATGGGAATATGTTGATTTCCAAAATGGCAAAGAAAGAGATAAAAGAGATAGATTAACAAAGAAGGTTTTAAAATGAGTGAAAGTTCAAAGACTAGAGTAAAAAACAATGATTTAAAAAAAATTAAACAAATGGAATTGGTTAATGATATTAAAGAAAAAACAAAAGAATTGTTATTGCCATCTATTTATAAAAAGATGGAGTCAGTTGCACAACTAATTAATGAAAAAGTTTCTAATAATAATGGTTTAACAGTATCACAAATACTTCCATTAATTACAAAAAGAAGTAGGGAAGATATAGCTTGTATTCAAAATAAAAGTTATACTTCTTATGAATTGGGAGAAGCATTAAATATTTATATAGATATGATTGCAGAAATAAATAAAATTTGTAAGTTTCCACCTAGTAAAGGTTCATTTTGCGCATTATTAGGCATAACAAGAAAAACTTATGATAATTATTTATGTGATCCAGAGAAAGTTGATGTAATGGGTTTAATAGATGATTATATAACCACTACAGCTTTAACATCGGCTCAATTAAGAGAATTGGATTCTATAACAACTATGTTCTCATTAAAAGCACAGCATGGATTTGTAGAGGCACAAGCACCAATGGTAATAGAACATAAGAAAACAACAGATATAGATACAATTAATGCACAATTACAAGCGTTAAAAGGAAATAAAATAATAGATGCAGAATATGAGGAGAGTGATTAAGTGAAGATAGGAAAAGATGTAGGATTTGAAAGAATAAGAAGGGTTACAGGATATTTAAGTGGCGATGTTAGTAGATTTAATAATGCTAAAAGAGCTGAAGAAAAAGATAGGGTAAAACATACTAGAGAGGAAGATAAAAAATGCAAGAAGTAATGAATATAGTTAAACATTCATCTTTAACATTGATTTGGTTATTTATTGGAATATTTTTTTTACATTTAATAATTGAATATTTAAAAAACAAAAAGTAAAAAACAATCATTTTTTTGATTGTTTTATTTTTGTCTTTTAGCTACATCACAAAGAGATATCCAAAGAGCTAATATAATCACTATAAAGGCCATATTAATTCTTTTTTTACTAGTTTAACAATAGTATTATAATCTTTTGTATTGTACTTGTCATAGCACTTTTTAATATCTCTACAGAAAGTATCTTTAGGGAATCCTGTTTTTAATGTAGCTTTTATTTGTCCTTTGTTATTTGTTATCATATATTCAAGTGTTTTAATAAAGTTGTTTTTATCTGCTTTTTTACTTCGTGGGTGTCCTATTGGTTTACCACTTTTAGTACCATATATTTTTTTTGCTTTTAATGATTCTTTTGTTCTGTCACTTATTATATCTCTTTCAAACTCTGCAAAACTTGCTGTAATGTTTAAAATTAATTTTGTCATAGCATCTAACTCTTTATTATTTTTTAAACTAAAGTTTTCTTTTATTATAATAATGTTAGCTTTTTTCTTTTTCAATACTTCTTCAACTAATTCATTAAAATCTTTTACTGACCTTGAAATCCTAGATAAATCACAGGCAACTATTGTATCATTTTCTTTTAAGTCATTTATTAATTGTTTTAGTGCTGGTCTATTTCTAGTTTTTCCAGTATAACTCTCATTTATATAAATACAATTTTTATTATTTATATATCCATTTTCTTCTAAAATCTTTTTTTGTCTATCATAATCTTGTTTATCTGTGCTTTTTCTTCTATAACAATAAGTCATAAATATACCTCTTATTGAAATTCGTATGCAACTTCTACAATTAACATTTCATTCGCTTTTGTTTTTGTATAATATAAATCAAAATCACATAATAAATCTTTATTTTCTATTGTACCAATAAAATTATAATCAATACCAGGTAAATCATGATCATGATATTCAAGCATTATTTTATAACTTTTAAAATTGCTTTTTATATATTCATATATTTTTGCCTTACTTTTAAATCTTTTAAATACTAAAGATTCCAGAAAGTTTATTATTTCATCTTTTTTCATAAATCAAACTCCCTTTTATTCACTAAAAATTGCATCTTCAAATTGTTTTACAATTACTTTATCTAGTTTCCAATTACTTATAAATCTTAAAGAGCAACTATTTTTATAGGTATCAGCTAAATCTTTTATATTAAGTATTTCATAATCATAATAACTTGCATCTTCTTCATCTTTTAAGTCTTCTAACAAATATATTTTGTGGCATCTATCATAAGCAAACTTTTTTGCATTTATTTCTATTCCATTAATTTTCATTTTTTCCTCCTATTGTTCTTCAATAAATATATCATCATAATCAACTTCTATATTAAAGTCGTACTGTAAATTAGATAGCACTATTTCAGCTATATAACTTCTAAAATCTTCAAAACAAGTCAAACAGTTTTGTTCTTTTTGTTCTTTACTTAATTCATTATATAAATATTTTAAATAATCTAAATTAATTAACATACATCATATCTCCTTTAATTCAATAAATCTTTTTTTATGCTATTTAACCAACTAATCCAATCTTCAAAATCATTAAGACTTTGTCTAAGTGTAAAGTTGTTTTTATAGCTATCACATTGTCTATGTATTTCTATTTCTTCATCAATATCAAAATTGTCAATAAAGTCAATAAATTGTTGTGTAGCAGAACAATCAATTACTTTATCTAAAAAGATATACATATTAACTCCACCAGTAGTCCAATCTTCTAATGCATAACAATCATTGTCTTCATATATACCAAAACAATTTTCAAATATCTTTTTTTCTTTTCTAGTCATTTTCATAATTTAATCATCCTTTAATATGTTTTTACTGGAAGAACTAATCCAATCTCATCATTTTCATTTTCAAAATATAATGGTCTATATTCACCAGTTTCATATGCTTTTATATCTTTTCCTAACACATCAATTAAGTTCTTTAAATATTTAATATTATAATTTTGAGAACCTAATTTATACAAACAATCATTTCTTTTATAATTTAATTTATAACATTGGTATATATCATTAATATCTATTTCTATTTCATTGGATCTATCAAAATTAATGATATATGATACATCTGGATATGAGAAGTTTAAAACACTATTTATCCCATATTTATTTCTATATTCTTCTAAATTAATTCCATTTTTTTCTAATTGTTCTGGAGTTGCTACTAATTTTAGTGGCATGTCTTCTTGTTTGATTGCAATTAAATGATAACTATCAGTTACTATTTTATATTCATTTAATATTCCATACCCAGTAAGTGCTGGTCTATGATTATCTTTAAAAGCAACTCTTTTTATTCCAGCTATTCTTGATTTATTACTTGTTTTATAACAAGATTCTTCTCTTATTGTTTTTTCTAATTTTTCCAATAAAGATGGAAGTTTTATATAATTTTCTTTTTCTATTATTTCTTTTATTTCACTATATATATTTTCAATTTTCATAATTTCAATCTCCTTTAAAAAGTTTTATAGGTAAAAGTTTTGAGTAGAAGTTTTGAGTAAAAGTTTTATAGTTCTACACTTGCTTTTACCTGGTATAGAGTAGGGGGAGTTTTACCCCCTTTTATCTATTTACCCAGTATCCTTGACAATAGATATGCTCTTTATATCTTTTATAATAATTTTTTAATCTTTTAATAAAGTTTTGCTTTATTTCTTCATCTATTGATAATATGGTTTCTTCTTCTTCTTCAGTTAGCCATCTTTTAAAAGTTTTGTCTTCTACTTTGTCAAAATAACCATATTGAGAACATATAACGCAATTATAAGGGTTTTCACTTTTATAATAAGCATTATATATAAAAGTTTTGTCTTGATATTCACTTTTAATAGTTCTAAAATATTTTAAATTATAGCTCAAGAATAATTCTTCTGTAAGATTTGGAATTGGTAGCTCATCATCAAACCATAAAGTTTTTTGAATTGATGGACTTTCAACCCTATAAACTATTATAAAATTATCACTTGTTTTAAATAAGATATAACTATTAATTACTTTTTTAAAATAGCTATTATCTCTAGTTTCTAATTCTTTTATATAATTTCCACTATATAAAGTACTTATTATTTCCTTTTTTGTTTGTAAGTCGTCTATTCTTTCCATAAACTCACCTTATTTGATAGAGAAGAGAAGACTTTTAGTCTTCTTCTTCTTCCTTTGATTTACTTGATAAGAATGTTAGTTTTTCCGCTACAACTAATAATTCTTTATCAATTACTTGTAATCTACCTTTCACACCTACTAAGTCGCCAGTAGTAAGATATTCTTTTACACTTTCATTTAATGGTTTAAATAATTGAACTGGTATAAAGTCCACATCATATTCACCATCACTATTTTTAAATGCTCTTGGCACTGATATAATAATTTTGTTTTTTTCTTCAGCTTCTGGAATTTCTGTAATTCTTCCAACTAAAACTACTTGATTTAACATTTTTTATCATCCCTTTCTCATTACATTGACAAGCTATTTTAATAACTTGACTTTTTAAATCAATTAATTTATAATGAGATATAGAAAAGGGCGGAATCCTTTTTCTAATGTTTACTATAAAAATATAGTATTCATTTAATGCTTTGAGATTATTTTTCATGTTTGGCGACTGGAAATAATCTCTTTTTTTATAGGTTTTCCTTTTCCTATCTCTGTTATTATTATATCAAAAATAATGCTTTTTGTCAATGATTTAATGATAGATTAACCCTTATTTTATAAGGGTTTTCTTGTGTTTTGTAGCTTCTTTTTTATAGCTGTTTTAATGATAATTTTATTGATTTATTTATTTGAAAATATAACAAGTTTTGTCTTTTCTTCCTGGAATAAAAAAACTCTATTTTATATATAAAAAAGAGTAAATATATTTTATAATATAACAGCTTTAATCTTATAAAAACAACCCTTATTTTATAAGGTTTTTTTAATCATTAAAACGACCGTTTCAGGGATAGTATGCCCCATCCCTATATTTTTTGAGGGTAGGGGGTATCTACTTACTCCCTTAAAAATATACAACAAAATAAAAAGCAGAAATTAATCTGCTTAAAACTTTTATTATTAATATTTAAAATATTTTAATCTTCTCTTCTTTCAGCAAAATATAAACCATCTTCTTTTGTTAAAATATCAATATAATCATAAGTTGATTTGCCATCTTCATCTATGCTATTACACTCACCAGGATTTTCTTTTGTAAAAAAATCCCATGCTGTTACTAATTTATCAACTTGTTTTATATTATTGTGCTCCAATAATTCTTTGTATTTTTCAAGTTTATCTTTTCCAGAAAATAACGTTATTACATTGTATTTACTTGTCATAATTTCTGCGTTTGTAATATGATTTCCAACACCTATTTGTGCTATTCCGTCATTTATAAATAATTTCCCAAATTTATTTAATATTTCCTTAACATAAGAAATTGACATATTATCTAAGTAATAAACATCTTTATGTGTTTGATTGATTATATCATCTTTAATATTTTCATTTTTTTTATTAGTAGGAATTTCTAATATTAAAAACAATGGTTCTTTTTGTATATCGACAAAATCATTAATAATTTTAGAAATTTTATCAGCATTTATATTAGCAATAATACTATTTCCATCAATCATATATTCTTCATTAAGTTTATTTGCACAATGAATTTTTACTCCCTTTATCATTTTTAACATTATTAACACCTCTTGTCTTATACTTTTATTATATCATAATAAAGTAAAAAGCAGAAATTAATCTGCTAGTGTTTAAAGATGTAATCCAAAAGTGTCTAATTGTATAAATATATATCCAGTTAAAACTAATGCTATAGGGTTTAATGATACTAAAGATGTAAGCATTAATATTAAATAATATTTTTGTAATTCACTTGAAGTATTTAGATTTCTTAATTTAAAAAATATTATAATTGTAAAAACAATTTGAGCTATATTAAATCCAGCATTTATTAAATTCATTGACCATATTCTATTACTTAATAAAGGTAGTATTGATGTTATAAATATTAATACAAGCATAATCATTGAACGGTCTTTATCAGTTTTTATTTTTTCTTTTTTAAATATAAATGCTATTAGTAATGTTAGTATTAAAGCAATCATAATATATAAAAATCTTTCACCAAAACAACCAAGTGCATTGTTAATTGCTAATGAGTTGTCTTTATCAAAGAATAAAAATTGATTATAAATCCTTAAACTACTTATAGATGAAGCTGATATATAACTAGTTAAAGCAATTACAATTAAATGATACAAAGGATTATTAATTCTTTTTTTGTTTAATCTAAATAAATTAGCAATAGGATTTAATAACATTAATAAAAATATTAAAACTATGTATCCATTAAAATAATAACTATCTGTAATTGCTATAAAACTTTGTACTAATATAACTGATACTATTGCACTAATAGTTGATAAGAAATTAAACATCTTTTTAATCATTGTTTTACCTCACATTCAGTTTGTTATCTTATTACATTTTCATTATATCATAATAAATTTAAAAAAAGTTCAAAAAAATGTAAAAAAGTCAGTGAAAAGTCAGTAACTTTTTTGATATAGTGTAGTCGAATTAAATATGTAGGTACTCAAGTGGTTTAAGAGGCAATAGTGCAAATATTGTATTCACGAGTTCGAATCTCATCCTGCATTCCATTAAATATATTAAATAGGGTACGATTACGAATAGAGAAGTAAATTAGTAAAAAAATGTATATCTATCCTATATAAAATAAAGGTTAATTAAGGATTTGATAACGGTCCAAATTTGACACTTTTTATACTAAAAAAAGGTTCATAAATGATACTTTTTGGAGGTAAATATGTAATATGAGTAAAGAATTATATGTAACAGATGAACATGGAGAAGTAATTGACATAATAGAGTCTACTGATAAATATGTGAAACTATCAGATGGAGATAAAGTTGTTAGAAAAAGTGTACTTCAATATTTAAATGATACTGTTGATTTAAGATACCATTTTGTAAAGGTTAATCCAAATGTTTATGGAGATATAGCCAATAAGTGTCCTATATTAAATATACTAATAGGTTATATAGGTTACATGGATGGAATAATATCTCATAAAAATGGAAAAATTGTTAGATTAAAAGATATACCTAAAATTTGTAATGTTAGTGAAACAACAGCAAAAAGACAAATTAAAACTTTGATTGAGTTAGATGTTATTCATAAGATAAGGGGTAAACCATCATATTTAGTTATGAATCCATATGTAGCATATTTAGGTAGAAAGATTTATTTATCTTTATATGAAGAATTTAAATTTAGTGAATATAAGAATTTAAGTCAGGAGTGGTCTAAATAAAATATATATTTGAAAAAAATATTAATATGCCAATATGTGCAATTAAAAATGATACTTATATAGATTTTTTATCTAATAAAGAATTAGAAGTTGATAAGTTAAATTTTATAAAAGAGTTAATTAAGAATAATAAGATTATTATTAAAGATATTGATTTAAAAATTTATGTTATTCATGAATATATAATGCCTACATATGATAGAGCTTTTATAGCTTATAACTATTGTATCAATGGTATATCTAATTATTTAACTTATTATAAACAACCTGTTAAGAATGATTTTATTATAAAAAAGAAATTATTGAGTAGAGAATATTTCCAGGAATTGTTGTGGAGTGGAGAAGATGAATAAGATAAAAGATAATTTATTTGACTTATATACTTTAGTTCATCAACATAAAGCATTATATGAATATTATCAAAAACATAAAAGTATAAAAAGTGAAATTGAAATTAAAGAAAGAATTGAATATATTTTAAAACACAAAATTAAACAGAAAGATGAAGTTTCAACATTGTTATGGGTGATAGGTAAAGATAAAAAGGAGTTGTTAGAATGAAAGAATTAACTATTAAACAAAAAATAACTTTAGAAGCTATTGAATGGTTTATAGATAGAAATGGATATAGTCCTACTTTTCAAGAATTAGCAAATATTTTAGATTGTAATATATGTACAGTATTTAAGAAAGTATTATTGCTTGAAGACAAAGGTTATGTATCTACGATTAGTGGTAAACCAAGAACTATAAAAGTGTTGAAAGGGGTGTATGAATGCGAAGTATAAATAGGATAAAACCATTTTTAGAACAACTAGAAAAATTATGGAAAGAACAATGTCCTGACTGGAGATTTGGGCAATTAATGAGCAATGTTCTTAATAGTTTTGATAGAGATCCGTTTTTCATAGAAGAAGATGAAATGATAAAAAAGTTTAAAGAATATTTTGGTGTTAAAGATGATTAATGTTTCTGATTATATCAAAATAATTTTAAATAAAAAAAACATGAGTAATGTTGAATTAACTAAAAGAATAAATAATATAGAATCTAAATTAGGTGATAAAAGAACATCACCACAGAATATTACTAATTATTTAAATGGATATAACACAATAACTAAAAAATGGTTAGTAAAAGTTGAATATGCTTTGGATTTACCTTTAGGAACATTACTTAATATGGTTATTGAACCTACATCAAGAGATTCAAAAAAAGAAATAGATGAATTGATAAAGAAAGTAAGAGGGAAATAATGGAAATTATATTTAAAGAAGAAAAGGGGAGTTTATTTGGTTCTACTAATATAGTTGGTATAGGTAAAAGACAACCTAAATTAATATATGGAGAACAAGCTAAAAAACTTAGAGAAAAGAGTTTATTATCTATTGATGGTTTGGCGAAAGAATTTGAAGTTAAACCTAATATAATACAAAAATTAGAAGAACAAAAAATTTCATTAAATGAAAAGTTATTTGAAAAATATAAAAACAAATTTAATGTAGAAAAAGATTATTTTTTTGACTTAGATTTAGAAACTTTAATTTTAAGTGGAGAAGGTCATATAATTAAATCTTTTGATTCAAGTATTGAGTGCAAAAAGGTATTCAATGAAATAATGGAAGATTATTTTAATGCAATAGATAATAAAGATAAATTTATTATTGTAGATTTTAATGAGAAAGAAGGTAATTAGATGATAGTTAAGGCAATATATAAAGATGGAAATAATAATTATTTTAGAGATAAGACAACAGCAAAAGAAATTCATAATCAAACAAAAAGATATTATGGTGATATTTTTGAATGTGATGATGAAATAGCTAAAGAAAGAATTAAAAATGGTTTAGTTGAAAAAGCAACAAAACAGGAAATAAAGAAATTTAAAGAAGAAAATAAATAGTAGCACTTTATCTAAAAAAGAGAGAGTGATAAAGTGAGTAATATAAAAATTGGAGATAAAATCCAATTAAAAAAAGAAAATAAATTAGAAAAAACATTTAATGATATATTACTGGCTTTAAAAACAAATAAATTAAGTCAAAAAGAAAAATTAATTTGGTGTAATACAATGATAGAAGTATTAGAATTGTGGTTTATAGAAGATGATTTAAATTCAGTAAAAAATGCTAAACATAAACTAATACCAGTATTATACAATCTTATAGAAAAAGGGAGCATAGATTATATGTCTTCCTTTTTTGATTATTATAAAAAGATTTATTGTTTTTGTGCTAGAAGAGATTTTGAATGTTTTGTAGATTATATAGAATGGAATCAACCTAAAAAGGTATTAGCTAATAGAAGAGAAGTCTTAAGGCCTTATGTAGATGCACTCAATAGAATTGCATTTGATAATCAATTACAATATATAGTTGTATCATATCCGCCATCAATGGGAAAGTCTTATTTGGCAACATTATTTACC
The DNA here is from genome assembly GCA_015059155.1 of Bacillota bacterium. Lineage (GTDB taxonomy): Bacteria > Bacillota_I > Bacilli_A > RF39 > UBA660 > UMGS1613. Next base: position 92,581 of record SVAX01000003.1, on the reverse strand, counting down.
GCTTGGGGATTTGGTTTAAACATAAATAATTCTGTGATTAGATTATCTTATTCAGATGAACTTGTATCAGGATTTAGTAGAACTATAAAAGGTATAATATCAAGTCCAGAGTTTGCTGAAATATTTACTTTATTTCAATTATATAAAGGTAAACCTTTTGAAGTTGAAAGAGAAAGTGATTGGAAAATAAAAAATGCTAATGTACCTAAATCTAATCATATAGCAAGAACTAGAAACGGATCAACAACAGGAGAAAGAGCTTCATTTGCAATTATATTTGATGATATGACTAAAGGTGCTGAAGAAGCTAATAGTGAAAGTACACATAAAGGTATTTATGATAAATGGTTGACAGAATGGTGGAATAGAAGAGATGGTAAGAATTGTAAGTTTATATTTGTAGGAACTCAATGGACTCCTGAAGATATATTAAATAGAGTTATTGAAGATAGAAACAAAGTATCTTTATTAAAAGAAACTGCTAATCCATATGTTATGGAAAGTGAAGATAAATCAACTATTGTAATAAGAGTACCTATGATAGACAAAGATGGTAAGACAACTTGTGAAGAAGTATATCCACAGGAAATTGCTGAACAAATAAAAGATACTACGGACCCATTTTTATTTAGTTGTGTTTATCAGCAAGATCCGATAGCACCAACAGGTAGAGAATTTGCTTGGGAATGTATAAGAACATATATTGATTTACCTAATAATTTAACAAGTAATTCTATGGCAACATTAGATACAGCAAGAAAAGGAAGAGATAATGTTTCTATGCCAATTTTTAAAAATGATAATAATGGAAATCATTATTTAATTGATGCTATATTTAAACAAAAAGCTATGGATGATTTATATGATGAAATAATTGAAAAAATAATTACTAATACTATTACTATGCTTGTAATAGAAAACAATATAGATACATCCTTAAAAAACTTATTAACTGAAAAATTGGTGAACAGAGGTATTACATGGTGTACTATAGTAGAAAAATTTAATACCATAAAAAAAGAAGAAAGAATAAAAAACAATAGGGGTATAGTTCAAAAACAAATGATATTTCCAGATAAATCACTTGTTAAACCTAATAATGATATTGGTAGACTTATGGATAATATGACAAAGTATTCTTTTGATAAACCTAATTTACATGATGATGCTTGTGATTCTATTTGTATGTATGCAAGTGAAATTATACTAGGCAAAGGAGAATTATCTAAACCTAAATCAATTAGAAGAGTATTTTAATAAAATTATATGTATGATATAATATAAATGACAGATAAATAGCAATTTGTTTGTTAGGAGGAAAATATGAAAAAGGGAACGATTATAATATTAACTATTATTACATTAGTTTTAACATTTATATTTGCAGAGATATTTAGTATTTATCATTTTGGTAGCTTACCGACATTATTAACATCATTATATTTAATATCAATTTTTGCTATATTGGAATACTTAGCAATTTCTATAACTTACATTGTTAAAAGAGTGATAAAAAAAGAAAAGTTAGAAATAAAAAAAATTATAGGATTAGTTTTATTGTTTGTAGCATTACTATTGGTATTATTATATTTAGTTGTATTAGATGTTGATTATTTACATAGCTATATGAATTCAGCACCATTTTATTTAAATGTAATAGTTAGAAGTGTTGAGTTTTTAATACCATCAATAATACTTATAGTAATTGGTATTTTGTTAATAAAAAATAAAAAGAAAAAATAATACAAATTACAATTTATTGATTAGAATAAGAATTAATCAAATATATATTTGATTTTTAGACATCATAGATGTCTTTTTTTTTATATTTATTATATAAATATACACGAGTAATCAAGTTTTTCCCTTCATTGGTTACTCGAAGTGCTACGCGGGAGCATAACCGTAAATTTATTTATAGTTGTGTTCCCTTATTTTCTTATTTGGGAACTTCCAAATAGAAAAGTGGTGAAATAATGGAAGAAGTAAAGGAAGAAAAAGTAAATGCAAACATTCCTACTCAAACAATAACCAATGTTAGAATTGGACCTCCAGAAATGAGATTGTTTGGTAGAAAAATTATATATGCAGACTATAAACAAGAAGATATGGATGAAAATACGATTTCTAAGATATTGAATGATGTATTTAGTGTGCATTTAAATAACTCATTAGAAATTGATTATTTGGAAAAATATTATAAAGGTTATCAACCCATATTAGGAAAGACTAAAGAAATAAGACCAACAATAAATAATACAGTAGTTGAAAACAATGCTTACTTTGTAACTGAGTTTAAAAAGAGCTATGTATTTGGAGAACCTATACAATATGTTCAAAGGGGAGAAGTAGCAAATAATGAAGTTGGAATTTTAAATAGTTATATGTTAGCCGAAGATAAATATCCAAAAGATACAGAACTTGCTGAAAGTTTATATATATCAGGAATAGGACATAGATTAGTTTTGCCTAGTGATAATGAAGATAGTCCTTTTGAAATAGAAAATTTAGATAGTAAAACTACATTTATTGTTTATTCAAGTTATTTACCACATAAAAGATTATTTGCTTGTACTTATACTAAAAATGTAAAAGATACATCAATAGTTGGAAGTATATATACAAATAATGCTTTTTATACTTTTGATAAAGATAGTTTTTCAACAAACTTTGATGTTAAATTTGTTAAATACCATATTTTAGGTGATATTCCTATATTTGAATATTATTTAAATAAGTCAAGATTAGGAATAATTGAAATTGTTATGGATTTATTAAATCAATTAAATAAAGTAACATCTGATGAAATAGATGGTTTAGAACAATTTATTCAAAGTATTTTAGTATTTGTCAATCAAGATATTGATAAAGAAGATTATGAAGATTTATTAGATTTAGGTGCTGTGAAGATAGCTACTTCTGATCCTAGTAGACCTGCTGATTTAAAGCTATTATCAAATAATATTGACCATAAGAATACTAAAGTTTTACACGATAGATTATTTAATGCGGCTTTAAATATTATAGGTATTCCTAAAAATAATGAAAAATCAAGTGGTGGGGATACAGGATCAGCAAGAGAACTTGGCGAAGGTTGGACTATGGCTGATGCTAGAGCAAGACAAGATGAAATGGAATTTAAAAGGTGTGCTAAACCTGAAATAAATTTAATTTTAAGAATTTGTAAATTATCTCCAGATAGTGAAATCAAATCATTATCATTAAAAGATATAGACCAGAAATTTACAAGAAATAAATCAGATAATTTCCTAGTTAAATCACAAGGTTTAATGAATCAAATACAAAGTGGTATTGCTCCAGATGTTGCTATGACAACAAGTGGTTTATATAGTGATACTAATGAGGCATTTAATAAATCTATGGATTTCTATGGTGGTGTAGAAAATTGGATTAAATTATTTGTAGACAAAGCTAGTAAACAAATTAATGAAAATAACGATAAAAAAGAAAGTAAAGAAATAGAAGATAAAAAATAATCTTCTATATAAGTCGATGATGTAATTGGTAACATGTCGGTCTCCAAAACCGTTTATCTGGGTTCAAGTCCTAGTCGATTTGCCATGAGTCATTAGTTTAAAGGTAGAATAGTAGACTTCCAATCTATTGGTGTCAGTTCAATTCTGACATGGCTCTCCATCTGGTATTGGCCAAAGTTGGTAAGGCTCTACATTTGGGATGTAGTAATTAGAGGTTCAAATCCTTTATACCAGACCATTAAGGTACAAACTATTAATTTAGTTTATATAAAAATTTGCTCATCATACAGAGCATAATTGTATGACACTCAATTGTTGGAACGTGGCAACTATAAAAGCGTAAGAGTGGGAAAGGTTATAGAATGAATGAAGTTATTGAAAATGTATTAAGTGATGAAACTTATGTAACAAACGAAGAAAAGGTAGAAGCTATAAAAAAAGGATTAGCAACATTAGTAATTCCTAAAGATAAATATAATGATTTAAGTACAAGGTTAAAAACTAGTGAGTCTAATTATTCTACTTTACAAAATGAATTTAATGATTATAAAAAATCGAAAATGACAGAAGATGAATTAAATCAAGCTAAAGAAAATGAGTTAGCTGAAAAGGTTAAACAAAATAATATTAAAGCTAGTGAGTTGGCAGTTAAAAGTTTGCTTTTAGATAATGGTATTAAAGTTACAGATGAAGATACTGAATTAAAAGAAACTTTACAAAATATTATTAGTGAAGATTTAGATAAGTCAATTAAATTAACTAATAGTTTTATATCTTTACTAAATAAAACTAAAACTAATACTGAAAAAGAAACAACTACTAAGTTGTTAAAAGATACTCCAAAACCTATTGGTGGAGTTGATAGTTCTTCTAATGTTACTAAATTAGAATCATTACAAAAAGAGTTACAACAAGCTATTAAAGATAAAGATGTAATTAAACAAACTAGTTTAATGACTCAAATATTTCAAGAACAAAACAAACCTAAAATTTAAATAAAGTAGCACTCGTAAAAAAAGGGATAGAAAATTTTATACGAGGTGAAAACAATGAACGGAACAGAAACTGTACAATCTTTTAATTGCCCTAACTATTCAGGGTTGTTATATAACAAAGCAAATACAAAAACTCCATTTTTAAACATGATTAGTGGAAATGTAAAATATACTAATTCAGTTGAATTTGTTACAGGACAATATTTCTCTAGTGAAGAAGGTGAAATTCCTGAAATTAGTGAAACAGCATCATTAACTGCTCCATCAGCATCATTTGTAACAAGAAATCAATTATCAAATGTTACTCAAATCTTTATGGATGCTGTAGCAATTAGTTATGCTAAACAATCAAATATGGCAACATTAAGTGGAGTTAATTTAGCTGGACAAAGTGCTAATCCACAAAATGAATTAGATTTTCAAGTTGCAAGAAAAATGGAAAAATTAAAAAGAAGTATTGAAAAAACATTTATTCAAGGAAAATATAATAAAGCAACTTCAGATACAGAAGTTAATAAAACAAGAGGTATGGTAGAAGCTATTTCTACAAATACAAAAGATGCAAATGGTTCTAAATTAGACTTATGGTTAGTTAATGATGTAGTTTCATTAATAAGTAATGCTGGAGGAGAAATAGATAACTTAATTATCTTATTAAACTCTGTAAACTTATTACAATTACATGGTAATGCTATTGAATTAGGAATGCCTGTAGGAAAAGAATATATGACTTCTTATGGTATTCAAGTAAGAGATTTAATTTTACCAGTTGGAACAACTGTTAGATTAGGATTAGGTGAATTTATTCCTGAAGGAACAGCATTAGTTATAAATCCATCTGTTGTAGGACCAGTTGAACAACCAACACCTGGAAAAGGAAATTTCTTCTTAGAAGAATTAGCTAAACAAGGCGCTGGAACTAAGTATCAATTATTTGGGCAAATTGGATTAGACCACGGACCAGAATGGTATCATGGAAAAATCACAAATTTATCTACTGAATTTGTTGCTCCAACAGGTCAAAAAATTGTAACTGTAACTGAAGAAGTATCAGGGTAGTTTTATTAGATAGGAAGTGTATTTATGAGTCAAGAAGAACAACTAAAAATAATGCAATTAGAAATATTAGGTAATATATTTGATAATTCTAAAGATGACATTTTTATCATTATGTTAAAGAATGCAGAAGTTGTGGCTCTAAATACACTTTATCCTTATAATTTAGAAATTAAAGAATTGCCTAACAATTTTAGATTAAAAAATTGGCAAACTCGTTGTGCTATAGAATTATATAGAAAAATTGGTACTACAAATGTACAATCCTATAGTGAAAATGGTTTATCAGTAACTTTCTTAACTGGATTAATTTCAACTAGTTTAATGAATGAGTTAATTCCTAAAGCTGGAGTTCCTAAATGATTTTAGATATTAAAGCTAATCCTATGGATTGGAATAAAAAAATATATATATCTAAAAAGTTAAAAGTTGAAGTTGATGATGAAGATAATGAAATAGTTATTTATGATAAACCAACATATTATGAATTTAATTATCAACCAGTTAATTCATATTCCGAAATAGTAGAGTTTGGTGAAAAATGTAGCATAATGAAAAAAATGGTAATTCCGATAGCATACATAAATATGTTTAAAGAATTTGATGTAGCTTATTTAGATGGTGTATCTCCAAAGGAAGAAATAGTTAATGGAGAAAATGCAAATTATAGATTATTGCCACCTAGAAATGGCAATTCTGTGATTGTTATTTATTTAGAAAAAATAGAAGGAAAGTAGGTGCTTTATGTATAAATTTACGAATGGAATAGTTGTATATGATAAAGAAACCAAAGAAAAATATATAAAATGTGGTTATAAATTAGTAACAAGTAAAGCTAAGAAAACTATTGAGGAAAAGCCTAATGAAACAAATAATAGTAAATCTATCCCAAAAAAGCATACAGGAAGCAACAATCCAACTTCAGAAGATAAAGAATAGATTTCAAAAAAACATTAAATTAGCTACTTATGATTTAATGAACTTAAGTTATAATCTGATGATTGAAATATTTAAAAGAACTAATTTATCAAATCATATAAAAAACTTAAACAAAGAAATAACAGATAATGGTTATGGATTTAGAATTTGGACTAATGATTGGGTTGTTATATTTAATGAATATGGAACTGGTATTGTAGGATCAGGAACTCATCCTAACTCACAAAACTATCAATATAATATTCAAACATCTTATAAAGATAAAAATGGAAGATGGGTTTATTATAATGAAGATATTGAAAGCTATGTTAGTACTTATGGTATGAAAGCAAAGCATATGTTTTATGACCTTGAAGTTATGTTAAAAGAAAAAATGAAAGAGTTTTATTCTATAGCAACAGAGTGTGCTATTAACGATGAACAATATCAAAGTTTTATAAATTCATTAAGTGGGTGATAAGTATGTTAGTAGAAAATATATTTAATAATCATATATATACTAGTTTAAAAGAGTATGTTGAAAGTAATTCAATATATAGTCCAAAAGTTACAAAAAAACAAACACAAGAAAGTAAAGTTTTTCCTATAGTACCAGTTAAATTATTACCTATAGAAAATAAATATAATAATTTATCTTATGGAGAAGAAACTTATACTTTCGGAATAGAAATAAATATATATACTCAAGATAAATATACTAATAATTTAAAAATATCAAAAAAAACAGTTTGTGATGAAGTTACAAATAAAGTAATTGAATATTTTAAGAATAATTATAAGGTATCTATAAAAGTAGAATATGATATGCCAAATATAGATTCTGACATACATAGAAACTATGTGAGAATTAGTGGTAAATTAGATACAAAATATGGAATTGATAAATTAGTTATTTATCCTTTATAGTAGCACTCAAATTGTAAGGGAATTACAATGAGAGGTGAATAAAATGAATGGATATATTGATTTAGGAATTGAATTAAGAGTTAAAGAAACAACTGAACAAACTTATTCAAAAGCGATTTTAGTTGCTGTTAAAGGTATGCCTGCAACAGGACAAGCTGGTGGAACAGTTGAAATAACAACATCTAGTGATCCGACTAAAGTATATGTAGCAGATAGACCTGATACTGGAGATATGGATTTCACATATAACTATACAGAATCTAATTTATCAAATGTTCAAGAAGTTTGTGATAATTCAACAAAAGATATTTTAATTAAGTTACCTGATGGAACTGGTGTTGAATATAAAGGAACATTACAAACTTGGATTAATGAAGTATCTGTTGGTAGTGCAATAGAATGTACTTTACATACAGTTCCAAGTGTTGCTCCAACATATTTAACTTCAAGTGAAGTTTCAACTAAAATAGCAACTAATTAATAAATGAAAGAGGGAAAAACGATGAAACAATTAAAATTAAAAATAAATGATAAAACTTATAATTTAGAGATGAATAGAAACTCTATTAAGTGGTTAGAGTCAAATGGGTTTTCTATAGTAGATTTTGAAAATAAACCACTAACTTATTATGATTTATTATGGACTAGCTTGTTTATTAAAAATCATAGTGATGTAAATCCTAATTTAGCAATTAAATTATTGGAAAGTTATGAAAAAGAACATAGTGTTGCAAATGTCATTAAATTTGCTATAGAAGAATATTCAGCTTTTATGAATGCCCTAGCCGATACAGAATCGAAGATGAACGAAACACTAGAAATAATAGAAATTTAAGTGAAAATCAAGAAGGCAAAAAATTTAAAAACTTAACAGATTGGTTTTATGATTTGTTGCCTATGGCAATTACATACGGTATGTCTGTGAAAGAGTTTTGGGAGGATAGCCCTGACTTGTTCTGGGCATACCGTTTTTCTTTTTTTGAAAGAATAAAATCAATGCAAGAAATAAATAATTATAATTCCTGGTTGCAAGGAGCATATATTTGTGAAGCCATGCAAGTTGCAATTAATAATTGTTTTAATAAACAAAAAATAGAATATTCAAAAAAACCTTATGGTTTGATAGGTGAAGAAAATGTAGATGTAAATAAAAAAGAACAGGACTTGTTAGCTATAAAAATTAAAAATAGAGTTTTACAAGTTCAGGCAATAAAGGGCAAAGATAAAAGTAGCACTACCAAAAACTAATAAAAGGTGGTGAGTAAAATATGAATGAAAGTCAGTCTTTAGAGGTTAAATTAAAATCAAGTGCAGAAGAAGCTGTAAGTGGTTTTAATAAATTACTAAGTACACTAAATTTAACTGGATCGAGTATTCAAAAAATCTCTACAAAAGTAGATGCTAATGGTAATTTAGTAAATAAAACTTTAACATCTGTAAATAAAAAAGGTCAAAAAGTATATACAACTTTATATAGAATTGGAAAAGATGGGACATTACAAAATACAACTTTTAATATGAGAAAACTTGGAGATGCAACTAATAATACTTCAAAAATGTTTTCTAAATTAACTTCAGCAATATCATTAACTGGATTATTTTATGGAGTTAGAAAATTAGCGACAACATTTTTAACTTGGATGACTGAAGCAACTGATAGAACTGAACAATTAAACTTATTTAATGTTGTATTTGATAATATGGAAAAAAATGGTGTCAAAACATTTTCTAAATTAGGTAAAGAGGCAATACAATTTCAAAACAAATTAAATTATGCTTTTGGAACTAATTTAACTGACACCTTAAAATATCAAGCATTATTTCAATCAATGGGAGAAAATGCAAGTATACCTAAAGAGTATGCAAGTGTAATGTCTGAAACTATGACTAAGTTTACTTATGACTTAGCATCCTTATACAACAAAAAGGAAAGTGATGTTGCTGAGGCACTAAGAGCTGGTGTATATGCTGGTCAAACAAAACCATTAAGAGCATATGGTATAGATGTTACTCAATCAACAATGCAACCTTTACTTGAAAGTTTAGGTATTAATGATAGAAGTGTAAAAGATTTATCTCAAGGAGAAAAAGAAATATTAAGATATTTAGCGGCATTAAAACAAGCTAAAGTAGCTATGGGAGATTATGCTGACACAATAGAATCTCCATCTAATCAAATGAAAATATTTTCTAATTTATTAGTTGAAGCCAAAGTAGCATTAACAAGTTTATTTATGGGTACTTTTTCTAAAGTTTTACCTTATGCAAATGCTTTCTTATTAGTAGTTAGAGAAATATGTAATGTCTTAGCAAACTTATTAGGAATTGAATTATCAGATTTTAACTCTGGTATAGCAAGTTCAGAAGATGCTTTTGTAGATTTAGATGATTCTATATCTGATGCTACAGATAGTGTAAAAGAATTAAAAAGACAAACATTAGGATTTGACCAAATAAATAATATAAACGAAAACAAAGATAAAAATAATGATTATTCCTTAAATGGTGGTATAGACCAAAGATTGTTAGATGCTATTTATGGGTATGACAATGGTATGGATAAAGTAAAAATGAAAGCCACTGAAATATATGAAAAAATGATGGGTTGGTTAGGATTTATAAAAGAAATCGATCCTCTAACAGGAAAAGTAAGTTGGAAATTAGATAATACTAATTCAACTATGGGCAAATTATTATATGCTTTAAAAGATATTGTAATATATGGAAAAGATGCTATTAAAGGTGTTTTTGAAGTTTTAAAAAGAGATTTTGATAGTGGAGCATTTGGGAAAGTTTTAGTAACTATATTTGAAAAATTAAGAGATTTATTTAAATATATAGCTTCTAATAAAAAAGCACAAACTATCTTAGCAAAATTATTAGAAACATTTTTATTATTTAAAACCGTAAAAACGATATTAACTCCATTAATTAATGTTTGGAAAACATTTACAACTAAAATTAAAACAGGAGCTAATTTAATTCAAACTTTTGGCAAACAATTAAAAGGTACTAATAATTATATTTTAGATTCTAATGGTAATTTGAAAGAATATAATAAAACATTAGAAAAACATAAGAATGTTGTTTTAAATGCTGATGGAAGTGTTAATAAATGGCATACAAACATAAACAAAGCAAAAACTGCTTTAATGGGTATAGGAATGAGTGTATCTGGTTTATATATGGTACATGATGCTATGAAAGATATAGCTAGTGAGGGACCAAATGTAACAAATGTATTAGAAGGAATAATGGGTTCTTTATCTACAATAGGTGGTTTTGCCACTATAGGTTCAATTTTTGGACCTCTTGGAACAGCGATAGGTGGAGCAATAGGTTTATTAAGTAGTTTTGTTACAGCTATTGTTGGAGCATCTGGAACAATTGATAAAGAAACTCAAAACTTATACAATTCAATAGAAACTATGTCAGAACAATATAAACAACTTGAAGAAACAAGGCGAAAAATAATTAGTGAATCAAATAGTGAATTTTCATATTATGAAGATTTGTATGAAGAATTAACAAGAATTGTTGATGCAAATGGAAAAATTAAAACAGGTTATGAAGATAGAGCAAAATTTATAACAACAACGCTTAGCAATGCACTGGGAATTGAAATCGATATTGTTAATGGTCAAGTTCAAAAATATAAAGATTTAGAACAATCAATTAAAGATGTAATAACACAAAAAAAAGCACAGATATTATTAGAAACATATGAGGAAGAATATACTAATGCAATCAAAACAAAAACTGAAGTTACTAATACTTATAATAAAGCAGTTGAAACTCAAAAACAAAAACAAGAAAAATATAATAATGCATTAAAAGAAGCTATAAAAGTAACAGGAAAAACTGAAAAGGAATTAAAGAATTTATCAAAAAGTGGATTGGCTAGTGCAATTTCTTCTTTAGGAGATTTTTCTGGAGCAACAGCGGATGCTATGGGAGCTTTATATTATGCTGGTCAAGAGTTGGATGAGGCAAACGAAAAACTTGAAAAGCAAAGAGAAATATATTATAAAAATCAAAAAGCTATAGAAACATATACAACAGCATATGAGTTATCTTTAGATAATAATTTGGATGATTTAATTGAATATATAGAAAAAGAAGAAGAACTATATTATGCATCTAATCAAGAAAAGAAAAGATATTATATGGATGAAATCAACTTGCAAAAAGATAATTTAGATGAACTAGAAAAAAATAAATCAAATTATAATGCTGAAGAGTATCAAAGAGAAAAATTAAGATATGAAAATTTACTTATGTTAAATCAAATTAATTTAACATTATTAGTAAAAGAAGTAAAAGATATAAATTCTGATATGGTTGATGCTTGGGGAAAACTTGCTCAAAATAGTGAAGAAGAATTTATGAATAAATTTAAATTGTTACCACAAGATATCCAAGAAGAAATAGTAGATAAAATGTATGCTAAAGGTTACTCAATTTCTGAGGAACTTCAAAAAGGAATTGATGCATTAAACATAAATGTAGATATAGATGAAGAAAATTTTAAATATTCAGGAAAAGTAGCTGGAACAGCTTGGCAAAATAGTTTCATTTCAGCTATGAATAAAAAGATTCAGATAAAACAAGAAATTTCTACAGATATAACATCTGGAAAAAAAGAAGATAAATATGGATATATAAAAATAAATGCTTATGCAAATGGTGGATTCCCAGAAGATGGTTGGTTTAGAGCTAATCATGGTGAAATAATGGGAAAATTTGATAATGGTAAAAGTGTGGTTGCTAACAATATGCAAATAACAGAAGGTATAAAGCAAGCTGTAATGCAAGGTATGAGTCAAGTAATGGCTCAATATGCTAATCATACAAATCAAATAGATGTTCACGTTCACTCAGATGAAGGCGTAGTTGTAGATAGAATAAATCAAACTACTAGACAAACTGGTGTTTGTCCAATAAATATACCATATTAAAGTAGCACTTCTTTCATAAGGGAAAATGAAAGATGGTGAAATCATGATAAAAGAATTTGTAAATAATGGTTATAGATATGTATTATCTGGACCATCTTTAAAGTTAACTAAAGTTAAATTAAATGGAGTTGATATAACTAAATATTTATCAAATCAAAGTTCCATTAGTGAGTATGATGTATCTAAAAATAGTGGTAGAGATGTTACAAATGCTAATGGTGATATGATTTTAAATGTTATTAATACAAAATATAGATTAGATTTGGTAACAAGACCATTAACAGAAGATGAACTTGTAGACTTTTTTACTGAGATAAGAAAAAGACCTTCTCCAATAGAAGTAGAGTTTTTAAACCCTTTTGATAAGAAATGGAAAACGATTCAATGTTATAGAGGTGATAGGACAGCTCAATCTATGCTTTCTTATATAATTGATGGACAACTTGTAGAATTATATAATCCAATTTCTCAAGCAATCATAGAATTGTAGGTGAAATATGATTACTAATGAATTTATAAATGAATGTAAACGAGGAGCAAATCATAATAGATTAGGTTATTTAAATATAAGTGAAAGCAATTTATCTTATAGTGAGAAAAATAATTTGAAATCTTTTTCTATAGATTCTGGTTGTTTTGTAGATGGAAATATTATAGGTAGTATTTATATATCAAAATTATCAGGAGAGTTAATCAATATAGAAGATATTAATTTGTTACTTCAAAAAGAAATTAATGCTAGTGTTGGAATAATGTTTGATAATAACACAACTGAATATATAGATTTAGGTAACTTCATTATTGAACATCCAAATGATTTAAAAACACAAAATAAAGTTGAATTTACAGCTTATCAAAAAATAATAAATACTATAGACAATAAATATAATTGTTATCTCGATTTTGAGAATACACCTGTTACATTAAAAGATTTGTATTTAGATGTTTGTCAACAATTGGATTTGATTCCAAAAAGTGAAGAATTTTTAAATAGTGATATCCCATTGTCAAATAATCCGTTTACAAATAATGAAACAAATAGAATAGTGCTACAAAGTTTAGCAAATGTATCTTGTTCTTATATAAAAATTGATTCTTTATCTAATCAAATTGAATTGGCATGGTTTGATTATGAATCAGAACCAAAATATACTTTTTATCCTACTGATTATTCAACTTTAGAAGGTGGAAAATTAGGGTTTGGACCTGTTAATAATTTGGTTCTAAAAAATAGTCAAATAAATGATGAAAATGTATCAAAATCTAATGATGAGAGTATAGATTTATATGGTGAAAATTCTATAGTTATTAATGATGATTATGTTTTATATAATAGTGAATTAAGAGAAATTGCAATAGAAAATATTTTTAACAAAGTTTTAGGATTTAAATATGTAGAATGTAAATTAATTTCTTATTATGGAAAACCATTTTTAAACATAGGAGATAAAATTAGAGTTTATATAGATGACACTAATTATTTTGATACTTATATACTTAAACATAATTTTAAATATGATGGTACTTTTGAAAGTACTTTAGAGAGTCCTATTTTAACAAAAGAAGAAATAAATCAAAAACAAGATATTTCTTTAGGACAATTACTAAGAGATACACAAATAAAAGTAAATAAACAAGAAGGAATAATTGAATCTATAACAACTAATATAAAACAAGTTAGTGATTTAGCAGGAAATATTTATACAAAAGAAGAAACAAATAAATTAATTCAAGAAGCTGAAACAGGAATTACAAACACTTTTATTAAGAGTGGAGGTAATAATATATTTAGAAATACTGGATTATGGTATAAAAATGATAATTCAGATAAGGAACAAAATCCTTATGAATTTTGGATTGGAAATGTTGAAAGAAAACAAGACAATAAATCTAGTTCAAAAAATGTAATGTTAATACAAAAAGGTATATTTGAACAAGATGTGGAGGTTTCTAATGGTGATTATACTGTTTCATTTAAATATAAAAAATTATTAGATTTGGCTACTGTAAAGGTTGTTATAAATGATGTTGAATATGAATTAACAGAAAAATATGATACTGAATTTTTTACTGGAAAAACTGATGATGATGGAATTTATATAATAAATCCTTTAGAGGTTCGTGCAAATAATATTAAAGTTAGTTTTATAAGTGATACTGATGATTCTTTAGAAGTTTGGGATTTAATGGTAAATAAGGGTACTGAAAAGGTAGTATGGACACAAAATCAAAACGAAACAACAACCGATACTGTTAATATCTCAAAAGGTATAACAATCACTTCTTCAGAGATGGAAGTTCAATTTAAAGCAAATGCAAACGGTATAAAAACTTTAAATAAAACTGGAACAGAAACATTGACTGAATTTACCGATAAAGGTATGACAACTAATGAAGCTACAATAAAAAATGAAGCTACAATAGTTGGTATTTTAAGACAAAGGGTTGAAAACCAAGTATGGGATTCTTTTATAGGTTAGGGGTGAGTAAATGGAATTAACTACTTCATGGCAAAGAGTTGCCGAAGCTACTTATAATAATGTTGGTGGTAGTAATGTACATGGTAATACTAGATTTTATTTAAAAAGAAGTGATACAGACACTCCAAATAATAGACATACAATATATTGGGAGTTTAGAGCGATTGCTACCCCTGATAAAGATTGGGCAACTTATTATTATAATTATTCTAAAACATACAGTATTTATGATGGTTCTACTGCTAGAGCAAGTGGTTCGTATAAAGAGGGCGATGTAAATAGATATGAAAAAGTAATAGCAAGTGGAAGTTGGACTCAAAATCATAATGCTGATGGTAAATGGAGTACAACGCTTACTTTTAATGCTTGTGTTTTTGGTAGTGCTTATACAAGGTATGTTGATGTATCTTTACCTACAATACCAAGACAAGCAGATATTTTAACAGCACAAGATTTTAATGATGAGGAAAATCCAACCATAACATACGAAAATAAAGCTGGTAATTCAGTCGGTTCTTTACAGGCATGTATTTCTTTAACTGGTTCGGCTGATGATATTAAATATAGGAATATTAATAAAACTGGAACTTTAAGTTATACATTTAATTTAACAGAAAGCGAAAGAAATGTATTAAGAAAAGCTACTACAACAAATGAAAGAAAGGTGTTCTTTTATGTAAGAACAGAAATTGGTAGTAATACATATTATTCAAGGTTGGAAAAAACTTTTAGAATTGTAAATGCAAATCCTGATTTTAATGATTTTGAATTTAAAGATATAAATGAAAAAACTGTTGATCTAACAAAAAATAATCAAAGTGTTATTTTAGGGTATTCAAATGTAAAAGCAACTATTTCAAACTCAAACAAAGCTATCGCAAAAAAAGAATCATCAATGGTTAAATATAGGTTTAATTCTATAGATGCAAGTTATAGCGATACAGATGATGTGGAAATAGTTTCAAATAAAGTAAGTAATGGAGATTTTACTGTTTATGCTATAGATAGTCGTGGAAATACAACTTCTAAAACAAAACATGCATACAATGTAATTCCATATAATCCTTTGACAAAAGATAGTATAGTAGTTCAAAGACAAAATGGTGTGTCTGAAAGTGTAACATTAAATTTTTCTGGTAAGGTAGATGTTGTAACTTTTGGTAAAACTTTAAGGAATATACAAATCGGTGATGATTTAAGTGGTAAAACAATTTATTGTAACTTTCCTAATAACTTAGGAGATGAACTTTTATTTGATGAATATGGTAGAGTAGATGATATTCAATTTGTATCTTGTTATGATTCATCACAAGGCAAATTAACTGGTTATATGTTGTCTGGTTTATTTTATAGAACAAGTGGATTGGATTATCAATATGTACAAGTAATAGATAATTATATATATAGTAATGATCCTAATTTTGATTCCATAACAAATCTAACTGAATATAAGTTACCAGATGATTTTGGAATAGTTACTGATATTGATACAACATCTTCAGCTTATAAATATATATTTATTGAAGAAAGAGGAGTTACTAATAGAATTAAACAATCTAAATATAGATATAAAATAGCTGGAGAAAATGAAGATAAGTGGTCTGATTATATAAATATAAATCTCGACATTCTTGAAAATGGAACATTTAAATTTAATAGTTTAATTTCTGGTGATATTCCAAGTGTAGGTTTTGATATTAATAATTCCTATAATATAGAAGTATATGTGGAAGATGAACTCTCAAATATTACTTATACTGTAAATTTAGGTTCAGGAGTACCACATATTGCCTATGCTAAAAATGGTGTAGGTATAATGGGAAAATATGATGAAAGTGTAGGTGGATTACTTCAAGTAGGTGGTAAAAAAATAGGTGGAGCAGATGCTTATCCTGTTGGTTCTATTTATTTGAGTGTTAATTCAACTAATCCATCAACTTTGTTTGGAGGAACTTGGGAGCAAATAAAAGACAAATTTTTATTGGCTAGTGGTTCTACATATAGTGCCGGTTCAACAGGTGGTAAAGCTACTGTTGCACTAAAAACAGCAGAGTTACCATCGCATAATCACTCAATTTCTTCAAGTGGAGCGCATACTCATAAATTTACAGGTTACCTACATACATACGGTATTAAAGATGATACTTATAAAGCTGTATCTCATATTAGATATACTGGTGATGGTTCTAATGTTCCTCCATCTATGGATAGTTCTGGAGCTCATACCCATACAGTTAATAATACTGGTAGTGGTACTGCCCATGAAAATATGCCACCATATTTAGCCGTATATGTTTGGAAAAGAATAGCATAAGAAAGTAGGTGAGTATGATGGAAAAGACAATGTTAAATATAGAAAAAGAATTGGGCGAATTAAATGGAAGTGTAAAATCTGCTCACAAAAGAATAGATAATTTAGAACCAGTTGTAAAAACAATATATGAATTAGCAACGAGTGTTAAAGTAATGGCAGAAAAAATGAATAATATGAATTCTGATATTTCTCAAATAAAATCTAATATGGAAGAATATCATCACAAAGAACCTAATAAATTATTATTTAATATTAAAAATACAATTATTATAGGTATAGTAGGAGCATTAGTAGGAGCTTTTATGGCTCTAATAATTAAATAAATATGGAAGGGAGAGTTATTAATATAATTCTCTCTTATTTTATTGAAAGAGGTGAAAATATGATTGAATTCACAAGAGGTGATACATTTGCTTTTAAAACTCAAATAACATATGCAGATGGTTCACCTATTAAAATAGAAGATATTAAAAGTATATATATTACATCAAGAGTTTTCCCAACCAAAGAATCACCAGTTTTATTTCAAAAAACTTTAGAAGATATGAGTATTGATAATGAAGGGTTTTGCCATGTGGTATTTCTTCCTATAGATACTGAAAAATTAGATTATAAAGAATATTATTTTGATATTGAAATTACATTGAACTCTGGTTTTAAAAAAACTAAATTGTATAAGTTCAAATTAACTGAAGAAACAACAATTTTTGAAGGTGATTTAAATGGAAATTAATATTGGGAATCTAATTATAGATGAAGAAATTAATATTGGTAGTTTAGAAATTGATGCTATCAAAGAATATCCAGAATTAGAAAATTTAATTGTTATTCCTAAGGGCATAGACCAAAATTTTGTATCTAATAAATATGGTTATAACAATGTAAAAGTAAATGCAATAAATTTGCAAGATAAAAAATTGACACTAAATAAAAATGGTATTTATACCATTAAATGCGAAGATGATTTTTCTGGTTTAAATGAAGTTGAGATAATTTTAGATGCTATAGAAAATTTAGATAATGAATTAAATGTTTATAACGAAGAAATAAATAATCAAAAATTAGAGATTAATGACATTTTAGAAACTTTAAGAGGAAAAGGTCTTATAGAACCAAAAGAATTAAATGTAACTCCAACAACTGAGCAACAAACTATTGAGGGAATATATAACAAAGTAAATGTAGCAGGAGATGAAGATTTAATACCTGAAAATATTAAAAGTGGTGTCAATATATTTGGTGTTGATGGATTAGCAAAAGTAAGTAGTTTTAAAATAAATGATGCTTCTTATTTGTTTTATAATGGCGGAAGACTTAGTAATATAAATGAGCTTCTTGACTTATGTGAAAATGTTACAAGTTGTAGCCACATGTTTTATAACGGCGCAAGAAAAATTTCTTATCAGATAGATTTAAGTAATTTTGACACAAGTAATGTGACAGATATGACTAATATGTTTTATAGTTGTTATAATTTAGGAAAAATAATAGGATTAGAAAAATTTAATACGAGCAAAGTTACAAAACTTGACGGAATATTTAAACAAACAGGGTTTAAAGAGTTTGATTTAAGCAATTTTGATACAAGCAATGTGACTTCAATGAGAGAATTATTTTATTACACCACTTCCACTTTGAGAAGTATAAATCTAGGTACTTGGGATGCGAGTAAAGTAAATGATATTTATAATGCTTTTTATTATATTGGAGATTTAGAGGATTTAATTTTCATGAATAATTTAGGAAAAGGTTTTACTAAAAAATCAAACAATAGTAGTAGTTATCAAATAGATTTACATTATTCAAATGACTTAACCTACGAAAGTTTAATGGATGTTATAAATAAATTATATGACTTAAATTTAACATACGATGTAGCAAATGGTGGTACTTTATATACACAAAAATTAATAATCGGAGCCAAAAATATTGCCAAATTAACAAGTGAAGAACTGAATATAGTAATTAATAAAGGCTGGACGGTAAGTTAGGGGGTAAAATATGAACAAAGAAAGATTACAAAATTATAATGAAAGATTAACCGAAAATAATTCATCTCTTGAAGATATTAATAATACAATAAATCAACTTCCTGATGTAAGTACACTTATAGATAAATTTGAAATAAATAGTTGCTATTATTTGTTTGCAAGTGGAGAAAGACTAAATTGTTTATACGAATTATTAGCTTTATGTAAAAATGTTACAAGTTGTTATTATATGTTTTATCATTCTGGAAATCTTTTAACTGAAGTTGATTTAAGTAACTTTGATACTAGTCAATGTACTTCCTTTAGTAACATGTTTTATAATTGCGGTGCATTAAAAAAATTAAATCTAAAAAATTTAAATACTAGCAAAGGCAAAGATTTTTCAAACATGTTTGGTAATTGTTATAATTTAAAAGAAATAGATGTTAGTAGTTTTGATACATCAAATGCGACACATATAAATAGCATGTTTTATAATATGACAACACTAGAATCATTAGATTTAAAAAACTTTAATATAAGTAAGGTAACAGAAATTGCAAATATTTTTAGTAATTGTAGGAATTTAAAAAATTTAAATATGAGTAGTTTTGATTTTAGCAACTTGCCAAAGATATATTATATGATGCTAAGATGTCCTAACTTAGAAAACTTAAAATTTGGTACAAATTTAGGAAAAGCATTTGTACAAAATGAAAACAATTACTCCTATTATAAAATGGATTTAAGTGGTTCACCAAAGTTATCATATGAAAGTTTAATGAGTGTAATAAATGGTTTATATGATTTAAATTTAACTTATGATGTAGCAAACGGTGGCTCATTATATACACAGCAATTTGTAATTGGTGCCGAAAACATCTTAAAATTAAATGCCAATGAATTGAACTCAATAACAAATAAGGGATGGGTGGTGAGTTAATGAAATTATTTACTTATACTAAACCTAAAATGATAATATCTGATGAAGGTAAACAGATAAGAAGTGTTGATGATATATATTTTATAGATAAAGAAACAGGGGAAGAACACTTTCCATATTATTCAACAACTATATTTGTACCTGACACATTTACAGAAGAAATGATGAATGAATTATATATAGAAGAAAAAATAGAGGTGAAATAATGAAAGAAATATTAAAAAGATTAAAAAGCCCAGTAGTAATAGCACAATTAGTATCTATTGTAGCTAGTTTAATAGTTACTTTAGTTCCTGAATTTCAAGGAACTATGGATAAAATTGTTTATTCAATAACAGTAATTATAAATGTATTTGCTGGTGTTAATAATCCAACGGATCAAAATAATTTTTAAAAGGAAGAAAGTGGTAAAATGGAAAAAGCGATATTTGGAATGGAAACTTTAAATGTAACTCAAGGAATGAATAATAGTTTTTCACACAAGGGTACATTAGCAATAGACATCGCTGGAAAAGATGGAGGTATAGAAAGCATCAAAGCACCTTTTACTGGGGTTATTAAAAGAATTTATAAAGGCTATGTTGTTTGGTTAGAAAGTTTAAATAAAGTTAAGTATGCAGATGGAACTGAAGACTATATGACAGTAGTTCTTATGCATGATAATGATACAACAGATTTAAAAGTAGGACAAACTATCAAACAAGGTCAAATATTTTATCAAGAAGGAACTACTGGGTATGCTACTGGAAACCATATTCATCTTGCTTGTGGTAAAGGGAAATATACAGGTAATGGATGGTATGAAAATAGTTATGGAAATTGGTGTATAAATAATCAATATGACATAACAAAAGCATTATTTATATTAGAGAGTTGCAAAATTAAAAATACTGGTGGTTATAATTGGGTAAAAACTAGTTCTTATACATATGAAAAACCAGCTACTAATATATCTAAATTAAAATATAATAAAGGTGATTCTATTGTATTAAACGGATATTTATATAGAGATAGTGCTGGAAATGGAAGAGGAGCAAAAAAAACAAATTACAAAGGTAAAATTACTATAGTTAATTCTAAAGGTGTTAAACCATATCATATTGATAGTTTAGGTTGGGTAGCTGAAAGTGATATAACTAATCCAGGAAATAAAAAGTACCTTAATTTAAAACCAGAAGTTAATTCTTGGACAGTATATAAAACTAATAAATATTATAGAGCAAATAATACTTCAGATGTTTTAATTAAATTAAACCCACAAAAATATAATGGTCTTTCATATTTAATACATGAGGATATGGGAAATTATCATTTTAAAATAAAAACAGATATGAAAGGATTTGGATACATATCTGGAAATCCTAATAAGTATTCTTGTACTATAACAGATACACCAAAATATGAAAATGGTAATTATTAAAAAAACTAGTGTTTTACTAGTTTTTTAATGATTCAATTAATTCTTCTAATTCTTGTTTTTCTTTTAAACTTAATAAATTTATTTCTTCCAATTCTTTATTATATGATTCTATCTTTTTTTTCCATTCGTGATGTTTGTTTTTAAATAGGGTAGAAGGTTCGTTTTTAAGTTCTAACTGTTTTAGTTTTTCAATCCTATCTCGTTTTTTTTCATAAAATTCGATATTAATTAATTGGACTTTAATATAATGATGCATTTGTAATTCTATTAATTTATTATTTACTTGCATAAAATCAACCTTTCATCAACAAAATTATAACATAAGCGTGAGTGTTTTGTTAACTTCTTTTTGCTTTAAATAATGTGATAATTTATATAGGTGGTGTATATGAAAGAATATAAGTTTAACGAGAATATTAAAAGTGTAATTTGTAAAAATATTAAAAAATATAGAAATGAAAAAGATGTAAGGTTAATGGATTTAGCTGAGGCTATAGGAACATCTTCTGATTATCTAAGAAGAATAGAAGCGGAAAATTGTAGTGATAGTATATCAATTCCTATGTTACATAAAATATCTGTAGTGTTGGATGTAGAAGTAGGCAAATTCTTTGAAGAAAAGTAAGATTTCTAATTTTATATTGTTTAATTCTTTATTATAATATTATTAATAATATTTATAAATAATTAATGTACATAATATTAAAATTAATGCATAAAAATAAAATTAAAGAAAATAATTTTCTGTTTATTTGGTTTTATGTTATAAAATTAACAACTGATACAAATTTTAATTATGGTAATTGTTTCTTTTAATTTTTTTTGATAATATAAATATAGGTAGAGAGCAGTATTTAACTTATGCTAGTACAGGTAAGTTATCTAATCTACCTTTTTTTATTTATAATATGTTTCTAAAATTAAAGGATTTACTTCTAATATAGATAAGTTATATTTAATTTTTAGTATTTTTTTTATATTGTCAATTAATATTTCGTTGTTATTTATAGAAGTATTTAAAAATTCTAAACCTGTTGTTATTAATGTATCAAGTTTTTGCTCGTATATTGAAGATGAATAAAAACCACTTGCTATATAAAATGCAATTAGATCAGGTGCTATAAATGATTCAATATAGTCTTCAATTTGTTTAGAATGAGGTTTACATCTTTTAATAAAATCCATTTCCTTTAGTAAATCATTATTTTTTAAGAACATAATTTTAACTCCTTTCTATCATACATAACTATTATAACACACGATGTGGTCGTGGGTTTTAACAAATTACATAATTTTTAAAATATAATGTAAATGTATAGTTAGGAGTTATGTATGAGAGTTAATTTAAAAGATTATAATAAAGGCGACTTTATAAGAATTATTAGAGAGTGGACTGGACTTACTCAAAAAGAGTTTGGCGATTTAATTGATAAAAAAGAAAGAACCATTCAAGATTATGAAGCCAATTTAGTAAATTATGGTGTAGATGTTTTTGAGAAAATAATTGAAAAAACCAACATAAATTTTATAGCTGAAAAGAAGGACTAAAAAATAGATTGTATGAAAATCTATTTTTTTTGTATTAAAAAAATATTTTTTAGTTTTTGAATACTATATTTTTGTTTCAAACATTAACTATTATATTTAGTACAATTGATATTTAAATTATTATAAAAATTCTTTATAATTATAATGAAGAAAGTAATATGAAATAATGTTGGAATGAGAGGTGATAAAAAAAGGGTTAAATTCTAATAATTAAAAAGTTAAAAATAGAATAGGAGGAAAAAAATGAAAAAAATATTTTTAGCGATTTTTACAACATTGTTTTTGATGCCTTTCATGGTATCAGCAGATGAAATTACTCCATATTATACAAATTTAAATGGAGCTGAATTAACAGAACAACAATATAATAATCTTATTAAGGTTTTTAGTGAAGATACAATAGCTACTATGACAGTAGAACAAATTAATCTTGTAAAAGATAATGAGAATCTAGTAAAAACAGAAGATACAAAATATGTTAGAGTAGATGATATTTATGATCTTCGTGGTAACATAGTATCAAGAATAGAAAAGGAAGTAACTGAAGAAGAAGCTCAAAATTTCTTAAAAGAGAAAAAGAATAGTCCACAAACTCGTGCTTCTGCATCATATAGTACTTCAATGAAAAGAATAACTTTAACAGTCGTACCATCTGGTTATGTTACTCATAGAGTAATAACATTGACAAATACTTGGTTATCTATTCCATCAGTAAAATCATATGATGTTTTGGCTGTAGGAGCAGAGGCAACAAGTTATTACGTTAGAATGAGCGGTGGAACTTTAAGTGGTTATCAAAAATATGATGGTGCATATCACAGATATACTCAAAGTTCTGATAATACAAAAATCTCTACTGGATGGGGAGCAGGTGGAGGAGGAATTGGAATTTCTATGAATATAGATGATTCTGTAACTTCTTCTCTAGAAAATTCTTTAACCGTTACATTGATAACAGATGCTGAACCATTTGTTGTTCATGGAACATATCAACATGCCACTTCTAATGTTTCTTTATCTCAATCTAAGAATTATACTTTCTCAGAAAATGGAATGGGTGGAGTATTAAATTTTGCTAGTTCTGTATCTTCATACTATGATGGTATGAGGGGTGTGGAAGTTGCAAGTTACGGAAACATATTAAATTAAAAAAATAAAAAAACTAATTGATTAAATTAGTTTTTTTCGTTTATAAAATAGAAAAATATTTTTGTTTCTACTAAATTATATTTAGCAGTAATTCCAATATAATACATACCTTTCTTTTGTATATATGGTGTTATATTGGAGATGTATTTACCATTATATATTTTTTCATAAGGATTATTTACTCTAACAATTTCTAAATTAGTATATTTTGTATCATTGTTTTTCTTCATATTTTGATTTATGTTTTTACATTCAATTTGATATTCTCCAGAATAACAACTATATGAATTTATATTAATTAAATATTCTTTTGAATCATCAGCATAGACTTCAAACCCTTTATTTTTTTCAATAATATTTGCACCTGCATATTTACTATTAAAATTTACTAAGAATGGTATTATAGGGATTTTTTGAATTAATACATATTCTACAGAAGTTTTATTATTGTTTACTGTTACTTCATAAAATCTTGCCTTATTTGCTGGATAACCAAAAATATTATATATATTTATTGTACCAAAACATATTTTTATTGTAATAAACAAAAATATAATTATTACAAAAATTATTATTATATTTTTTTTATTATTCGAATTAATTTCAGCTTTTTCCTTATTAATTTCTAACAATATTTTTTTCTTTTCTTTTTCTATTTCTGATTTATTAGGTTTAAATCTAAAACTACTATTATCCATATCATCACCTTTTTGTTATAATAATTATAGCATAAAAATGTAAAAAAATGTAAATTTTTCTTTGATAGGATAACTTTTTAAGTTTATTATATTAAGTTGTGATATATTTATATTAGAGGAGTGTGCTTATGAAAAAAAAGTTATGGATAATAATAGTAGCTATAATACTATTAGTGTTAATTGGGGGATATTTAGGTTATAAGATTTATTATGCAAATTACTATGATTTAAGTCATATACACGATTTTGAAAAGTCAAAAGATAATTTTGTTATTAAGGATGAAACAATTACAATAAAAACAACTAAGTTACCAGAAGAAGATTATTTGGTATTCAAAAACATGAAAATTAGAAATGACTTTAAAAATTGGGAAGTATTTTCCTCTTCTGATGATATGACTATAAAACCAAAAGAAGATTTTATTTGGTATAAATTGAGTGATGTTGGTGCAATTGCAATAGGTAGAGGCGATACAGTAATGCAAATCAATGGAACAGGAGAGATGTTATCTAGTGATGAAAGAGTAAATCAAAGTTCAGTTTTAACAGAATTCTATGAAGAAAATAATATAACAAATGATATTGAATTATTTAAATTTCTTGATAAAACAAAAAATGATAAGAATAGTATTTTTGATAGTGTTAAAGATATGAAAAAATTTTATGATATACATTCTTTAGTTAGGACAGAATATACTAGGATTGATGGAATAACACTAATTAACGGAGATTATGATGGATACTGTGTAAATCACAATTTTGAACCAGCATATATAGTAGAATGTAATATTTTAAAAGATGATATGAGATATACTTTAACATTTAATAATTCAAAATATTTTACAAATGAAATGATAAAAGATTTATTAAACACATTAGTAATAGAGTAAAAAATAACTACTTCATTTTGAAGTAGTTATTTGATATAATAAAAATGACATATACATCTAAATAGAGGTAAGAAAATGTATGATGGAGAGTTTATAAATGATATAACTCCGTATATAAAAGGAAAAGGAAGATATACAATAGACATATATGCAAATTATTCATTCATAGAAACAAAAATAAGTTTTTCTTTAGTTATAAAAAAATAATAAAATTCACTATTTTAGTGAAATTTATTTTAACGCTAGACACGAACGAATATTCGTGTTATAATTTTTATGGTGATAGGATGAATAAGATATATATTTGTATTGATTTAAAAACATTTTTTGCATCTGTAGAGTGTGTTGAGAGAAGATTAGACCCATTCAAAACAGATTTAGTGGTTGCTGATCCATCAAGAGGAGATGGAGCGATATGCTTAGCTATAAGTCCTAAAATGAAACAAAGAGGTATTAAAAATAGATGTAGAATGTGGGAGATACCTAAAAATATTCATCCTATAATAGCAAAACCTAGAATGAAAAAATATATGGAATATTCAATATATATAAATAGTATTTATTTAGACTATATAAATAAGGATGACTGGTTTGCTTATTCAATAGATGAGTGTTTTATAGATGCAACACCATATCTTAATTATTATAATAAAACACCAAAAGAGTTCGCTAAAATGTTAATTGATGCTGTTTATAAAAAAACGGGAATAACAGCGGCCGCTGGAATAGGAACAAATATGTATCTTGCAAAAATAGCTTTAGATATTACAGCAAAGCATTCTAAAGATAATATAGGTTATTTAGATGAAGAGTTATATAAAGAACAATTGTGGCATCATACACCATTAACTGATTTTTGGCAAATAGGTAGGGGTATAGAAAATAGATTATATAATTTACATTTGAAAGATATGTGTGATATTGCTAATTGCGAAGAATCTATTTTATATAAAGAATTTGGTATTAATGCTGAATTTTTAATTGACCATTCTAAAGGAATAGAACCTTGTACTATAAAAGATGTTAAGTCTTATAAACCAAAATCTAATTCAATTTCAAATTCGCATATACTAGATAAAGATTATAGTTATTCTGATGCTAGAAATATATTAATTGAAATGGTAGATAATTTAGTTTTGGATTTAGTTAATAGAAATAAATTTGCAACATCTATTTGTGTAATAATAGGATATACAAAAGATAAAATACCACCTACAAAGTTTACTTTTAAATTAGAACAAGCTACAAGTAGTTTCACAATAATATTAAATAAAATATTACAAGAATTTGATTTTAGAATAAATGAATATGTACCTATAAGAAGAATAGGGATTTCTTTTGGAAATTTAAAAGATAAATTAATAGAACAATTAGATTTATTTTCCACTCATGAAATAACTGAAAAAGATTTAAGAATTGAAATGGCTATGAATGAAATAAAAAATAAATATGGAAAGAACTCTATACTTAGGGGATTAAGTTTTACAGATAATGCCACTCAAATAAAGAGAAATAAGTTATTAGGAGGTCATAATGCTGAATAAAGAAAGGGCTAGAATATTTATGCCATTTGATGCTATTGCTGGATTTAGAGAAGGATTAGAAAACGCTTGTAAAAAATGTAATACCAAAAAGAGCATATCTGAAGAAATGGAATATGAATTAAATGAAAAGATAAAAGAATTAAAAAAGGGAGATAAAATAAAGATTACTTATTACTATAATATTGATTATAGTGAAATTATAGGAAATGTAAAAAAGATAGATAATATATATAAGGAAATAATATTAGAAAATACTAAAATAAAATTTGAAGATATTTTAGATGTAATTAAATATTAATTATGAAAAAATCAACGATGAAACGCAAAAATATATTGATGAATATTATAAGACTCAAGGTAAACAAAAATAACAATTATATTTTAAATAAAAAAGTTAGAATTAATCTAACTTTTTTTAATTAATCAAAATATTTTGGTCTTGTTTTAGTCTTGTTTGATGTAAATGTAAGTTTTTTTTAATAGAATTAACATTAACAAAATTAAGCAAAACATTAACACAAATCCCTTTATTTTCAATGGATTATAGGGGTTTGGCCTTTATTTTCAATGGTTTGTAAAAATCTCTATCTAAACCCCATACGGGTCACCATTTTTTGTCCAAAACTAGAAAAAAATTCTAGTTTTTTTGTTATTTTATTAAAAATTTTGTTCAAATTATAAATAAGGGTTGATTTTATGTACAAAACATATAGTTTTGTTAAATTTGACAATATTACCATAATTTGCTATAATCGACAATGTGCCTCAAAAAAAGGCGCCAAAATTGAAGTATAGGAGAATTGTTGTGAAAAATATATTAAAGAGAATTTTTGTATTCTCGATAGTGTTATTATTATCAATTTCAAATATAAATTGTATTGAAGTAGTTAATGCAATAACAATACATAAAGAAAATTTATCAGTAGAAATATATGAAGTAAAGAATAAGGAAGACGTAATTTTAAATAACGGTATTGTTGATTTTTACGAGACAGACCCAAATAAGGAAGTTATTCTTGAGTACATAGAAGAACAAGAAAGATTAGAGCAAGAAAGATTAGCCAAAATAGAATTAAGAAATAATCTTGTAAGTTATGCTAAAAGATTTATTGGTAATCCATATGTATTAGGTGGTAATAGTTTAACAAACGGTACGGATTGTTCTGGATTTGTTAAATTAGTTTATAGTAAGTTTGGTTATAATTTACCACGTACTACTGTTCAACAAGTTGTTATAGGAACAGAAGTATCGTTGGAAGAAATAGAAATAGGAGATATAATTTCTTATGGATATAACGGATTTGCTGGGCATTCAGCTATTTATATAGGTGATGGAAGAATAGTACATGCTTCAACACCAGAATTAGGTATTAGAACAGATAGCATGTATATGATGCCAATAATAAGTATAAGAAGAGTTATATAAAATTGAAAAAAATTGTTGCAAAAGTCATATAATGTGTTATAATATATATGGCTTTTTTAATTAAACACATTCATGGATTTATATGTCTAGTGCCAAATGGTGATGTATAAAGTTGATATGAATGGAAGATATAACGAAAGGGAGGAATTAATATGACAGTTGTGTCTATGAACAATTTATTAGAAGCTGGTGTTCATTTTGGTCATCAAACAAAAAGATGGAATCCAAAAATGAAAGAATACATTTTTACTTCAAGAGATGATATTTATATTATCGATTTACAAAAAACTGCAAAAAAAATAGAAGAAGCGTACAATGCTTTATCTGAAATTGCTAGAAATGGTGGAAAAACTATCTTTGTAGGAACTAGAAAACAAGCTCAAGAAGCTACTAAAGAAGAAGCTATCAAAAGTGAATCTTACTATGTAACTGAAAGATGGTTAGGTGGAACACTTACAAACTTTAAAACTATTAGAAACAGAGTTAAAAGATTAGAACAAATTGAAAGAATGGAAGCAGATGGGACTTTTGATTTACTTCCAAAAAAAGAAGTTATCGGTCTTAAAAAAGAATATGCTAAATTAGATAAATTATTATGCGGTATTCGTGCTATGGATAAATTACCACAAGCTATGATTATCGTTGATCCATCTAAAGAGGAAATAGCTATTCGTGAAGCTAGAAAATTAAATATCCCAGTATTTGGTATAGTTGATACTAACTGTGATCCAGATATGGTTGATTATGTAATACCTGCAAATGACGATGCAATTCGTGCTGTTAAATTAATTATAGGTGTTATGAATAATGCTATACTTGAAGCTAATGGTGGAAAAATTACTGATTATGTAAGTGGAAAAACTGATGAAAATGGTTCTGATATTATGAAAAAAGCAGTTGAATCAGTAAAAAGAAAAGAAGATAGAAGAAATTCTGACAGACCATTTGATAAAAAGAAAAAATCATTTGATAATAAAAAATCATCAAAAAGTTTTGAAAAAGAAGTAAAAGTAGAAGAAGCTAAAAAAGAAGAAAAAGTTGAAGCTAAAGAAGTTAAAGCTGTTGAAAAAAAAGCCACAGTTAAAGAAGATTTAACTGGAAAAACAGTTGCTGAATTAAGAGAATTAGCTAAGGCAAAAGAAATTAAAGGTTATTCTACAATGAAAAAAGCTGAATTATTAGAAGCTTTAAAATAAAATGAACTAAAAAGATGATTATAAAATCATCTTTTATTATTAAAAAGGAGGAAAAAAATTATGATTACTGCTAGTATGGTAAAAGAATTAAGAGAAAAAACTGGTGCTGGAATGTTAGACTGTAAAAAAGCACTAGAAGCTAATAACGGAGATATTAATGCTTCAATTGATTGGTTAAGAGAAAAAGGTATTTCTAAAGCTGCTAAAAAAGCTGATAGAATTGCTGCAGAAGGACTTGCTGCTATTTTAACTAGAGATAATAAAGCGGTTATTATCGAAGTAAATGCTGAAACTGATTTCGTTGCTAAAAATGAAAAATTTACTGGTATGGTATCAGAAATACTTGAAACAATCATTAATAGTGACGTAACTACATTAGAAGAAGCTTTAAAATTAGAGACTAGCGAAGGAACAGTAGAAGAGTTAATAGTTGCTAGAACTGCTACTATTGGAGAAAAATTAAGTTTTAGAAGAGTAGAAGTAGTAACTAAAAAAGATAGTGAATCATTTGGTGATTATATTCATATGGGTGGAAAAATTGCAGTGCTTACTGTAGTTGACAATGCTAGTCAAGAAGTAGCTAAAGATGTAGCTATGCATGCTGCTGCTATGAAACCTGCTTATGTAAAATCTACTGATGTTCCTACAGATGTTCTTGATAAAGAAAAAGAAATAATGAGAGAACAATTATTAAATGAAGGTAAACCAGCTGACAGAATAGATAATATCTTAGTTGGAAAAGTTAGAAAATACTATGAAGAAGTATGTTTAGAAAATCAAATCTTCGTAAAAGCTGAAAATAAAGAAACAGTTGCTGAATTCGTTAAGAATAATGGTGGTACTATTACTACTATGATTCGTTTCGAAGTAGGTGAAGGAATGCAAAAAAGAGAAGAAAATTTTGCAGAAGAAGTAGCTAAACAAATGCAAGGAGAATAACTCCTTGTTTTTTTGTATAAAAATGTAAATAAATAATAATTTTCTTGCAAATATCTTAGTATTGTGCTACAATTATATTGTATAAAATAGTAAGAGAGGTTAATGTATATGAAAAATTTTAATAAAGTTTTAATTAGTTTAATAGTATGTGTACTTTCTTTGTTTTTTATAGGACAAGTTAAAGCAGACTTTACTACACTAAATCGTTTTCCAACTTGTACATCTGAAGGTTATTCTACAAGTTTAGGAAAAACACCACATGATTATTTTTGTGAACTTAAAGATACTGCTGGTAAACAGGTATATTGTTTAGAAATATCTAAAACAATAGCAGCAAGTTCAACATATAAATATGTTGATACTATAGAGACAAAAGGACAAGCTTGCGCAGTTTTAAATGCTATGAAAGAAGGTTATATAGACAAACCTGAAAGTGATGGAACTTTTAGATATCAAAATTTGCCATTAGATAAATATTATAAACTTCAAGAGAAGGTTTGGTTTTGGGAACCGTATCCAAATATAACAGACGAAAATTGTATTAGTGTAGAAACAACTACTAATTCTACAGTAGCGAATCTTGGCGTTTCTTCTACCAATATAACTATGAAAAAGCAAACAGTAGCTGGAAAAGTTTATTATGTTGGAACTATAAATTTAAATCCTACTGATAACATTGTTAGCTATAATGTTACAACATCAAATGAAGATCTTATTGTTTCTCCATATTTAAATGGTCAGAATACTTTAACTTTTGATGGTTCGGCCAAAACAATTTATGTTAAAATTCCAATACTAGATATTAAAAATACTAATAGAAATTTTAATGTTTCTATTACAGCTACATACAAAACTGGTGAAACTATAACAATTACACCATTTGTAGAAAGATTTAAATATTCTGATAACACTCAACTTTTAGGAATAATAGGTGTAAAGAGAAAAACAGAAACTACTACAAAACAAACTTCTGCTTCTGTTAATTTAACTGCACCATTATCATCATCTGGAACATCAGGTGGTTCAACAATACCAGAAGAACAAAGTGTGTTAGTTGCAATTACTAAAGTTGATGAATCTACTGGAAAAACATTGGCAGGGGCTAAATTACAATTGCTTGATGAAAATAAAAAAGTAATTGAAGAGTGGATTTCAAATGATGAAGTATATTATATACAACTTGAAAATAAAGGTTTATATTATTTAAAAGAAGTATATGCACCTGAAGGATATGAATTAAATGATAATTTAATTTCGTTTGAAGTAGAAAATTTTGATAAAGAAATTGAAATTGTTATGAAAAATGTTCCAGTAGTAGAAGTTCCAGATACTGGATTAAGTAAAACAGCGTTAATGGTATTAGGAGCACTTATTTCATTAGCAGGTATTGGTTTAATTATATATGGAATTATAAAAATAAAGAATTCTGAAGCTTAATCAGAATTCTTTTTTTCAATTAATATTTTATCTTTTACTAATACATGGGTTGCTACTTTTTCTAACTCTGGTATAAAGTTTAATTCATATTTATTCAAATAAAATTTATAAATTATATTATCATTGTATTCTTTACTAATTATTGTTTTATTATTTAACATATAATCAACAAGTTTAACTTGATCATAGCTAAATTCAAGTTCTACTAAGTACCCTTCCTCTAACTCAATAATATTAGTTAATTTTAAAGTGTCATTTACAGAATTGGAATAGGCTCTAACAAGTCCTCCTGCTCCTAATTTAATACCACCAAAATATCTAATAACAACTGCAAGTATATTAGTTAAATTATTTTTCTTTAGTATATTTAAGATAGGTAATCCGGCAGTTCCACTTGGCTCTCCATCATCAGAACACTTTTCCAACCCATTTAAAATATATGCATAACAAATATGGGTAGAGTCTTTGTACTCTTTTTTTAATTTATCTAAAATATTATTAATTTCTTCAGTATCATTGATCTTATATAGTTTAGTTATAAATTTAGATTTTTTAATTATTATAGTATTTTCTAAAGATTCTTTTATAGAATACATAAAATCACCTAAAAAAATTATATATCAAATATGTAAATAAATCAAATATAAAAAACAAGTCCTAATAAAAGAAAAATTTATTGATATTAGTTAATATTGAAAAATTATAAATAATATACTATTATATTACTCCTAATGGAGTGATATTGTAAATAAATAATTGAATTTTTCGATGAGGGAAATTTTTCAAACTATAAAAATCAAATAATACTTGGACAACTTGGTAAAGATTTAGAAGAAGAAAGAACTAAATTAAAATATTATTTTAATGATAGCCAACAAAACTACAGAAACATATTAAATAAATTTAATACTTTAGTTAAAGAATTAAATTTAACCAGTTCATTAGAAATTTCAATTTTATTTACATATTTAATGTTGAATGGATATTTTTCTAAGGATCAAAGTTTTAACTATCAAATAGAAAATAGAAGTCTTATTCATGGAATGTATTCTTTTGATATAATTCTTCTATAATATTAAATAAAATTAATAATATAGAAGAAATGGAAAAGTTTTGTGTTCCGGATATAAAAAGAAATGTTGTAAAGTCTTGTAATCTAATTACTAAAGTTATACCTTTATTATTAAAACCGATAATAAATAAAATAGGCAATCATGCTTTTAACTTAATAGAAGAAAATGGAAAACTATATATTTACGATGCTACTAATTTATTATTTTTAAAATTAAATAGTACTACAGAAGCGAGTATATTAGCTGGAAAAGGTGAATTTAAATTAACTCCGTATTCTAGCTATTTATTGAATGATTCAAACGAAAGAGCTGCACTAAATACACTTAACACAATTGATGATTTTACATCTCCATATACTAGTAGAGATTATATTATTACATCAAAAAATTGTGAAGAATTATTTAATAAAAACAATGATTTATTTAAAGAATATCACTGTGATATTTATAATGATATAACAAAAGTAGCAGATTCAGTAGAAAATTATAAAGAAAATAAAAAGAAGATATTAAAATCTATAAAGTAATATCTTTTTTTGTTTTGCGTATAATAAAAAAGTAGTAATTTTCTATTGACAAAATATAAAAACTAATCTATAATTAATACATAAGCCTTTTGAAAAGTGTTGATTGAGAGAAGTAATGATATAAACTAATAAAAGCGAGTTAGGTATGGTGTGAGCTAACAATTAAGTATATTATGAATAACACTCATGAACTATTAACTTGAACAAAGTAAAGTTAATCGGATGTAACCCGTTAAAAGTTACTCGATTTGATAGAATCGGTAAAGTGGTCATTTTTTTATGACAATTTGGGTGGCACCGCGGAAATAATTCGTCCCAAGAAATAGAGACGGATTGCTATTTAAATTGCCTGATTAGCTCAGTCGGTAGAGCGCACGGCTGTTAACCGTTAGGTCGTAGGTTCGAGTCCTACATCAGGCGCCATTTTAAATGCCTCTTTAGCTCAGTCGGTAGAGCGCACGGCTGTTAACCGTTAGGTCGTAGGTTCGAGTCCTACAAGAGGCGCCATTTTAAAATAGTAACAAGTCTTAAGACTTGTTTTTTGTTTATAAGGAGGATATTATGGTAACAAAAGAAAAATTAAAAGACTATGCTGGAAAATTAATGTTTGATATGGATGATAAAGGTTATGATAGAACTTTAGAAGAATTTGAGACAATAGAAAAACATATGGCACTTATAGGTCAAATAGAAGGGATAGAAGAAGTTGACCCAATGACTTTTCCTTATGTAATTTATCACAGTTCGTTAAGAGAAGATGAATCAAAAGAATGTTTAACTGAAGAAGAAGTTTTAAGTAATGCTAAAGAAACTAAAGCTAATCAAGTTAAAGTACCTAAGGTGGTGGGATAATGAAAACTATAATGGATTTAAGAAATGATTTAGATACTTCCAAAATAACTAGTGAAGAATTATTTAATGAATCAAACATTAAAGCTCATAAATATCAAGAAGAATATAATTCGTTTGTAACTATAATAGATGAATACAGTAAAGTTGATGCCAACACATTATTAAATGGTATTCCATATTCTTTAAAAGATAATTTTTCAACAAAAGGAATACTTTCTACATCATCATCAAATATATTAAAAGATTATATTCCAGTATATGATGCTACCGTATATAAAAAATTAAAAGAAGCAGGTGCAGTTTTAGTTGGTAAAACTGTTCTTGATGAACTTGCTATGGGAGGAACTGGAACAACAGGTCATACAGGGATAGTTAGAAATCCTTGGGATAAAGAAAGACAAATAGGTGGATCATCTGCAGGTTCTGCAGCAAGTGTCGCACTTGGTATAGTACCATTTTCAATTGGTTCAGATACGGGAGATTCAATAAGGAAGCCGGCTGCTTTTGGTGGCGTAGTAGGATTTAAACCAACATATGGTAGAATTTCTAGATATGGATTATTCGCATTCGCATCAAGTTTAGACCATGTAGGTTGCTTTACTAGATGTGTTAAAGATGCAGCTATTGTTACTGATATCCTAAAAGGAAAAGATGAAAGAGATATGACATCTTTGCCTGATGAAAATATAAAATATACTGATATGTTAAATAATGATATAAAAGGTAAAAAACTTTTCTATATTAAAGAAATAACTGATTTAGAAATGTATAAAGATGCTGGTAGTGAAACGTTAGAGGTATTAACTAGGTTTAAAGAAACAATAGACAAGTGTAGACAATTAGGTTTTATAGTTGAAGAAGTATCTCTTGATGAGAAACTATTAAAGGCTATATATCCAGCTTATATGACTATTAGTTGTGCAGAAGCAACAAGCAATAATTCTAATCTTACTGGTATTATATTTGGCCCTAGGGGCGAAGGAAATAATATAAATGATATTATGTTTGATGCCAGAACCAAAGGATTTAGTGAACTTATAAAAAGAAGGTTTATTTTAGGTAGTTATATATTACAAAAAGAAAATCAAGAAAGATTATTTAAGAATGCACAAAGATTAAGACGTATTATAGTAGACAAAATGAATGAATTATATAAAGAATATGATGCTATGATCCTTCCAGCTAGTGGTGGTATCGCACCTAAATTTGATGATGCTATAGATAGAATGAGCGATAGATATTTAATTCTTGAAAATCATATGGCAATTGCTAACTTTGGAGGATATCCTAGTATAACAATACCAAATGGATTTGTTAATGATATGCCTGTAGGAATAAATATAACAGGGCCTCAATTTAAAGATGGTGAAACTTTAAATATAGCTTATAAAATTGAAGAAAAACTAGGTTACAAAGGATTAATAAAGGAGGAATATGATGTATAATGTTACTATTGGACTTGAAGTACATTGTGAAGTTAAAACTAATTCAAAAAACTTCTCAAGTGCTAGAAATACATATTCAGAGTATCCAAATGAAAATGTAGATACTATTGATATTGGACTTCCTGGAATTCTTCCTGTTGCTAATAAAGAAGCATTTAGAAAATCTTTAATGATGGCTCTTGCTTTAAATTGTAAAACTCCTGATATAGTAATGTTTGATAGAAAAAATTATTATTATCCAGATCTTCCAAAAGGTTATCAAATAACACAAATGGAAAAACCAGTAGGAGTAGATGGTTATGTAATGATAAATGTAAATGGTGAAGATAAAAAGATTGGAATACATGATATACATTTAGAAGAGGATACTGCTTCTATGGAGCATTTCTCAGATTATTCCTTAATAGATTATAATAGAGCAGGTGTACCACTACTTGAAACAGTTACAACTCCTTCAATTCATTCTGCAGATGAAGCTATTGCTTTTCTAGAAACTCTTAAAGGTATATTTCTTTATACTGGAGTGAGTGAAGCTCGAACTGATAGAGGCCAAATGAGAGTAGATGTAAATATATCACTTTCAAAAGATGATACTTTAGGTACAAGAACAGAAATGAAAAATATAAATAGTTTCAATAATGTAAGACTAGCTATTGAGACTGAAATAAAAAGACAAACTGAAGTTTTAGAAAATGGCGGCATAATACTTCAAGAAACTAGACGTTTTGATGAAGAAAAAATGGAAACTTTCCCAATGCGTTCTAAAGTAGATGCAGTGGATTATAAATATTATATAGAACCAAATATCCCGCCAATCAAAATTGATGATTCTTGGATAGAAGAAATAAAAAAAGAGATACCTATGTTACAATTTGATAGAGTAGAAAAATATATGAACGAATACAATTTATCTAGGTATGATTCAGAAATAATTGTAAAAGATAAAAGCGTATCAGACTATTTTGAAGAAACTATTGAACTTGGATGTAATCCTAAAAGTAGTGCGAACTGGATAACTAGTGTTATTTTGGGATACTTAAATAAAAACGATTTAAAAATAAATGATATATATTTAACTCCAAAAATGTTAGTTGAATTAATAAACATGGTTGATAGTGGAAAAATATCATCTAAGCAAAGTAAACAAGTATTTACTAAGTGTTTAGAAGAAAATAAGGCACCATCTAAAGTAGTAAAAGAACTTGGAATGACACAAATTACTGATGATAAAACTATAAGAGATATAGTAGTTAAAGTATTAGATGAACATCCTGATTTAATAGAAGATCATAGAAAAGGTAAAAATACATTTGACTTCTTTGTAGGTCAAGTTATGAAAGCTACGCGTGGTCAAGCTAATCCAGGAATAACTGCTAGTATAATAAGAGAAGAAATAGAAAAGAGATGATTATATGTTAGATTTAAAAGATTTATATAGAGATTATAAAAGTTATTTAAATAAAGATATTGAAATACAAGGATGGATAAAAAATCATAGAAAGCAAAAAGAATTTGGATTTATAGATTTTAATGATGGAACATATTTTAAAAATTTACAAGTTGTTTATGATAATACATTATCTAATTTTGAAGAAATTTCTAAATTACATATAGGTTCAGCAGTTACTGTAAAAGGAACTTTAATAGAATCTCAAGGCAAACAAGATTTTGAATTAAAAGCTATAGATGTAGTTTTAGAAGGAGAGTGTCCAGATGATTATCCACTTCAAGCTAAGGGTAGACCAACACGTGAATTTTTAAGAGAAATAGCATATCTTCGTCCTAGAACTAATTTATTTAGTGCAGTATTTAGAGTAAGAAGTATAGCTGCTTATGCAATTCATAAATATTTCCAAGATAATGGATATGTATATTTCCATGCGCCACTTATTACAGCTAGTGACTGTGAAGGAGCAGGGGAAATGTTCCAAGTAACAACTCTTGATTTAAATAAAATAGCAAGTTCAGGTAAGGTTGATTATTCTAAAGATTTCTTTGGTAAACAATCTTCACTTACTGTAAGTGGACAACTTCAAGCGGAAACATTTGCTATGGCATACAAAAAAACTTATACATTTGGGCCTACATTTAGAGCAGAAAATTCAAACACAAAGACACATGCATCTGAATTTTGGATGATTGAACCTGAAATTGCTTTTTGTGATTTAGAACAAGATATGGATATAATAGAAAGTATGCTTAAATATGTGGTAGGTTATGTTTTAGAAAACTGTCCTGAAGAAATGAAATTCTTTGATAGTTTCGTTGAAAAAGGCTTAATAGAAAAATTAACTAAATTAGTTAATAGTGAATTTACTCGTATCGATCATAAAGATGTAATAACTATCTTAAAAGAAGCTAAAGTAGACTGGGAATTTAAACCTGAATATGGTGAAGATATAGCTAAAGAACATGAAAAATATATAACAGAATACTTCAATGGACCTGTATTTATTAAAAACTGGCCAAAAGACATTAAAGCATTCTATATGAAGCAAAATGCTGATGGAGAAACTGTTGCTGCAGTAGACCTTGAAGTACCTGGTGCAGGAGAACTTATTGGTGGTTCTCAAAGAGAAGAAGACTATAATAAATTAATTACTCGCATGAAAGAAATAGGTATGGAAACTGAAGGTTTAGATTGGTATCTAAATTTAAGAAAATACGGTGGATGTACACATTCAGGATTTGGTATGGGATTTGAAAGATTACTTATATATTTAACAGGAGTTGAAAATATCAGAGATGTTATACCATTCCCAAGAACTCCAGGAAATTGTGAATATTAAAAAATATAAAAAAATCAAACATATACTATTGATATAAGAATATATGTTTGATATAATACTAATGGATACATTTGAAAATATCAGATGCTTTCCCTTTCTTGAAAAAGAAAGGTGGTGGTTAATTATGACAAAAAGAGAATTATCTCAATTTATTATAATTCTACTATTATTTTTTGTAGTAATCACCTTACTATTTAAATAATAAAAACATCTGATTTCAACAACCGTTGATTTCAGATGCAATCCAATAAGGGAATGCATTTGATTCGCACAATCAAATGTATCCTTTTTTATTATATGCAAGTTTCCTTGACATATTTATAATAACACACTTTTTATTTAAAATCAATAATTTGTAATGTTATAATTTTCTTGTTGATATACACATAAATAGATGGCAATTAGAAATAAAAAACTGGCAATTAAATTTTACCAATTTTTTAATACTCATTATAAAATATGGGCTCACAAGTTAAATTAATAAGTAAACTTCTTAAAGCATTTAAATCATTCTTTTCCACAATATAAGTTGCATGACAATCACAATTATTTAGTTTCTTTAAATTTTTTAATGCTTTTTCAACAGTAGGGTTAGTAGCTGAACAAATGCTTAAAGCTATTAATACATCATTTAAGTTTAGATTTTTACCATTATTTAAAGATTCTTTCTTTAATTTTAAAATAGGTTTTAATACACTAGGAGATAGTAAATCTATTTCATCTGGTATATCAGTTAAATGTTTAATACTATTTAAAATTAAACTGGCTGCAGGACTTAATAACTTAGTTTCTCTTCCTGTTATAATAGTTCCATCTTCTAACTCCAAAGCCATAGCTCTTTTATTTTTTTTCTTTTCTTTATTTTTAGCTTCTTCTATAACTGGTAAAATAGATTTCTTTATTTTTAATTCATTTATAAGAAGTTTTATTCTTTTTGGAATCTCTTCATCGCATTTTCCTTCTTTAGCATCTACTAAAGCTTTATAATATCTTCTTAGTATTTCTTTTTTAGCAGCATTTTGTATAACTTCATCATCAGTTATACAACTGCCTATAGAATTAACTCCCATATCAGTAGGAGACTTATAAATATCTTCACCAGTTATTTTATTTAAAATATTTTTAAGTACAGGGAATACCTCTAAGTCTCTGTTATAATTAACAGCGGTTACTCCATAAGTTTCTAAATGAAAATAATCTATCATGTTTTTGTCGTTTAAATCTGCAGTAGCTGCTTCATATGCCATATTAACAGGATGCTTTAAAGGTAGACTCCATACAGGGAATGTTTCGAATTTAGCATATCCTGCTTTAATACCACGTTTATGTTCATGATATAGCTGAGATAAACAAGTAGCAAGTTTACCACTACAAGGACCTGGAGCATTCACTACAACTAATGGTTTAGTAGTTTCTATATAAGGATTAGCACCATATCCTTCTTCACTAACAATAACATCTACATCAGTAGGGTATCCTTTAGTAGGAGTATGAATATAAGTTTTAACTCCCATATTTTCTAATTTTTCTTTAAATCTTAAAGCAGTATTTTGACCTTTATATAAAGTTATAACAACACTATTAACAGATATTCCAAGTTTTCTAAATATTTCAACTAGTCTTATAACTTCCATATCATAACTAATACCATAATCAGCTCTAATTTTCTTTTCGATATCTTTCGCATTTATACAAAAAATAATCTCACTTTGTTCTTTTAATTCTTCAAGTAATCTAATTTTAGAATCAAGTTTAAATCCAGGCAGAACTCTTTTTGCATGATAATCATCGAAAAGTTTTCCACCAAATTCTAAATAAAGCTTATTATTAAACATTTTAATTCTTTTTTTTATTGTTTCTGTTTGTAATTTAACATATAATTCGTTATCAAAACCTATCTTCCTCATGTTATCCTCCATAAAAAATCCTAGAGAACTTACTCTCTAGGCTCTCTTTAATTATAACTCTATAAAAAAAGGTTGTAAATAGTTTTTCTACATTTTTTTTAATTACATATATTTAACTAGGAGGTTTTTTAATGTTAAAAAGAATATGGAAAAATTATAAATTTCCAATAATACTTTTATCTTCTATAATAATAGGATCTATTATAGGGATAATTTTAAAAGAAGATGCATTATATTTAAAACCATTTGGAACAATATTTGTTAATATGTTATATGTAGTAGTAGTACCACTTGTATTTTTTACTATTTCAAGTAGTATATCTAGTATTAAAAGTTTAAGAAAGCTAGGCAAAATATTTAGAGTAATGTTTATAGTATTTATAATCACTAGCATAGTAGCATCACTATTTATGTTACTAGGAGTTAAAATATTCGATCCAGTTGGAGGAATTGCTTTAGCTCTTACAGAAGGTACTAAAGAGAGTGTTGATATAGGTAGTAAAATTGTAGAGATGTTGACAGTTGGAGATTTTTATCAATTATTATCTAAAAATAGTATGTTACCTTTAATTATTTTTTCTATAATAGTAGGGTTTGCTGTTGGAATGACTAAAGAAGAATCATCAAGAATTTCTAGAGCGTTAGATAGTATTTCAAAAGTAATGATGAATGTAATTAAAATAATTATGTATTATGCACCAATAGGTTTATGTGCTTACTTTGCTGCTTTAGTAGGAGAATATGGTAAAGAAATAATAGGTAGTTACGCTAGAAGTATGATATTTTACTATATAATGGCAGTAGTTTATTATGTAGTATTTTATACAATTTACAGTTATATTGCTAGAGGAAAAAAAGGTATTAAGGATTTCTTTAAACACGTGTTTACTCCAACAGTAACTTCACTTGGTACTTGTTCATCTCTTGCAAGTCTTCCATCTAATATGGAAGCTGCAAATAATCTTAATATAGATGAGGATGTATCTAAAACAACGCTTCCTATAGGTGCTACTATGCATATGGAAGGTTCAGCTATGGCATCAATACTTAAAATAGCTTTCCTTTTTGGAATATTCGGTAAAAGTTTTACAGGTATAGATACTTATTTAATCGCAATACTTATAGCTGTTTTATCAGGAGTAGTTATGAGTGGTATTCCAGGTGGTGGATTAATAGGAGAGATGTTAATAGTATCTTTATATGGATTCCCACTTGAAGCATTCCCTATAATAGCTACAATAGGTTGGATAGTAGATCCACCAGCTACATGTCTTAACGTAGTAGGTGATGTAAGTAGTGCTATGCTAATAGAAAAACATGTTGAATAAAAAAGAAACATACACAAAAGTGTATGTTTTATGAAATATACAAATAATCAATAAATAACATTGAATTGTGATGTAGGGCTTTGCTATAATATAGTAGGAACATTTAATAGTTGGGTGGAGCAAAATTTCTTGATGTAGGAGGCGATAAGATGAACAAGAAGGATTTTTTAATATAATTATCTTCCTTTTACTATTCTTCCTATTTATAGTATTAATATAAAAGAAATCCACCTAACTCAGCAATGATTTAGGTGGAACCAATTAAATCGGCAACACTCAACACTGCAATGTTAAGTGTTCCTTTTTTATTATATGAAGTTTTCTTTCAGTAAATACATTTTAGCACATCTTTGCTATATTTGTCAAACATGTTGACAAAATGAAATAATTATAATATATTATCAATAGGAAGTGATATTATGCAAAATTACGTTGGTAAAAAAATCATGTATACAGATAGTGTCACACCTTCATCTTAAAACAAAAAAATAGATGTAGGTGTGAGTTTTCGTCGTGCCTACATCTGTATATAAACTATACAGGTGTCTGTATAGTTTTTTTGTGATAAGGATGTGATAATATGATAGATATAAATTTAAATAAAGTAAGTAAATCTTATGGATTTGATAAAATTTTAAATAATATAGATTTAACAGTACAAAAAGGAGAAAAGGTCGCCTTAATAGGCCCTAATGGAAGTGGTAAAAGTACTATTTTAAAGATTGTAGGCAGATATGAAAATGTAAATAGTGGTGAAGTATCAATAAGAAAAGGTGCAACTTTAGGATTTTTAAGTCAAGTTCCAATAGAAATAGATATAAAAGTAAAAGATTATATTTATAATACTTTTAAAGATTTAATAAAAATGAAAGAAAGATTAGAAAAATTAGAAAATGAATTAAGTAGTGATATCAAAGTTATAAATAAATATTCTAAGTTACAAGAAGAATTTATAAGTTTAGGAGGATATGAGTTTGAAACAAAAATAAGTAAAGTACTTGCTGCTTTTGATATACCAAATGAGATGTTAGAAAGAAATTTTAATACTTTAAGTGGCGGAGAAAAAACTATTTGTTCATTAATTAAACTATTATTAATTGAACCTGATATATTACTTTTAGATGAACCAACTAATCATTTGGATATAAAAAGAATAGAATGGTTAGAAAAATATTTAAAGAGTTATAAAGGTACAATAGTTATAGTTTCTCACGATAGATATTTCCTAGATAAAATAGTAAATAAAATAGTATTACTTACAAAAAGAGGAATAGAAATATACTTTGGTAATTATACATATTTTATAAAAGAAAATGAAAATAGACTAATGTTAGAATTTAAAAAATATAAAGATCAACAAAAAATTATAGAGGCTATGAAAAAATCTATAAAAAGATTACAAGAATATGGTAAATTATGTTCACCTAGTGGCGGAGAAATATTTTTTAGAAGAGCTGCCTCTATAAAGAAAAGATTAGAAAAAATGGAAAAATTAGATAAACCAGAAACAAAGAAAAAAATTAATATTGATTTTAACGATGATTCAAGAACAGGTAAAGAAGTATTAAAAATAAATAAATTAAATTTGAATTTTAGTACAAAAATATTACTTGAGGAAAGTAATTTAAATCTTTTTTATAAAGAAAAAATTTGTTTAATAGGAGAAAACGGTACAGGAAAATCTACTTTAATAAAAGAGATATTAAAAGGAAATGAAAGTATAAAATTAGGAAGTAACGTTAAATTAGGTTATATACCACAAGAAATAATATTTGAAAACAATAATTTAAGTATATTAGAAGAAGCAAGAAAATATTTTATAGGAGATGAAGAACACCTTCGTTCTGCGCTATTTAAATTCTTATTTGTAGGTGAAAATATTTATAAAAAAATCAAATATCTATCAGGTGGCGAAAAAGTAAGATTAAAATTATTTTGTTTAATTCAAAATAAATATAATTTTTTAATACTAGATGAACCAACTAATCATATAGATATGGATACAAGAGAAATATTAGAAACGGCTTTGATAGATTTTAATGGATCGATACTTTTTGTATCACACGATAGATATTTTATTAATAAAGTAGCTACTAATATAGTAGAATTGAAAAATAAAAAATTAACTAAGCATTTAGGAAATTATGATGAATATATAAAAAGTGTGCTATAATAAAATAGGTGATGTTATGAAAGAAAAATCTTGTGGGGCAGTAGTTTATAAAAAGGAAAAAGATAAACTTGAATTTTTATTGGTTTATCAAAATAATCAACATTATAGTTTTCCAAAAGGACATGTAGAAGGAAATGAAACAGAAATAGAAACAGCTTTGAGAGAGATAAAGGAAGAAACAAATCTTGATGTTGAAATAGATATAAATTTTAGATATCAAATTACATATTTACTAGAATCTAAAAATGTAATGAAGGATGCAGTATATTTTGTTGCTACTCCAATTACTTTTGATTTAAAATCACAAGAAGGTGAGATTAATGAATGTGAGTGGTGTAGTTATCAAGAAGTATTGGAAAAATTAGAATATGATAATATAAAAGAAGTTTTTCTAAATGCCTATAATTATATAAAAGATAAAAATATTTAATTTAGTGTTGACAAAACAAAAAAACTTGTTATAATGTTAGTTAAGTGAGAGGAAATAAGGTAACGAGCTTTCCTGGGAGAAATCTTACACGTAAAACACGGAGTCACTTTTAGTGG
Organism: Bacillota bacterium; assembly: GCA_015059155.1. Taxonomy (GTDB): domain Bacteria; phylum Bacillota_I; class Bacilli_A; order RF39; family UBA660; genus UMGS1613. The sequence continues at coordinate 47,636 of SVAX01000003.1, read as the reverse complement.
TACTACGTGTTTTTTTCATATCTTGGTAGACCATTAATAATTTTTTTAATAGGAGGTGATATAATGTATTTTAAAAAAATTGAAGGAAAAAAGGTTTATCTATCACCTATGTGTGTAGATGATGCTGAGAAATTTGCTAAATGGATGAATGATTTTCAAGTAACTGATAAGATTAATGCAAGTCAAAATTTAGTAACAGTAGAAAACGAAAGAGAGTGGTTAGAAAAAAATAGTGGGATAAGTAATTATCAATTTGCAATCGTAAAACAAGAAAATGATGAGCTTATAGGTAATTGTAGTTTTCATGATTTAAATTTAATTCATCAAACTGCAACTATTGGTATTTTTATTGGAGATGATGAAAATAGAGGTAAAGGATATGGAAGCGAAGTACTACAATTGCTATTAAGCTATGGATTTAACCACTTAAATCTAAATAATATAATGCTTGCAGTATATTCTTTTAATGAACGCGCAATTGCTTGTTATAAAAAAGTAGGCTTCAAAGAAATTGGAAGAAGAAGAGAAGCATATTTTAAGAATAATGAAAGATATGATGAAATATATATGGATATTTTAAGAAGTGAATTTTATGAAGAAAAAAGACAATAAAAATTATTGTTCTTTTTTCTATTATTTTTTCAATTTTTAGTGTATAATACTAATGAATGGACGTGGTACTATGTTTATAGATGAAGTAATAATTGAATTAAATGCAGGTCGTGGGGGAAATGGATGTATGGCCTTTAGAAGAGAAAAATACGTAGAAATGGGTGGACCATTTGGAGGAAATGGTGGACATGGTGGAAACATTATTTTTGAAGTAGATGAAGGGCTTAATACATTAATAGATTTAAGATATAAAAAGATTTATAAAGCTCAACAAGGAGAACATGGCCAAGGAAAAGCTATGAATGGTAAAAATGCAGAAGACTTAATAATAAAAGTTCCTCTTGGAACAGTTATAACTGATACAGATACTAATTTAATAATAGGAGATTTAACTAAAAAAGGAGATAGAGTGGTTGCCGCATACGGTGGACGCGGAGGTCGTGGTAATATGGCTTTTGCTACACGTAATAATCCAGCTCCTGCATTCTGTGAAAATGGTGAACCTGGAGAAGAAAAAAAGGTTAAAGTAGAATTAAAACTTTTAGCTGATGTAGGACTTGTTGGTATGCCTAGTGTAGGTAAAAGTACATTTATTAGTAAAATAAGTGCAGCTAAACCAAAAATTGCCGCTTATCATTTTACAACACTCACTCCAAACTTAGGTGTTGTTAAAACCAAGGATAATAGATCTTTTGTAGTAGCTGATTTACCAGGACTTATTGAAGGAGCTTCTTTAGGTGAAGGACTTGGAGATAAATTTTTAAAACACATTGAAAGAACTAGAGTAATTGCTCATATAATAGATATGTCTGCTTTTGAAGGTAGAGATCCTATCGAAGATTATAAAATAATTAATAATGAACTTGAAAGTTTTAATAAAAAAATAATGGATAAACCTCAAATAGTAATAGCAAATAAAATGGATATGGAATCGTCTTTAGATAATTTAGAAAAATTTAAACAAGAAATAAAATGCGAAGTATATCCTATAAGTGCAGTTACTGGAGAAGGAATAGATGAAGTATTAATTAAATTAGCTGATATGCTTGATACTATAGAAAGACAACCATTATATGAAGAAGAAAAATTTGAAAGTCATGTATTATATAAATTTAAAAAAGAACAACCATTTAAAATATATAAAGAAGGAAATACTTTCGTAGTAACTGGTGATGAAATAGAAAAAATACTTAGAATGACATGGTTTGCTAGTGATGAAGCTTTTGCTAGATTCTCTAAAAAATTAAGAAAACTTGGTATAGATGATAAATTAAAAGAAATGGGTATAGAAGAAGGGGATACTATACGCATTCTTGACTATGAATTTGAATATAAAGATTAAAATACTTGTAAAAGTATTTTTTTTCTTGTATAATAATACTTAGAATAGAGGTTATGTTATGAATACAAAGGGTTTTACTTTAGTTGAATTATTAGCTGTTGTAATAATACTTGCTTTACTCGCACTACTTACATCGACAGCAGTTACAAAATTAGTTAGTGATGCTAAAAATGATTTATCTAATACACAAATTAAATTAATAAAAGAAGCTACTGAGATATGGATGGCAGATAATTTAAAACAACTACCAGATAATAATCAATGCGGTTATTTAACTCTTGGAGATTTAAAAAAATATGGGTTATTAGATAGTAAAATATTAGATCCTAAAAACAATAAAAACATAGATGATGATTTAATTATAAAAATATCAGCAACTACTAGTGAATATGGAAAACTTATAAGAAATATTGAAGTTAATCCAGAAAATGTAGATGGATGTAATCATTTTCTAACTTTAGCACAGTATATAACAGATTTATATAATAATAGTACAACAAAAATAAATAGTTTAGAAGTAGATGGAATAACATATAGTTTAGATACAACAAATAATTTAATGGACGATAGACTAGGTGGAACAGTATCAAGTGGAGGAAACATAAGATACTATGGAGCAAATCCAAATAACTATGTAGATATAGGAGATAGAGATTCAAGTGGTAATGTAATACTATGGAGAATAATCGGAGTATTTGAAACAAAGTATGCAACAACTGATAAACCTTGTGATACAGACTCTGATGGAGATTTACACTATGATAACTGTGCTACAGATAAACTAGTAAAAATAATAAGAGCAGATTCAATACGAGATTATGTTTGGGATTACACATCAAGTGGAAGTTATACAAACAATTGGAGTACAGCAACATTAAATACAATGTTAAATGGTGCATACTATAATTCAACTACAACAAGTTATTATAATAGAACAAAACCAACAAGTGTAGATTTTACAAGTAATGGATTAAGTGCAAATGCACAAAGCAAAGTAGAAAATGTACTATGGAACCTAGGAGGAACTTCAACTTATGAGATTCCATATACAAATGATTGGTATGTATATGAAAGAGGAACAACAAGATATACAGGTAATCCAATAGAATGGGTAGGAAAGATAGGACTCATGTATCCAAGTGATTATGGATATGGAGCAGACTTAGGGCAATGTAATAAGGAACCATATAACTATGATACAACAACATCATGTAAAGGAACCGATTGGATATCAATAAACCAGTGGACGATTACCCCTATTTCCAATTACTGGAGTGGCGTGTTCGCTGTGGGTTCGCCTGGCAATGTCAGCCACTGCGACGCCAGCAACCCCATCGAGGTTCGCCCTGTCCTATATCTGAAATCTGATGTATCTATAGTAGGAACAGGAACAACGAGTGGAGGAATAAGTTATTATGTGGTGGAATAAACTTGATGAATTAGTCCATGAGGACGAAGACCGAAAGGCTCGACGGCTTTAGTTGTCGCAAGTGAATTACTCCCGCAAAAAGCGGGACGATGAGAAGGTAAAAATTTGAGTGCTATAAATAGATATACATTTACTAAGAATGTATATAAAGATTATGTAATAATTTTAGTTAAGAAAAATAAATATTATTCTTTTGATAATGATAAGAATTTATTAGAGTATATAAAGTTTAAAGATAAACTTTACAAAATATACCAATAGATTTTGATTGAAAAAACCTGATGTAAATATAAATCCAATAAGCATTGGTTTGCTTATTGGATTTAAAATACTTGTAAAAGTATTTTTTTTCTTGTATAATTATATTTAGAATAGAGGTTATGTTATGAATACAAAGGGTTTTACTTTAGTTGAATTATTAGCTGTTGTTATAATACTTGCTTTACTCGCACTACTTACATCAACAGCAGTTACAAAAATGTTTAGTGATGCTAAAAATGATTTATCTGCTACACAAATTAATTTAATAAAATCAGCTACAGACTTATGGATACCAGATAATTTAGAGTTATTATCATACGGTGGAGAATGTAGTTATTTAACAGTAGAAGATTTAAAAAAATACGGCATCTTAGATAATAAAATATTAGATCCTAAAAATAATAAAGAAATATCTGATGATATAAAAATAAAAATATCTACATCTATTAATAAAAATGGAAAACTTGTAAGAAATGTTGAAGTGAATGTTAATAAGCAAGATATATCTAGTTGTAATCATGCTGTTCCATTATGTTTATTAGCAGAAAATGGAGATGTACTTCCAGCAGGAATAAGTGTAGGAGATAAATATACTTGTAAAGTAAAAGCTGAAATGGATTTAGAAAATAAAGAAGGATATACATTCTATGTACTTGGAAGTAATACAAATGGAACAATTAATTTAATACTAGAAAGAAATATATGTGAAGATGGAACGTTTGCAACAAAAGAGAATACTTGCCCAGTAAATACAATGGATTCAGGACCTGAAGATGCAATGGATCATTTAAATAATGCAACAGAAGAATGGAAGGAAGTCTTAAGATTAAATGAAACTTATGATGATGAAAATGGATTCTATAAAGATTTTTTGATAACAACAAAAGCAAGATTACCAAAATTATCAGAAGTATCGGTTTATGATGAGGAAACTGGTTCAAATGCGTTTTTATATAATTATATGAGAGAAGGTGGAGTTTCAAACAATGAAGTATCAGGTATTGGAGGATATTATTTACTTGACACTGCAGGAACTTGGTCCGGGAATCTTTTAGCTGTGTACTATATGGGAGATGAAATATTCGAATCAGCCTTCTGGGAAGCTGAAGGAGCCTATGGTGTTCGTCCAGTTATAACTGTACCAACATTTAATTTAAAATAATAAACAAAATAATATTTTGTATTTTGAAAAAATTTATGACTTGTTTTTATGGTCAAGTTTTTAGACATGTTAAAATAATTTAAATTAAGAAAGAATGATTGATAAGCTCTGCTTATTAAATCTCTTTTATGTATAAACAAACATTGTAATTTAAAAGCAACTCGTTGCTTTTTTTTCTTTATAATGGTATAATTAATTAGCATTAATAAAACTAAAAAGAAAGGAGTTAATATGAGTAAAATTAAAATTTTTGCTTTAGGTGGGCAAAATGAAATAGGAAAAAATATGTATATAGTTGAAGTTGATGAACGTATATATGTATTTGAAGCAGGTTTAAAATATGCAGATGATAAATTACTTGGTGTAGACTATATAATACCTAATTATGATTATTTAAAAGAAAACAAAGATAGGATTAAAGGAATTTTTATAACACATGGTCACGATCAACAAATGGGAGCTTTAAGTGATATATTAATAGATATTCCAGATATAAAAATATATGGAGGTAAATTCACTTTAGAAATAATTAAACAAGATTTAGAAGAAAGTAGTATTAAGAGCGCTAATTTGATTGAAATAAAAGCTCATAAAAAGATAGATTTAGGTGAAGAGAGTATTTTCCCTATACAAGTATCACATGCTTTACCAGATAGTTATTTATATGTATTAAATACTAAAGATGGTGCTATTGTATTTAGTGGTAATTATATATTTGATCCATCTATGAACGGCCCTTATAGTACTGATATAGGTAAGCTTGCTTATATAGGTAAACAAAGTGTACTTTGTCTTATGAATGAATCAATGTATGCTGAAAAAAAAGGATTTACTTCTCCTAATCATAGGGCAAGTTCAATAATTAGAGAGACAATTGATGAAAATGAGGGAAGAATATTTTTTAATATTTTTGAAACTCAAATATATAGAATACAAGAATTATTTAATGAAATATACAAAACTGATAGAAATGTTGTTATAATGGGAAAAGCCTTAGAAAATATAATACTTAAAGGAATTGATTTTGGCTATATAGATTTTGATAGAGAAAGAATTAAAACTATAAGTCATGTTAATGATGAAGGCATACTTGTAATTATATCTAATGAAAGAGAGAAACCTTATTCTAGTTTAAAAAGAATACTTAGAAATTCAGATAAGTTTGTTACTTTAAAAGAAAAAGATACAGTAGTAATTTTATCTCCTATATATGAAAGTAGTGAAATAACTGCTACTCAAGTATTTAATAAAATATCTAAAGTAGGATCAAAACTAGTTATTTTATCTAAAAAATATTTATCACCTCATTCATCTAGTGAAGATATTATGCTTATGATAAATTTAATGAAACCTAAATATTATTTACCGGTGACTGGCGAATATCGACATCAAGTAGAAAATGCAATACTAGCTAGACAACTTGAAATTCCTGATAAAAATATACTTTTAAAATTAAATGGAGAAGTTACTACATTTATCGATGGAGAACTTGTTGATAATGATGAAAAAGTATCTATAGAAGATGTATTAATAGATGGTAAAACAGTTGGGGATATTGGTGATTTAGTTTTAAAAGATAGAGAAATGTTAAGTGATAGTGGAATTGTTATAGTAAATGCTAATATAGATAAGCAAAGTAGAAATATAATTAATAAACCTAACATTGTAACTAAGGGATTTATTTATGTAAAAGAAAATATAGATATAATTAAAGAAGCAGAAAGTATTGTTGGTGAAGTAATTAAAGAAAATGTAAAGGAAAATTATATAGATTATAATAAATTAAAAATTAGTATAAGAGATAGATTAGGTAAGTATTTTTATAAAGAAACTGAAAGTAAACCTATGATTATAATTGTTGTACAAGAAGTATAAAATTATTGGTATTTTTAGGTAATTTGTTTAAAAAAGTAAAAAAGTTTTTACTTTTTTTTCTTTTTATAGTATAATAATATATAGATTGTAGGAGATGATATGATGAAACACATTTATACTAGTCTTGATATAGGTTCAGATACAATAAAAATTGTAGTTTGTGAGTTATATCAAAATAAGTTAAATTTGCTTGCAGCATCTTCTTTTAAATCTAAAGGAATAAAAAAAGGATTAATAACTGATGTAGAACTTGCTACTGAATGTATTAGAGGAGCATTTAACGAAGTAGAAGAAATGCTTGGAATAAAGATAAAGAGAGTTATTACTTCAGTTCCATCTTTTAATGCAGAATATTCTATAATAAAAGGAAATATTAGAATAGTTAATGAAGAAGGAATTGTTACTAGTAATGATATAATTAAAACTCTTGAAGTAGCTGCCAAAGCACAACCTTATAGTTTAAGAGAGATGGTTACCATACTTCCTATTGATTATACAGTTGATGATAAAGCATTTATAAAAAATCCAAAAGGAATGAAATGTTCTAACTTAGGATGTAGAGCAGTACTTGTTACTACTCCTAAAAAGAATGTTTACTCTGTAATTGGATTATTGGAAAGTATAGGTATTGAAGTAGTTGATATTACCCTTAATAATATTGGAGACTTATACTCTTTTAATAATAAAGCATTTGAAGATAAAGTAGGAGCTATAATAAATATTGGTAGTGAAGTTACAGATGTTTCATTGTATAATAAAAGTATATTGGTTAAAAGCAGTATAATTAATATGGGTGGTAAGAATATTGATAATGATATATCTTACATGTATAAAGTAGATATTCCAACTGCTAAAAATTTAAAATTAAAATTTGCTTTAGCTCATAAAAATAATGCTAGTGTGAATGACGTAATTGAAGTAAAAAGTGCTTATGATGCTAATTTAAAAATTAATCAATTTGAACTATCTGAAGTAGTTATGTCTAGATTAGAAGAAATATTAAATGAAGCTAAAAAAGAGATAAATCTCTTGACAAGTAAGAAAATAGATTATATTATTATAACAGGTGGTACTAGTAATATGTCAGGAATTGAATATGTAGTAAGAGACGTATTTGGAGATAATGCTAACATAGGAAATGTTAAAATGCTTGGAATACGTGATAATATGTATTCGAGTTGTGTAGGAAACATAGTATACTTTATAAGTAAATTAAAATTGAAAGAACAAGATTATAGTATGATAAATGATAATGAAGTTTATCAAATGATATCGATAAATTCTAAAAAATTAAATACATCAGATTCAATGCTAGGGAAAATATTTGGATTTTTCTTTAGTGAATAGAGGAGGAAATTAAATTTATGTTTGGATTAGAAATGGACCAAGTCGCTAAAATAAAGGTTATTGGTGTAGGTGGAGGCGGAAACAACGCTGTAAACCGTATGATAGAATCAGGAGTTAAAGGTGTAGAATTTATAGTAGCTAATACAGATTTACAAGTATTAAATTGCTCTAAAGCTCCAACTAAAATACAAATAGGAGAAAATCTAACAGGTGGTAGAGGAGCTGGTGCTAAACCTGAAATAGGTAGAGAAGCTGCTTTAGAAAGTAAAAAAGAAATAGAAGAAGCTTTAGCAGGTGCTGACATGGTATTTGTTACTTGTGGAATGGGTGGAGGAACAGGTACTGGAGCTGCTCCAGTTATTGCTAACATCGCACAAGAATTAGGCGCTTTAACTGTTGGTATAGTTACAAAACCATTCTCATTTGAAGGTAAGAAAAGAATGGACCAAGCTATCTCTGGATTAAATGAATTAAAGAAAAATGTAGACACTTTAATAGTTATTCCTAATGATAAATTAAGAGAAATAATAGATAAATCAACACCTCTATTAGAATCATTTAAAGAAGTAGATAATGTCTTAAGACGTGGTGTACAATCTATTTCAGATTTAATAGCAGTTGCTGGACTTATTAACTTAGACTTTGCAGATGTTAAAACTGTTATGGAAAAACGTGGTACTGCATTAATTGGTATAGGTATAGGTGTAGGTGAAAATAGAGCTACAGAAGCTGCTTTACAGGCTATATCAAGCCCATTACTTGAAACTAGTATAGATGGTGCTACAGATGCAATTATTAATGTTACTGGTGGTAATAATTTAACTTTATTTGAAGTTGAAGAAGCTGCAGAAGTAATTAGAAATAGTGCTAAAACTGAAATGAATACTATATTTGGGGCAGTTATCAATGAAAATTTAAATGACGAAATTATTGTTACTGTAATTGCTACTGGATTTGATGATGATAAAAAAGAATTAGAAAAAGAAGGCCCTAGATCTGAGAGAATAATAGAATCTAATTCAAACATGTCTTTTAGAAGTTCAAGTTTAGAAGAAGATGATGATAATGATGATATAATTCCATCTTTCTTAAGAAAAAGAGGATTCTAAAAAATTTTAATTAATTATAAAGATAGATTTTTCTATCTTTTTTTAGTATAATTAATTTGAGGTGATTACATGAAAACTGATATTGAAATAAGTAATGAGTGTAATATGTTAAATATAAAAGAAATTGCTAGTAAATTAAATATTAGCGAAGATTATTTAGAAAATTATGGTAAATATAAAGCTAAAATTAATTTAGATATAGATAATATTTTAAATAAAGAGGATGGTAAATTAATATTAGTTACTTCTATAAATCCAACTCCTTTTGGAGAAGGAAAAACTACAGTAAGTATTGGAATAAATGATTCATTAAGAAACCTAGGTAAAAATAGTTTAGTAGTACTTAGAGAACCTTCGTTAGGACCTGTATTTGGAATTAAAGGGGGAGCTACTGGTGGAGGATATTCCCAAGTAGTTCCAATGGAAGATATAAATTTACACTTTACAGGAGATATTCATGCTATAGAGTCAGCAAATAATTTATTATGTGCTATAATTGATAATCATATATTTCAAGGAAACACTTTGGGAATAAATAGAGTAGTATTTAATAGATGTATAGATTTAAATGATAGAGCTTTAAGAAATATAACTATTAATAGTAGATATTCTAGAAAAGAACAATTTAATATAACGGTAGCTTCAGAAATGATGGCCATTGTTTGTATGTCGGAAAATATAGAGGATTTAAAATATAGAATTGGTAATATTTTAATTGGATATACTAAAGATAATAAAATGATATTTGCTCGTGATTTAGATTGTGTAGGAGCCATTGCTTCACTTTTAAAGGACGCAATTAAGCCTAATTTAGTTCAAACATTAGAAAATAATCCAGCTATTATACATGGAGGGCCATTTGCCAATATTGCTCATGGTTGTAATAGTATAATTTCTACTAAACTTGCTTTAAAACTAAGTGATTATGTAGTAACTGAAGCAGGGTTTGGTGCTGATTTAGGAGCTGAAAAGTTCTTTGATATAAAGTGTGGAATTGCTAATTTAAAACCAAATTGTGTAGTTATTAATGCTACTATTAGAAGTTTAAAATATAATGGTGGTGCAGATAAAAACAATATAAATGTAGAAAATATAGAAGTTTTAAAATTAGGTGTTGTAAATTTAGAAAGACATATTGAGAATATTAGTAAATATACTAAAAACATTGTTGTATGCTTAAATAAATTTGAATATGATACTGATCTTGAAATAGAATATGTAAAAGAATTTGTTAAGAATATGGGATATCCTATAGAAGTATGTAATTCTTTTAAAGAAGGTAGTAATGGTGCTATAGAATTAGCAAAAAGAATTATAGAATCTTGTGAAAAACAAAATGATTTTAATATTTTATATAATTATGATGATTCTATAATAAATAAAATAAATAAAGTATGTAAAGAAATATATAGAGCAAGCAATGTAATTATAAATGAAGCAATAAAAGGAAAAATAAAATTGATTGAAGAAAATAATTTAGATAAATTACCTATATGCATAGCTAAAACACAGTATTCTTTTACTGATGATCCTAAAAAATTAGGCGCACCTAATAATTTTGATATGACAATAACGGATATAAGATTATGTAGTGGAGCTGGATTTATAGTAGTTTTAATGGGTAATATTATGACTATGCCAGGGCTTGGTAAAAATAGTACTTATTTAAATATGGATATAGATAATCAAGGAAACATAAAGGGATTATTTTAGATATTTAAGGTATAATATGAGAATAAATTTAAAAGAATATGATCAAGGTTTCTTTATAAGGTCAATAAGAGAATGGTCAGGATTAACACAAAAAGAATTTGCTAAATTATTAAATAAGTCTGAAAGAACTATACAAGATTACGAATCAGGAAAAATAAATTATAAAATTTCTTTATTAAAAGAAATAACTGAAAAATTAAATATATCTATACTGGCAGAAAAAACTATTAAAAAAATATAGTAGATTTAAATCTACTTTTTTTGTTTTAAAAAAATTCATATACTATTGATATATGAATGTATGTTTGATATAATTATATGTAGGAACATTTAATAGTTGGGTGCTACCTCTATCTTAATAGATAGGAGGTGATGCTTGTGAGTAAGAAAGATTTTTTTATCTGTTCTTTAATCATTATCATCCTTTTGCTTATAGCGTTACTTTTTGTAATACTAAAATAAAAGGCACCTAACTCAGCATTGAATTAGGTGCTACACAATTTATTGGGTAACACTCAACAAAGCAATATTAAGTGTTCCTTTTATATTATATGAAGTTTCCTTCACTAAATACATTTTATCACAAATATATTGATTTCGCAACTTTGCCGTTTGAAAAAATAATATTTAATTATAATTATCTTGAAAGGAGATAATTATGGCACGTCATAAGGTTGAAAGCTGTAGCATTTGCCTTTTTAACCCTTATTTTACAAGCAATAATAAGAAATTTGTTTAAAACAAAGAGCTCCTGTTCATTATAAAATGAAAGGAGATAATTATGGCACGTCATAAGGTTGAAATATGTGGCGTGAATACTGCGAATTTAAAAGTTTTAAGCAATGAACAGATGGTAGAATTATTTAAAAAATATAAAGAAGGGGATGAATTTGCTAAAGAAGATTTAGTAAATGGGAACTTAAAATTAGTTTTGAGTATTTTAAAGAGATATAATAATAGATGTGATAATATGGATGATTTATTTCAAGTAGGTTGTATAGGTTTAATAAAAGCTATTGATAATTTTGATTTAAGTTTTGATGTAAAATTTTCAACATATGCAGTACCTATGATACTTGGGGAAGTTAAAAGATATTTAAGAGATAATACTAGTGTTAGGATAGCTAGAAGTATTAAAGATATAGCTTATCATGCTTTTCAAATAAAAGAAGAACTTACTAATAAATTAAATAGGGAACCTAGTATTAAAGAAATATCAGAAAGATTAGGATTAACCGAATTTGAAGTAAGTAATGCTTTAGATAGCATGAAAGATACTTTAAGTATTTCAGAACCTATTTATAATGATGGAGGAGATACTATATATCTTCAAGATCAAATAGAAGATAAAAACAATAATATGAAATATATAGATGAAAAAGTAGCTTTGAAAGAAGCTATAAATGATTTAAAAGATAAGGAAAAATATATAATTATTGAGCGATACATAACTGGAAAAACTCAAATGGAATTAGCTAGTGAAATAGGGATCTCTCAAGCTCAGATTTCTAGAATAGAAAAAAGCGCACTTGATAATATTAAAAATAAAATTAGTTAAATTTATTTAACTATGTTATAATTAAATGGGTGGTTATATGAATTTTATCTTTATAGTAAATCCTATATCGGGAAATGGTAAAAGTATTAAAGCAATTAAAGCTATCGAAGAATATTGCAAGGCTACTAAAGTTAAGTATAGAATTATTTATACAAATAGGAAAAATGAAGCAAAAGAAATTGCTGCTAGATTAAAAAAATATGAAGAATCTACAATTTTTAGTGTAGGTGGTGATGGTACGTTAAATGAAGTTGTTAATGGAATAGCTAATTCTAATATAAAATTAGGTATTATACCTTCTGGTACAGGCAATGATTTTTATAGAACATTTAAAGATCTCAAAGAAAATAAAATTGATTTAGGGAAGGTGAATGACAGATATTTCATTAATGTTGCTTCACTAGGACTAGATGCAGAAATAGCTAATTATGCTAATGAATTAAAAAAACATAATTTACCAAGCAAACTTATTTATATATTGAGTTTAATACACGAATATTTTTTATTTAAACCTATAAATATTGATATAGATGATATAAATAAAGATTTAACAATATTAACTGTTTGTAATGCTAAATACTATGGTGGAGGATTTAAAATGGCACCTCTTGCTAAGTTAAATGATGGAAAGTTTGATGTAATCGATGTTATGTCGTTAAATAAATTAGAAATCATAAATTTAATATCAAAATTAATAAGAGTTAAACATATAGAATCCGATATGGTTAATTTTTATAGAACAGATTCTATTTATGTAAATTTTTTAGTTCCTCTAAATTGCAATATAGATGGAGAAATTATAAAGAATACAAGTTTTGATTTTAATATAAAAAAAGAAGCTATAAATGTGGATGTAGAAAATTCAAATAGAATAAATAATTTTTTAAAAACAAAAAAGATTATAAAATAAATAGGCGATTGTAAGCCTTTTTTTCATATAATATATTGGTGATGTTGTGAGATTATCAGAATTACAAAATAAAACTATTATAAATTTAATAGATGGAAAGAATATTGGGAATATAATAGATTTAAACATTGATGAAAAAGGTAATGCTGTAGGATTAATAGTTGAAAAACATAAATTTTTAATTTCATATTTTACTAGTAAAAAAGAATTTTCTATTAAATGGGATCAGATAGAAAAAATAGGAGAAGATGTAATACTAGTTAGGGTTGTTTATTAAAAATAATTGTGATATACTTTAAATGGTGATTATATGAAGGTTTTATTATACACTGAAAATGAAAAAATGATAGGTAAGTCAGGTTTAGGTAAAGCTATTAAACATCAAATGAAGGCTTTAGATGAAAACAATATTGAATATACTACTAATCCAAAAGATGATTATGATATTGTTCATATTAATTATTATGGTCCTAAATCGTATTCACTTGCTAAAAAGGCAAAAAAAGAGGGTAAAAAGATAGTTTATCATGCCCATTCAACAGAGGAAGATTTTAGAAATTCTTTTATACTCTCTAATCAAGTAGCGCCTCTTTTCAAAAAATGGTTAATTAAATGTTATACACTTGGGGATGTTATTTTAACTCCAACTCCATATTCAAAAAAATTATTAAAAAATTATGGAATTAAAAATCCTATAATAGATATTAGTAATGGTATAAATATTAAGTTTTTCGAAAAAAATGAAGAGTTAGGAAAAAAATTTAGAAAAGACTTTGGATATAAGAAGACAGACAAAATAATTATGGGTGTTGGGCTATATATAGAAAGAAAAGGAATACTAGATTTTGTTGAGTTAGCTAAAAGATTGCCTGAATATAAATTCATATGGTTTGGATATTCTCCCTTAGCTGCAAGTCCAAATAAAATTAGAGAAGCTGTTAATACTAAATTAGATAATCTTGTATTTGCTGGATACGTGGAGCCAAATGTATTAAGAGGTGCTTACAGTGGATCTGATTTATATTTATTTCCAACTTTAGAAGAAACGGAAGGAATTCCTATAATGGAAGCATGTGCTGCTAAGATACCATCATTAATTAGAGATATTCCTGTATTTAGTGAATGGTTAGAAGATGGCAAAAACGTATATAAAGCTAAAGATATAGATGATTTTGAGATAAAAATAAAGAAGATTTTAGAAGGTAAACTACCTAATATAACTAAAGAAGGATATAAAGTTGCTTTAGATAGAGATATTAAAAAGGTTGGTAAAAAACTTATTGGTGTGTATAGTGATTTAATGAAAGGTGAAGTACATGAATAAAGAAAATAATATAAATACGCCTAAATTATTACAACCATTAGATGTAATAAAACTAGGACAAGACATTAAGATAAGTAAAGGGTTATACAAATTAAGGGAAAATGAATTTTATGATGTAGTATTAACTTTAAAAGATAAAGAAATTTTTATAGGTAGATTCAATAAAACATTTGATTTATTTTCGGTTAAATATAATAACGGAAAAGTATTGAGTTGTTATGAAGATTTTGATAGAGATTCTGCTAAAATGCAAATATTTGAAGTTTTATCTTTATATGAAGTAGTTGATGATACTTTTTATTCTTGTACAGAAGAAGAGGCATTAACTATGTTCGATCCTAATATTGATACTTCTTATTTAAGAAATAAAAATAACCCAATTTACAGAACAGATACGGAAAAAAGAAAAAGAAGAAGATAATTAAGGGCTTTTGCTCTTTTTTCTTGTTTTTAAAGTGTTTTATTGATATAATATTAATGTTAGTAAGGTGATAATATGTATTTAAAGAAAATAATCGCACAAGGGTTTAAATCATTTGCTGATAACACTGTAATTGATTTAGATAATAATATAGCAGGTATAGTAGGTCCTAATGGATCTGGTAAGAGTAATGTAGTAGATGCAGTAAGATGGGTACTTGGTGAACAATCAGTAAAATCACTTCGTGGTGATGGTAATATGACTGATGTAATATTTGCTGGTAGTAAAAGTAGAAATCCTATGAATAATGCTAGTGTTACTTTAATATTTAATAATAGTGATAATTATTTAAATATAGCTTTTGATGAAGTATCAATAAAAAGAAGATTATATAAAGATGGTACTAATGAATTTTTCTTAAACGGCGAAAAATGTAGGTTAAAGGATATACAAAATTTACTTATTGATAGTGGTATAGCTAAAGAATCTTTTAACATAATTTCTCAAGGTAAAATAGAAGATATATTATCTAGTAAGCCTGAAAATAGAAGGGTTATTTTTGAAGAAGCTGCTGGTGTATTGAAGTATAAAAAAAGAAAAGAAGAAGCTTTAAGAAAATTAGAAAAAACTCATGATAATATGAATAGAGTTAAAGATATTATTAGTGAGTTAGAAGTTCAAGTAGAGCCTTTAAGAGAACAAAAAATTAAAGCATTAGAATATATAAATTTAAATGAGGAATTAAAGGAACTTGAAATATCATTAATAGCTAGTGATATTACTAATATTAATTATAAATATCAAGAAAATAAAAATAAAATAGATGAATTAAATAATGAAATATTAAAACTTAATACTAATAATAGTAGTAATGAAGCTAAAACTAGTTCATATAAATTAAAAATAAATGAACTTGATAATGAAATTAGAAAATTACAAAATGAATTACTTGATATGACTAGTAAAGTAGAAAAGATAAATGCAAGAAAACAAATAATTCTTGAAAGAAAAAAATATGAGGTAGAAGATACTAAGTTACATGAAACCTTAATTAAGTTAAAGGAAGATGAATTAAATTTAAAGAATAGTATTAATGCTTATAATAATGAAATAGTTGTTAAAGAAAATGAATTAAAAGGAATTTTAAAAGATATTGATGGATATGAAAGTAATATTATTGATATAAAAGGTGATAAGTCTGATTTAATATATAAGTTAAATGATATTGTTAGAAATTTAAGCGTTTTAAATACTAAAATAGTCACTTTAAAAGAAAATATAGATAATAATGCTACTTTACCTTATGCAGTTAAAAATGTGCTTGAAAATCCAAAATTAAGAGGTATACATAATTCTATTGGTTCTTTAATAGAAGTAGAAGAAAAATACTCTAAAGCAATAAGTATAACATTGGGTGCTAATTCAAATAATGTTGTTATAGATAATGAGATATGTGCTAAAGAAGCAATTAAATATTTAAAAGATAATAATATGGGTAGAGTTACATTCTTTCCTTTAAATATTATTAAAGAAAAATTTATAGATAACGAAACTTTAAATATATTAAAACATGAACAAGGCTTTATTGATACAGCTAGTAATTTAGTTAAATTTGAAAATAGATATGAAAATATAATAAAAAATCAATTAGGTAATGTTATTGTAGTAGATAATATTGATAATGCTAATATAATTAGTAAAAAAATTAATTATAAATATAGGGTAGTAACTATTGATGGTGAAGTATTACACGTAGGGGGATCTCTTACTGGTGGTAACATTAAAGTTAGAAATGTTATTACTGATAAATATGAGTTAGAAAATAATTTAAAACTACAAGAAAAATTAGTTGAAGAACAAAAAGATATAGAAAACGAAATAAATAAATTAGATTATAATTTAAAAGCAGTAGAAGATAAATTATATCTATCAAACAAAGAAAAGTTTTCTATAGAAGAGTTTATTAATTCTAGAAAAAACACTATTAAAGATATAAATAGTAAATTAGAAAGTATTAATATTGAAATAAATGGAACTAATAATTCTTTAAATAAAACTATTGATAATGAAGAAGAATTAATATTAAAAGAATATTATGAAGCTATAGAAGAAAAACAAAAAATAGAATCTAATTTAGAAATACTAAATAATAATAAAATTAGATTAAGTAGTGAGTTAGATGATTTTGAATTTAACATTAAGAAAGAAAATTCTTTATACAATGAAAAAACTAATTTACTACATGATTTAGAAATAGAAGTAAATAGAGCTGATGTAAAATTAGATAACCTACTTAATACTTTAAATGAAACTTATTCTATGACTTATGAGAATGCTGTTAAGCTATATAAACTAGATATGGATATAAATCTTGCTAGAAATAAAGTTAATTCATTAAAAAGAAAGATTAGAGAATTAGGCCCAGTTAATGAAATGGCACCAGTAGAATATGAAAGAGTAAGTGAAAGATATGAATTCTTAATACACCAACAAGAAGATCTTGCTAAAGCAGAAACTACTTTACTTGAAATTATTGAAGAAATGGATAATGTTATGAAACAAGAATTCTTAAAAACATTTAAAATAATTCAAGATAATTTTAGTATTACATTTAAAGAATTATTTAAAGGTGGCCATGCAGCACTTAAACTTACGGATACTAGTAATATTTTAGAAACAGGTATTGAAATAGAAGCTTGTCCTCCAGGAAAAACATTAAAAAGTATTAGTTTACTATCTGGTGGAGAAAAAACATTTACTGCAATAAGTCTTTTATTCGCAATACTTAAATCAAGACCAGTACCATTCTGTATATTAGATGAAGTTGAAGCAGCTTTAGATGAGGTTAACGTTGAAGCGTTTGGTGAATATGTTCGTAAATTAAAAGAAAAAACACAATTTATAGTAATCACACATAAAAAGAAAACTATGGAATTTGTTGATGTTTTATATGGTATTACAATGCAAGAATCAGGCGTTAGTAAACTTGTTAGCGTTAAGTTAGAAGAATTGAAATAATAATTTGAAGGTAGTTATATGATTGATTATACAGGAAAATTAAATGAACATATAGAATATATAAAAATTTTGAATAATTTGGAACCTAAATCTAAATTTATAGAAATTGTATTAATTGATGAAAAAGATTCTAATGAATTAGTTAATAAATTTAAAAATGATATTATTTCAAAAAAAATAGTTTCTAAATGGTGGGGAACAGAAACAAACGCTAAAAATAAATTATTTAAAATAAAAGCATCAAAAGAATTATTTAATTATTTAAAAACATTTGAAACTTTTTGTAAATATTATATTTCATATACAAAAGGAGATTACAATGAAATAACTGATTTTGGACTAGATGATATTGCCTTTTATGATGAAAATAATAATATTTTACTTTGTACAACTACACATGAAGGTTATATTTTAATTGATAAAAGTTTGGATATATTATAAATATTAGGAAGTGATACAATGAATTATTTATTATATGGGAAAGAATTGTTTTTAATAGATAAAGAAGTTAAAAATATAATAAATAAAAACAACATAGAAGAAATTAATATTTCAAAATATGATTTAGAATTAAATAGTTTAAATGAAATATTAGATGATGCAAATACTGTATCACTTTTTTCTAATAATAAACTAATAATAGTAGAAAATGCTTATATATTTTCTAGGACACAAAATAAAAAAATAGATAATGTAGAAATACTAGAAGACTATTTAAAAAATAAAAGTGATACTATAATTATATTTATAAATAATAATGAAAAAATTGATAGTGTCAAAAAAATAGTTAAATTAATAAAAGAAAAGGGAATTATAAAAGAATTTAATCCTTTAAAAAATATTAATAGTACTGTAAAAAATATGTTTGAAAATTATAAAATAAGTGATAGTACTATTAATTTACTTGTTGATAGAGTAGGAAATAATTTAGAATTGATTTATCAAGAAGTAGAAAAATTAAAAATATATAAAATAGATGATAAAACTATAACTAATAAAGATATAGAAGATATAGTAGTAGAAAATATTAATATAGATATATTTAAGTTTGTAGATGATATTATTAATAAAAATAAAAAGGGTGCTATTAAAACTTATAAAGAATTATTAAAATTAAATGAGGAGCCTATTAAAATAGTTGCTCTACTTGCTAGTAAGTTTAGACTTATGTATCAAGCGAGTATTCTTGCTAAAAAAGGATATACTGAAGAAAATATTTCTGAGATACTCAAAGTACATAAGTATCCAGTTCATTTAGCTATTCTTTCTGGATATAAATATAGTTCTGAGATATTGCTTAAATATTTAAATGATTTAGCTGATTTAGATATAGGTATAAAAACTGGTGAGAAAGATAAAGAACTTGCTTTAGAATTATTTATACTTAGTTTATAAAATTTACTTTAATTAGTAAATTTTTTTATTTATACTAGTTTTCGATAATTACATGGTAAAAATTACAGAAAACAGTAAATTATTTGTAATATTTAAAATACCGTAAAAAATAGTTTGCAATTATCTAAAAATATTCATTTGATTAATGTTTTTAGATATGTTATAACCTTTAAAGGTGATACAATGAATTATTTAAATGATATAAAAACATTAATAGAAAAAGATATAGTATTAAAGAAAAAACATAGATTGATAGAAGAAAATTCAATATTGTATACTTATTTTGAAATAGGTAGATTAATTGTAGAAGCTCAAGGTGGAGAAATCCGTGCTAAATACGGAAATGGGCTTATAAAGGAATGGAGTAAAGAATTAACTAATTTATATGGTAAGGGATATGATATATCAAATTTAAAAAGGATGAGACAATTGTATTTGACATTTCAAAAAGGTGGCACACCGTGCCACCAATTGAGTTGGAGTCATTATAGATATATACTTCCAATTAAGGAGGAATCTAAAAGAAATTATTATATTAATTTATGTATTAAGCATAATCTAGGTATTAAAAAATTAAGAGAAAAAATTAAAAATAATGAATATGGTCGATTGGAATATAAAGATAATGTAGAATTATTAACTGAAAACACAGAAATCACTATGAAAGATATGATTAAAGATCCTCTCTATATAAAAATTAATAAAAATATAGATAAATTGAGTGAGAAGGCTTTAAAATGTTTTATACTGGAAAAGATAGAAGAATTTTTACTTGAATTAGGCTATGGGTTTGCTTTTGTAGGTAGTGAAGTCAAATTAGGTAATTCTAGATGTGATTTGCTATTCAATAACTATGAATTAAATTGTTTCATAGTTATTGAATTAAAAATAAGAAAATTAGAGAAGTATGATATAGGTCAAATACAACACTATATGAATTATATAGACTCTAATTTAAAGAAAGATTATATGAATAATACCATTGGTTTAATTCTGTGTAAGGAAGGTAATGAAATAGTTTTACGTTATTCAACTGATAACAGAATATTTATGAGTACCTATAAACTATTAAAAGAAAAAGAAATTAATCAATAATTTCCTTTATTCTATCATTTATTTCTTTTAACTTTAATTCATTTTTATTATTTTGTGGTTTATAATATCTTTTGCCTTTTAAATTATCAGGTAAATATTGTTGTTTAACTATATGATTTGGATAATCATGTGCGTATTTATAATCTAGAGATGTTGTTTTTATATGATTAGGTACATTACCTGTATTTCCTCGTCTTATATCATTTAAGGCAGCATCTAAAGCAAGATAAGCACTATTAGATTTAGGCGATAAAGCAAGTTCTATAACTGTTTGTGCGAGTGGTATTCTTGCTTCAGGAAGACCTAATCTCTCACAAGCTTTAATACAAGCTTCAACTTTAACACCCATATTAGGATTAGCAAGTCCTATATCTTCATATGCAATAACACTCATTCTTCTAAATATAATATCTAAATCTTCTGCTTCTATAAGTCTAGCAAGATAATGAAGTGCGGCATCTACATCTGATCCTCTTATACTTTTTTGAAATGCACTAATAACATCATAATATCCATCACCATTTTTATCATGGAAAAAGTTAGGTTTATTGCTTATGTTTTTTAAAGAATCAATAGTTACTTTTTTATCAGTAGAATAGTAAGCTACTTCAAGTAGATTATAAGCATATCTTAAGTCTCCTGAAGAGACATTGGCTATATAATTAATTGCTTCATCATCAATCTTTATATCCTTTAATTCTTGTTTAATAGCTCTATTTAAGGCTACTTTAATATCATCTATGGTTAATTCCTTAAGTTCAAATATTTGACATCTAGAACGTATCGCAGGATTAATAGAGTGGTACGGATTTGAAGTAGTCATACCAATTAAAATAATTAATCCATTTTCTAAATATGGCAACAATAAATCTTGTTTATCTTTATTTAATCTATGAATTTCATCCATTATAACCACAAGTTCACCATACATTTTAGCTTCTTCGACGACTATATCAAAGTCTTTTTTATTATTAATAACAGCATTTAACATTCTATATCTTAAACCTAATTCTTCTGTAATAGCTGTAGCTATTGTAGTTTTACCAATTCCTGGCTTACCATATAAAATCATAGAAAATAATTTTTTATTTTTTAACAAATTACTTAATACTTTATCTTTACCAATTAAATGATTTTGTCCTATGACATCACTTAATTTTTTAGGCCTTAATTTAATAGCTAATGGTTCCATAACATCACCACTAATATTGTACCACATTTAAAGAAAAAGTGATATAATATATATGGTGAGAGTATGATGAAATTAAGTGAATTAATAATAGAATTTTTAAGATATTTACTCATTGATAAAGGATATAGTAATAATACAATAGAATCTTATAAAAGAGATTTAGAAAAGTTTTTAGAATTTAATAAAGATAAAAATATAGATAAAATTTCTAATGGAGATTTAAAAGAATATATTAAATATTTAAATAAAGAAAATTTAAATGAGAAAAGTATTGCTAGAAATATATCAAGTTTAAAAAGTTTTTATAAGTTCCTAGTAATAAGCAAATATATAAATAATAATCCCAGTGATGCTTTATTTTTACCTAAAGTTAAAAAAAGTTTACCCAATACTCTTACTGAAGATGAAGTATTAAAATTACTTGATGTAGAACTTACCGACGATTTTAGTTATAGAAATAAAGCTATGCTTGAACTTATGTATGCGACTGGATTACGTGTTAGTGAACTTATTAATTTGAAATTACAAGATATAGATTTAAGTCAAGATATAATTAGAACATTTGGTAAAGGGAGTAAAGAAAGAGTAATACCTATTGGAGATTATTCGAAGGAATATTTAGAAAAATACATTTATGGATATAGAGGAAGTATGTTAAAAAAAGAATCTTGTGAGTATTTATTTTTAAATAACCATGGCATGAAAATGACTAGACAAGGTTTCTTTAAAATAATAAAAAAAATAGCAAAAGAAAAAGGTATAAATAAGGATTTATCACCTCATACACTTAGACATTCATTTGCTAGTCATTTACTTAAATACGGAGCAGATCTTAGAACCATACAAGAACTACTTGGACACTCAGATATTTCAACAACACAAATCTATACTCATATAACAAATGAAGAATTAAAGAAAAATTATGAAGATTTTCACCCACATGGAAATTAATGTGCTATAATAAATATAGAATAGAGAGGTATATTATGAAATTTAAAAGAATATTTTTAATAGTTTTAGATTCATTAGGAGTAGGGGAAGCAATAGATGCTAAAAAGTTTAATGATGAAGGAAGTAATACATTAGGTCATATACTTAAATATAACCCAATAGATTTACCTAATTTAGAAAAGATGGGTTTTTTGAATTTAGTTAATTATAAAAATATAGAAAAAACTGATGCTTATTACACAAAGGCTCATCCTAAAGCAAATGGCAAAGATACTTTAACTGGACATTTAGAATTAATGGGAATTAGAACTTTAATACCTTTTAAAACATATACTAAAGATGGATTCCCTAAAGAATTAATTGATGAGTTAGAAAAAAGAAGTGGTAGAAAAATAATTGGTAATTGCTCTGCTTCAGGTACTGAAATAATTGAAAGATTAGGTAAAGAACAAATGGAAACAGGAGCTTTAATCGTTTATACTTCTGCTGATTCAGTACTTCAAATAGCTGCTCATGAAGAAATAATCCCTTTAGATGAACTTTATAAAATATGTGAAATAGCACGTGAACTTACTTTAAAAGAAGAATGGAAAGTTGGAAGAATTATAGCTCGTCCATATATAGGTACTCCAGGTAATTTTACAAGAACTTCAAATAGACACGATTATGCATTAGATCCTGTAAGTGATACAGTACTTGATAATTTAAAAAATAATGGATTTGATGTAATATCAATAGGCAAAATAGCAGATGTATTTAATAATTGTGGTATTACTAAAGGCACTAAAACTAGAGATAATTTAGATGGTATATTAAAAATAATAGATACAATAAAAGATGATTTTACAGGACTTTGTTTCGCTAATTTAAATGATTTTGATTCTAAATATGGACATAGAAGAGATATAAAAGGATATGCTGAAGCAATAAAAGAAGTAGATAATTATTTGCCTATAATAAAAGATAACTTAAATAAAGATGATTTACTTATAATAACTGCTGATCATGGTAATGACCCATCATATAAAGGAACAGATCATACAAGAGAAAATATACCTGTTCTTATATATTCAAAGAGTTTTAAAGACCCTAAACATTTAAAGGAATTAGATTCATTTAGTGATATAGGTGCTACTATAGCTGATAACTTTAAAGTAAAAATGCCTGAAGTTGGAAAGAGTTTTTTAGGTAAATTAAACTAATGAAATATGATGATTTTTTAAATGAATTATATAGTTTGCAAGATTTAAAATATAAAGATTTTCATAGTAAACTAATAATGAGTGATAAATTAGTAGGTGTTAGAACTCCAGAGTTAAAAAGAATAGCTAAAGTAATTGCTAGAAGTAATTATGAAGAATTTTTTAAAGAAAATAGACATGAGCTTTATGAAGAAAATTTAGTACACGGTCTAGTTCTTGGTTATTTAAAACTTGAATTTAATGATTTAAAACCACTTGTAGATGAGTTTATACCACACATAGATAATTGGGCTGTTTGTGATGCAACTGTTGCTAATTTAAAAGTATATAAAAAAAATAAAACTAAAGATATAGTTTTTAATGAAATAAAAAATTATATAAAAGATGATAATCCTTGGATAAATAGATTTGGGTATGTAATGCTGCTTGAATATTTTATAGAAGAAAAATATATAAATGAAATATTTGAACTTTGTTCTAATTATAAAGAAGAATATTATGTTAAAATGGCTATAGCTTGGCTTATTAGTATGTGTTATATAAAATTTAAGGGCAGAACTCTTACTTTCTTAAAAAAGAATAAATTAGATGTTTGGACACATAATAAAGCTATACAAAAAACTATAGAATCATATAGAGTTACTGAAGAAGATAAAAAGATGTTGAGGAGTTTAAAAAGAAAATGAAATATATGATTATTTCTGATATACACGGTGGTATATTGGAATTAGAAAAGGCACTTGATATATATGTTAAAGAACATTGTTCTAAATTATTAATACTAGGTGATTTGTTTGATTATGGTTTTAGTATAACTAGAGATGATATAGTTAGTAAATTAAATTCTATGAAAGATAGCATAGTAGCCGTAAGTGGTAATTGCGATATTAATATAAGGGATATATTATTTGATATGCCTTATATTAATAATACTAATTTAAATGATAAAAATATAATACTTACTCATGGACATTTATATAATAAAGATTATTTATCTAATTTAGATGCTGATATAGTATTTATGGGACATTCTCACATAGCTAGTATAGAAAAAATTAACAATAAGTTATTTATTAATCCTGGATCTGTATCTAAATCAAGAATGGGAGATAATAGTCTTGCTATTGTTGATGGAGATAAGATTACTATAAGAAATTTAGATAATGAAATATTAGAATACTATATTCAATAATGTAGAAGTAAAAATTTATAATTTATTATTAAAAGCATACAATTTACTGGTGATATTATGTCAGGTAATATGTATGCTTTTTTACTTTCTACAATAGCTGGTATATCTACATTAATAGGTTTTTTATTTATATTTATAAAAAAAGATAGAGAAAGTGTTATTAGTAAAGCGTTGGGATTTGCTAGTGGGGTAATGCTTACTATATCAGTAATAGATTTAGTACCTAATTCATTTTTATTAATTATAAAACAATATAATTTAATATATGCTTTATTTTTAATTATAATGGGCTTTTTAATAGGAGTAATTATTTCTAGTGTAATTGATAAAAAAGTAGAAAAAAAGTCTAAAAATGGTTTAAAATTATATAAATTAGGTATAATTACTATGTTTGTTATAATGATGCATAATATACCTGAGGGAATTGCTACTTTTATAACTACAACTAATAATATAAATCTTGGAATAATGCTTACAACAGCTATAGCTCTACACAATATACCTGAAGGAATATCTATAAGTATACCTATTTATTATTCAACTAATAATAAGTTTAAAGCTTTCTTATATACGTTAATTTCTGGTATGTCAGAACCTTTAGGTGCTTTAATATCATATTTATTTTTATCTAGATTTGTAAATGATTCTATATTAGGTATTATTTACTCAATTATTTCTGGTATGATGATTAATATATCTATAAACGAATTGTATAAAGAAGCTATAGATTATAATAAAAAAAATACAATCATATATTTTATTATAGGTTCTTTTATAATGAATTTAAATCATTTACTATTTAGCTAAAACATGTTAAAATTGGAGTAGGGAAGTGGTATAATGGAAATCTTTGAATATAGTCCAAAAGGTGTTTGTTCATCTAAAATGGTATTTAAAATAGAAGGTGATACTATTATAGATATTAAAGTAATAGGTGGATGTCCTGGAAATAGTTTAGGAGTTAGAGCACTTGTTCAAAATCAAAAAATAGATGATGTTATAGATAAGTTAGATGGCATTAGATGTGGATTTAAAAGTACATCTTGTCCAGATCAAATATCATTAGCCTTAAAAGAATATAAACAAAAAAGAGATTAAATAATAATCTCTTTTTGTGTGGGTTATTTACAATCCATATTAGAATTAGATCTAGCATTACTATTGTTGTTAGATCTAGCACTAGAAGAATTTGAATTAGCATTAGCATTTGAATTGTTTCTATTCATACTATTATTGCTTTTATTCATATTAGCATTTGCTTTATTATTCTTTTTCATTTAAATCACCCATTAATATTATTATCAAAAAAAATATTTATATACTATTTTTAATATTTATTTTTTAAATAGTTAGCAGGTGAATGTTTTTTACTATATTGTAATATGAGGTATTAAAAATATAAAGTTGAATATATTAATTAAAGGTAAATGTAGTATTAAAATTAATATTAATAAAATCCTATTATTATGATGCTCGTAGCACTCCCTTTTATTCTTTTTAAGAAGTTAACATAATATATATTGTCGGATAACATTTGTTGTTTCATTTAATGATTATTTATCTATTAAATTTTAATAATAATTTAATGATTTATTTATTATTAGTTATTATTAAAACTATGGAGTTTATTAGTAAATATATAATTTAATAAATTTAATTTATAAAAAAATATTTATATTTTTAATTTTTAAACAACTATTTTATTTATATTATTGATTTATTTTTAAATTAATTTTAAGCAATCGAGAATTAATTTAATGATGGATTAATCATCAAATTTTAAAATATATAAATGTATTAATTATATTATTAGAATAGGTAGTACCTCCCCTATTTTTAAATAATAAAGTAGGGGGAGTGTGTAAAAAAAATAGATTAGAAACTATTTTTCTTCATCTATTTTTCTAAATGCAGTTTTTCTTGATTCAATTTCAGCCATTTTAGCTATAATTTCGCCACCATTTTCCTCAGTTATTTCACTATATCCAAGTTCTTTTAGAGCTTGCATTTTAATATTATTAAGTTCCATAGTTCTACTTAATTTTTCTTCCATTTTTTGTTCAATTTGATTAACAAATCTTCTATGAGACTCAGCTAATTTGCTTTTAGAAGCTTTACCACTTCTATAAAGTACCATCGCAGAAAACATAACACTTTCAAAAATAAATTGTTCATCTTCCTCAAATACAAATTCCATAGGTTTTTCAAAACCAGTTTCTTTAGCTACATAAGCAAGAATATATTTTAATTCTTTAGTGTTATTCATAGCTTGTAAATAGTGATAAAAATAATTTCCAATATTAACTCCTTCTTTACCACAATCTTCTAAATATTCTTTTACAAGATCCATTATACCTATAAATAATTCTTGGTTTTTAGGACTAACCCCATTCAAAATATCATTAGTTACTCCCCTATTATCTTCATTTTTACTATCACACAAACTATTTAATCTTATTTCAACTGAAGTAATATAATCAGTATCTACTTTTATCTTATCAATATCTTTCACATCTTTAACACCTAAAAGATTCAATAATAACACTTTTTTATCTTTAGGCCATTTATTTATATCATCCATTTCTAAATAATTATAAATCATTTGTCTAGATACACCTAAAAATTTAGCAAGTTTTACTTTAGATATGCCTAGTTCGTGTAATAAATCAGCTAACTTAGTTTTCATTTCTGTACCCTCCTAATATAATTTTATCACAAACTAGACAATTGTCAAGTGTAAAGTAGAGGTAAATAAAAATGTATTTTTAATACATTTTTATTAGTTTCTTTTTATCCTTTTTTATAAAACCTTTTTCAAAACACTCTAAGGCTATTAAATTGATATCAATTGGAGAATTTAACCCTTTATTTCTTTTTGCCAAAACAACTTTTTCTTGTTCTGATTTACTTGTAACATATTCGTTTAAATGAATTGCAACACTATTTCTTTTAATAATTATATCTTTTTTGCAATTATATGCGATAACTTTATTCGATTCAAAGCCTGGAATTTTATCCCAATTTTCATTTACTATTATTAAAGAGTTTATATCGTTATCTAACTCTGCTCCCCTAACATCAAAACCGAGTTCACAAGCTAATTTAAATACATCTGTTTTTTCCATAGAATCACCTATTTTAATTATAGCATCATTAAAATATTTTTACAATTAATTTAAGTAAATAAGGTGCTATAAAAGATTCATATATACTTGTGATCGTTATTGCAATTCCTATAAAGAGTGCGGTATATAAATATTTATTAAAATATAGCCTCATATTTACTTCTTTTTTCTTTATAATGCAATTAATCATTTTTATAGATAATTTAAGCGTAAAGGCTATTAAAAGGGAAAATAATAATATATTTATAATTAAATGAGGAAATATATATACTATACTTAATAATAATCCTTTAATTTTATAAGTTAATATGAAAGATGATAAACTAAAACCTATTACAAAAGATTTATAGAATAACACTAACACATTTACAGGAGTTAAAAAATAAGTAAATCCTATTATAGAAACAATAAATATAACTAAATAATTTATTATTAAAGTATTTTTTAATGTATCTATATAATTAAAATTATTGTTTTTAATACTATCAATAAATACCTTTATATATTCTATTACTAAGTTTTTATCACTACTATTTAATATTATTATAAAAAGTGATCCAGCTACTATTCCTAGTATTACTAATATTAAACAAAATAATACATATCTTTTATCAAATTTTATTGTGCTGAAGAGTTTGTCCATAATTTTTTTCATCATATCACCTATTTAATACTATTAATAATTTATTTTTTTATTCCAATTTTATATAAAATATATTATAATAGTATTTGTGAGGTGTTAGTATGTCAAAGAAGAAAAAAAATAAAAAATATAAATTAACAGCAGAAAAAATATTAGTATTAGTATTAATATTAGCTATGGTAGCTACTTCAGTACTAGCTATATTTGCATAAAAAGCAACTATTTAGTTGCTTTTTTAGTAGTTTTTCTTGTTTCTTTTTTTAATAAATCTCTTATTTCTTCTAAAAGGATCACTTCATCACTTTTCACTGGAGGTTTTGGTTCTTCTTTCTTTTCTTCTTTTTTATGAATAAACTTATTAATTAATTTTATTACCATAAAAATGCATAGAGCTATAATTAGAAAATCAACTATATTTTGTAAAAATAAACCAAATTGTATTTGTACATCAAATATTGTTAATGATAATCTAGTAAAATCAATTCCTCCTATTAATATTCCTACTATTGGCATAATTATATTGTCTACTAAAGAAGTAACTATTTTACTAAAAGCACCACCTACGACAACACCAACAGCTAAATCTACTACATTTCCTCTTGAAATAAAAGTTTTAAATTCTTTAATCATATTCTTCATATTACTGCCTCCTATAAAAATTATAACATATATTATTTTATTTTTCTATAAACTTACAGTGTTTACACAATTCTTCACACTTTTTATTTTTTTTAAAATTATTAATAATAGTTGTTACCCTATCACTTTTTAGTATATCCTCTAAATTATTTTCATATATGTTTCCTAAAGATATATCTCCTCTACTATCCAAGCAACATGGTATTATAGTTCCATCTACAAGAATTCCCATATGATCAATTAAACCATAACAAGTACCATCTTCATCATATGTATCATTATTTAAATCAGGCCATATAAATTCGTGAAAATTATTAATAAATAGCTTATCCTTTATGGTATACTGTTCTATATCATACTTAATATTAGTATTATATCTAGTATTTATATAATCAATAATATCTTTATTATATTTATTTTTAATCCATAATCTGAGTGATATGTAGGTATCGTTTTTAATTAGTTTATCTACCGTATTAAAAACGTTATCTAAATAATTATTCAAATTTACTTTATATTTATCATCGAAACTGTGCAGAGAAATATTTAACTGTCTTATATTTTTATTAGCATTAATTCTATCTATTAAATACCCATTAGTAGTTATATTAATTTTAAAATTAATACTTGCTATATCAATTAATTCATTTATATTTGGATGAAGTAAAGGTTCTCCTAATACATGAAAATATAAATAATCCGTATAATCTTTTAATTTTTCTAATAATATTTTAAATTCATCTATACTAATAAATTTACTAGTTCTTTTATTTTTAATGCAAAAATCACAATTTAAATTACATCCATTAGTTATTTCTACATATACTTTTTTAAATCTTTTTTTCATAATATCACATATAAATTATAACATAAAAAACTAGAAATTAATCTAGTTTTCTGCTTCTTCTAACATATTTGTAATAAGTATTCCATAACCTCTATGAGGATCATTAACAACTACATGTGTTACTGCTCCTACTATATAATCATTTTGTATTATGGGACTACCACTCATTCCTTGAACTATTCCATTGGTTTTATCAAGTAATGTCTCATCAGTTATTTCAAATTGAATATTTTTTAGCTTATCCTTTGTTTCATTTATTGATGTTATTTTTATAGAAAACTCTCCAACTTCAACACCGTCCAAGACAGTCAGGATTGTGGCATCTCCTATTTCTATATCATCAATGTTTGCTACTTTGTAAAGTTTTGATGTATCTATTTCACTTGTATATTCACCAAATATACCTTTATTAGTGTTTTCAAATACATCTCCTTCTACTTTATCGCTATAAAGTAATGCATTTTTTTCTCCAGGATTACCTTCACTACTACGAGTTATTCCAGTTATTTTAGAGTCAAATATAGTACCACTTTCTATATCTATAATTTCTCCAGTAGTCGCATCAGCGATTTCATGACCTAATACTCCAAAGTATTTAGTTTCTGGATCAATAAATGTTAGTGTACCAACTCCTGATACTGAATCTTTAACATATAAACCTGTTTTTAATACTCCTTTATCTTCATATAAAGGAAGAGTTGTTTTACTTGTTTTATCATCTCTTATATATGATATTTTTAGATTATTACAATTACAATCAGTTATAATGTTAACCATTTCTTCAACAGTATGAACTTCATTATTATTTATCTTGCTAATTACATCACCATTTTTTAATCCTGCTTCAACTAAAGAATTATGGCCATTTATTTCATATGATCCTACTATTAATATTCCATCTGTATTAAGTTTAATACCAACAGTTTCTCCACTTGCAATAATCTTATCTGAATAAGCTAAACTAACTTGAGGAATAATAAAAAAAGTTAGAAGAAAAATTAGAGTTTGAAATTTATTTTTTTTAAAAAACATAAAAGCAACTCCTTCTTAGACTACCATTTATATTATGATTTTTTTCTTTTAAAATATTAAAAGAAAAAAATACCATTAAGATATTTTATTTCTTTAATACTTTTTCTTTAGGTATTTCAAAATTTACCGTTCTAGTATTTTTCGATGCATCTTTTACTAAAACTACTATCTTATTACCTATTTGGTATTTGTTTTTAGAACTTCTACCCATTATTGCTTTTTTATCATAATCATAATAGTATTTATCATCTAACATGTTTTCTAATTTTACTTTACCTTTTATAAAATTTTCAGTTCTAACTATCATACAGTGTTTATTTATATTAGTTATAATGGCACTATATTCTTCACCAATTTTATCTTCCATATATTTTGCCATTAACATATCTAGTGTTTCTTCTTCAAGTAATTTATCTAATTTTTCATTATTGTTAGCTCTTTTACACATTTCACTTAAAAAATTTTCAAAACTTTTAATAGATTCTTCGCTATAATCAAAACTTTCAACATTATCTATTATTGTATGCATCAATAAATCTATTATTCTTCTTATAGGCGAAGTAAAATGACCATATATATCATATTGTAAAGCGAAATGACCGATATTATTAATATCATATTTAGCTTTACTTTGTGATTTTAATAAAGATTCTTTTATTACAAAAGAAAGATCACTATCGTCTAAATCATCTATAAATTTTTTTAAACTATAACTATTTACATTGTGTAATTTGGGAATATCTATATTAGAAGCTCTTAATATATTTATAACTTCTTTTATTTTTTCTTCATTTGGATAATCATGAACTCTATAAGGAATCGTTTGCCAAGAATAATCTGAATAAACCGTAGTATTAGCAAGTAACATAAAGTTTTCTATGATTTGTCCTGCAGTTCCATAATTATTCCTTTTAAATTCTATAATATTACCTTTATTATCTTCTTCTGCTTCCATTTCTAAAGTGTCAAAATTAATATAATTTCTTTTTTCTCTAGCTTTATTTAATATATTATTTAATTCTTCCATTAATTTTAAATCTTCTTTATAATTATCATAATTTTCTATATATTCACCATTTAAAACTTTATTTACATTACTATATGACATAGCCATTTTAGAATTAATTACTGATGGATATATACTGTAATCTATAACTTCACCGTTACTATTTATTTCCATCTCTACAGTTCTAGTTAATCTATCTACATTAGGATTTAGTGAACATATTCCATTTGAGATAATATGTGGTAACATAGGAATACAAGTGTTTCCAGGATAATGACTTGAACATCTATTTAAAGCTTCTTCAAAAAGTTTAGTTCCTGATTTGATGTAATGGCTTACATGAGCAATACTTACTTTTAGTAAAAAATTCCCGTTTTCTAGTTTTTTAATTCCTACTGCATCATCTCTATCTTTAGTTTTATCGCAATCTATTGTAAATATATTTTCTTCCCTTAAATCAACTCTATTTATTAAATCTTCTTCGCTTACTTCTGTTGGTAATAAATTGGCTTCATCTATAACTTCATTACTGAATTCTGTTGGGATATTATGTTTTTCAGCAATAAGTTTAATATCTATATTTGGATCATCTATATGACCTAAAACTTTATTTATAGTCCCTTTAAATACTCCATTATTTGATTCACAACCTACATTTACTAAAATTAAATCTCCATCAATTAAGTTTTTAAATTCATTATTATTTATATCAACGTTAACATATTCATTAATATTATAAGGAACTATACTAGCATTCATGCCATTTCCGATAACTTCAAAAATAATATTACCAGTTTTTCTTTTTGTTATTTTATAAATTTCACCACTATAATAATCTTTTCTTTTAGCAAATATGTTATTAACCACTACATTGTCGCCATTTAAAGCTCCATTTAAATCGCAATTTTCAATTAGAATTGTACAGCCATTAGACGTATGCACAAAACCGCATCCAGCTTTATTTATTTCTAATTCACCAAATGCAAATCCATCATTAGTTGGAAATATTTTATAACCATATTTTTTATCAAAAAATATAATTCCATCTTCTATTAAAATATTTAGTGCAATATCAAGAACTTTTTGTTGTTCTTCTCCTTTAATTTTTAGTGCTTTAATTATCTCGTTTTTATTGTGATACCTTGAATCTTTAGAAAATAATTTTTCTAATGAATTAACTATTTCTTCCATATAATCCCCCTATGTATATATTTATTTTAACACAATTATTAAAATTGTAAAGAAAAAAATACCAAAAGGTATTAATTATTCTACTTCAAAATCTTCTAAAGAACCATTTTCAGTGACTATTTTATTTACTTGTTCTTCAACATTTTTAAGTTTTTCATCACATTCTTTAACAAGTTTCATAGCACTTGTATATTTTTCTATAGATGAATCTAAATCTATTTCTCCTGATTCTAACTCATTAACTATTGTTTCAAGTTCTTTTAATTTTTCTTCAAAAGTTTTTTCTTTTGCCATTCTAATTCTCCTTTACATCTACTACCGTTGTATTTATTTGTCCATTGTGTAGTTTTATAAGTAAGTTACTTCCTTCTTTTATTTCTTTAACATCTTTAACTACTTTGTTATCTATGTACGTTAAAGAATAACCTCTTTTTAATACTCCAAGTGGATTTATAAGTTCTAATTTCTCTATTAAAGTATCTAGTTTAACTATTTTATCTTTATAAAGTAAATTAGGATTATTTAATATATAATTACTTTTTAATATTTCAAATTTATGTTTAGCTTTGTCATATTTTTTTAATAATACTTTATTTAAATTATCTATTAATATATCCAGTTTTTGTTTTTTGTTTTCATACATAATTAATGGATTTTTAATGGCATATGAATTTTTAATTGAATCTAGATATAATTTTTGATAATTTATTTTTTTATTTATACCTTCATTTAATCTAATTTTTAAATTATTAATTGTATTAATTAAATCACTTATATTAGGTACAGCCATTTCTGCTGCCCCTGTTGGAGTAGGAGCACGCATATCAGATACATAATCGGCTATTGTAAAGTCTATTTCGTGCCCTACAGCGCTTATTACAGGTATAGTACAGTCAAATATAGCACGGGCAACTATTTCTTCGTTAAATGGCCATAAATCTTCAATAGACCCACCACCACGTCCTACGATTAATACATCTAAATTATAGTTTTCAGCAAGTTTAATATTTTTAACTATATCATCTTTAGCATTTTCACCTTGTACAAGTGAAGGAAATAATATTACTTCACATATAGGATATCTTCTTTTGATAGTTGACAATATATCTTTAATAGCTGCTCCAGTAGAAGCTGTAACTACACCTACTCTATTTGGTATTTTAGGTATTTGCTTTTTATATTTTTGATCAAATAGACCTTCTTTAGCTAAATCCTGTTTAAGTTTCTCAAAAGCAATATATAAGTTACCTATACCATCTTCTAACATTTCATCTACATATATTTGATAACCACCAGTTGCTTCATAAACACTAATTCTACCAGTTACTAATACTTTAGAACCATCTACAGGTTTAAATAATAATTTTTTAGCATTACTTGCAAACATAATAGCATTTATTTTACTTGTTTCATCCTTAATAGAAAAATAAATATGTCCTGTAGTGTGATACTTTATATTAGATATTTCACCTTTTAAAAAGACTACTCTAAGGTTATCATCACTATCAAATTTAGCTTTCAAATAACGAGTAATCGCACTTACACTTAAGTATTTATTATTCATGGTTATCTACCTTATTTTTATAAATTTTATCTAAAACTCCATTAATCATATTTTTAACATCATCATCACTATAAAGTTTAGCTAGTTCTATAGCCTCATTAATAACCACCACTTCAGGTGTTTTAGTATATAATAACTCATAAATAGCCATTCTTATAATAGATTGATCTGTATTACCTAATCTATCAATAGTCCATTTATTTAAATATTTATTAGCTATATCATCTAATTCTTCTTTTTTAGTAATAACTCCATAAACAATATCCTTAACAAATTCATTATCTATAGGATTTACTTCTTTAATTATATCCTCTACATTAAATTCTATTTTATTTAATGTATAAACATTTATTTGATAAAGTATTGTCATTATATTCTTTCTAAGTTCTGTACGTGTTAATTGAATCATTTTATCACCCACATACATTTTACCATAAATGTTAAAAAAAATATATAAGTTAACCTATATATTTTTTACTTTTATTCATCTACTATGTTAGATAAAAATTTAAAAGTACTTTCTACTCCACTTTGTACCAAATTACTTATACCGTCTGATAGTTTACTAGCTAATTTAGACAAGTTATTATTATAACTAGTAGTATCTACTACTAAATATTCATTTATATCTACTTCTTTTCCATTTGCAACATCAGTTTCAAATTTTTTTATTTGCTCTTCAGTTAAAGTAGTTTTTTTATGGTTTTGATACTCATAATATCCTGTTAATTCTGAAAAATATATTACTAAAAAACTTAAAAAAAATACCATAAATATAAATTTATATACTTTGTTCTTTTTATTCTTTTTCATTTAAATATTCTCCTATCACTAAAGCAACTATATCTAATGTATTATTAACTTCTTCTATATTATTTTCATTTCCACCTATTTCTATTAAAATTACATTATCAGCTAAATCCTGATTATATACTCCATTAACTCCATACCCTTGTTTCTTCATAATACCACGTGTTAAAGTAGGATATTTTTCAAGTATTATGTTATTTATTTTAGTAACTATAGATAAATTTTTCTCATAGTTTTCATTTTCTAATCCTATTACAAATAGTACTTTTGCGCATGGCTTATTATTTATAGTAGTTGTAGATACAGAATGAGTTGCTGCATCTCTATGTAAATCTATAAATAATTCAATATCTGGATAGCTATTTATAATCTTACTTAGAAAGAATCTACTTGCCTCATAACTACCTGCATGATTCAAATTGTTTTCTTTCAAGTATGCCAATATATCACTTTCTTCTACAATAGAATTTATGCCTATATCTTCTAATTTATCTTTTAAAATATTAGATGCCATTAAAACATCTGGAATTATATTATATTCTTCTAGATATTCTTGTGAATATGACTCTCCTTGATGAGAATTATAAATATAAACTCTTGGTACTATTGTTTCTTCATACACAATATTTACAGTCTCTTTTTCTTCTTCATTAATTTTTAACTCATTCTGAAGTAAGTTTAGAGGTGAATTAAATATGTTTTTTTTAATATAATTATAAAATTGTTGCGTGATATGATTATTTTCTACTCCATTATAAACATAATTATTATTTTTAAATATACTACCTATAATAATTTCATTAGATATTGGTAATATATTTGTTTTAAATATATGAGTAAGTAGCATAATTACGATGGTTGATATCAAAGGAAATAAAATTATTCTAAATTTAAATTTTTTCTTAGTTTTAAACTTTTTTCGCATATTATCACCATTACTAATATATAATAAATTAGTTACCACATTTGTCGAATAAAAAAAGAGAAATGATAAATAAATGATTTTTTTCATTTATTAATACCACCATTTCTCGGTATTAGTTTCCTAATACATTAAATTATATGTTGTAAAAGGTAGTATATGTTGACTTTTTTATAAAAAGTGGTAGAATAGTTTTTCAGGAATAACAAGGTGAATTTATGAAAGAAATGATAAATAAATATTTTAAAGAATTTAAAACCGGAACTAAGACTATGTTTAAAGAGTTTTTTGATAAAGAAAAGAACAAAAAACAAAGAGCAAACATGTGGACTTTTATAAGATTAATCACGCCTATTCTTACAATAATTTGCTCAATTTTCGCATTTATAACAGGTTCTATTCCATTGCTTATAACTACAAGTATAATAACTGGATTTGGTGCTTTAACAGATAAGTTTGATGGGGCAAGCGCTAAAAAACATAATAGTTTCAGCGAATATGGTAAAATATTAGATCAGGTGACAGACAAATGTTTTACTGGTATTATAGGTATAAATTTATTATTTTTGAATTTTAATTATATTTTTGTTTTATTAGGTGAATTAGCTATAGCTCTAGTAAATATAACTTATAAATTAAAATACAAAAATTTAAATATAAATAGTACCATGATTGGTAAAGCAAAACAACTTCCTTTATTCTTTTCGCTTGTAATAGGATTCCTTTCTGTAATAAACCCTACATTTATGACAATTTCTAATTATTCTATATTATTGTCATTAATATTCCAATACTTCACAGTTACAAGTTACATAAAAAGTAATAATAAAGGAGTTGTTTCATTAAGAAAAAAAGAAATATCTGATTTTATAGAAAATTTAAATATTGAAGAAGAAAATAATAAAGAAAAAATTAAAACAAAAAGATATGAAGATAAGAATTCTAATATAATAGAAAACAATAAAGAATTTTCTAAAAAAGAACAGTGTGAGAATTTAAAAAAATTAAGAACTGAATTAACTGGTGAAGATATTGTTAATGCAGTTGAAGAAAATAGTTTTCAAAAAACAAAAAAATGATTAAATTATTAATCATTTTTTATTATATTCTTTAATTCTAAAAAACATTTAATAGTATTAAAATTATTGCTTTCTTTTTTCGATATAAAGTATCCGTTGTATTTTTTTAACATATCATAGTCATTAATATCATTACCAACAACATATATATTTTTATAATTATTTAATTTAGAAATATAATCTATAGCATTTCCCTTTTTAGAATCTATACTTAATATATTGATCCAATTTGTACTTATATATGCATATACGTCATTTAATTCGTTTAATATATATTTCATATCTTCTTCTGCATTATTATCTTTAATTTTTATAGATATTTTATTTATATTATTTACTATATCTT
Organism: Bacillota bacterium; assembly: GCA_015059155.1. Taxonomy (GTDB): domain Bacteria; phylum Bacillota_I; class Bacilli_A; order RF39; family UBA660; genus UMGS1613. Next base: position 9,324 of record SVAX01000003.1, on the reverse strand, counting down.
TACTAAAAGTATTAATATTATCGAAAAAATAATCATAACCTAATTCTATTATTCTAGAATGTATTGTTTTTACAGTTTCTTTATTTATAGAATTTCTATATAATAAATTATAATTATTATCTAATATATATCCCCCATCATTACATATATAATATTTACAATTTATTTTTAAATCTTTTTTTAATGATGTAAAATTTCTACCAGTAGCAATTACAAAATCAATATTATTGTATTTTTTTATCAATTCAATGTTTTTATCGTAATTTTTATCATAGAAAGTACCATCAAAATCAGTAACTATTAAATTCATATTACCCCTAACTTATCAATACATTGCCTATAATTTCAGCCATATTATAAAAAGTATCTTTTATAAAATATAATTTATCTTTTAAATAATTATTTTTTCCATTTTTATTGTCTATAGTAAGTATATAACCGTTTTTATATTGTTTAACTTTTATTTCTACATTATATCTTTTATATTTATTTATTAAAAAATCTTTATCTATTTCATTTGATGAATAAACATAAATTGTATTATTATTTAAATATATTGTATCTTTAATTATATATTTATAATACTCTTTAATTTCTTCAAAGTTGCATATTATATAATTAACAGATTTTTTATTTATATATTTTTTTAATTTTTTTATATTAATTGTTTTGCCTTGATTAGTTTGTTTCTTTTTTGATTTAGAAAATGCTTCACTAGATTTATTTGAATATATCGAATATAAATTTACTTTATTATTTTTATCAAATTTATTAAGTAAATTATCATTTAACCCAATCACAAGAACATTACCTTCAATATTTTTTATTATTTCTTCTAACTTTTTAAACATAAACATCACCTACTATATCATTTATAATGAAACTCGCACAAAGTAATCCTGCAGTTGCTGGAACAAATGAGTTTGAAGGAATTACATTACTTACTTTCGTATATGGCACTTCATCACTACAAACAACCATTACTTTACCTTTAATTTTTTCATCCTTTACCATTTTTCTAGCTATTTTAGCTATAGGATCGTAGCTAGTTTTTCTTATATCTATTATTTTTAATCTACTAGGATCCATTTTATTGCCAGTACCCATTGAGGAAATTAATTTAATATTTTTTCTTTTACTTATTCTAATAAGTTCTAATTTAATAGTTATAGTATCACATGCATCGACTATATAATCATAATCTTCTTTAAATAATTCATTTATATTATCTAAAGTAATAAATTCAGTTACTTTATTTATTCTACATTTAGGATTAATCTCTAATATTCTTTTTTCAAGTTCATCAGTTTTATATTTGCCGATATTACTTTGATAAGTCATAAGTTGCCTATTTAAATTGCTTAATGATATGGTGTCATTATCTACAATAGTTATGTTTTGTATTCCACTTCTAACTAAAGCTTCTACAGCATAACTACCTACTCCACCAAGTCCTATAACTAGCACATTCTTTTTATATATATCATTTATTTTATCTTTAACTAATAATTCTAATTTTTCAAATTGGCTCATCCTATCACCTATTTAATTATAACACATTTTATATAAGAAAAAAAGAAATTATGCTTTAATTTCTCTTTCTTGTTTCGAATAAATACATCCACAATAATCTTGTCTATATAAACCATACTCTTTAGATAGTTCTAAAGATCTTTTATAGCCATTTTTCTTTTTAAAATCTGCATATAAATATTTTATATCATATTTTTCTTCCAATGTCTTACCTATTTCATTAATCCAATTAGCATCTTTATAAGGACTTATAGATAAAGTAGTTGTAAAATAATCAAAATTATTTTCTTGTAAAGCATATTGTACTGCTTTTTCCATTCTGAATTTATAACAATTATAACATCTTTTACTTCTTTCTCCTAAATCTTCTAAGCCTCTTATTTCATTAAAATATTCTTTAGGATCATAATTTTCTTCAACTAAATATATTTTATTTTGAGATTTATATTCACTTATAAATTTTTTTAATTCATCAATCCTTCTTGTATATTCTGTTTCTGGATGAATATTAGGATTGTAATAGTAAATAGTTATCTCAAAATATTTGCTTAAGTACTCAAGTACATATGAACTACAAGGAGCACAACAAGCGTGTAATAAAAGTTTGGGTGTTTTATTACTTAAACTTATTTGAGCTAATGTCTCATCTAACATTCTTTGATAATTCATAATACCACTAACAAGCTGAATCAGAAGAACAAGTAGAATTTTCCATTTCTAATATATAATCTTCATATATTCCGTATAATTCTTCTTTTTGTTCATCAGTCATCTTATCAAAACCACTTTTTTGAGATTCTACTGTTGAAACATGCAATCCTAATACTTTACCATTTCTTACAAATATAACTGTTGGAGCATATATCCTTTTTTCTCCAGTTTTATATTCTTTATCGTCATAAGAAATAATATAATCAGTTAAATGTTCATCAAGTACTTCTAATAACTTAAAATACCCTTTTGTACCTTTTTTTTCATTATCATCTTTATCAATCTCATAAGCTAATTCACCATCTTGTACTACATAAGAATCTCTTTCGTTTAAAATATTTAGATAGTATATAGTTTTAATATCATTATCTTTTGCTACATCAAATAAAATAGGTAACGCACTTCTACACCAAGGGCATCCAGGAAAACCTAAATAAATAATTCCACTTTTATTTTCTATAATATCTATTATTTCATCATAACTAGAATATTTAATAGGATTATTTTCGCTTATGTTTAAAGTAGAATATTTTAAATTTTCATAAACTGTTGTTCCATTTAATGCTTCATATTCTTCTTTAAATTTAAAAGCATCTGTATCAGAATCTTTATTTATAACTTTTAAATATCCTATTATAGCAGCTAAAGCACATAATATAGGTAAACATATTAATAATATTTTTTCTTTTTTCATACAATCACTTCCTGTATATAATTATAACATATTTTTTTAGTTATATTAATTAAATTCTAAAAAAAAGTTGATAATTATCAACTTTTTATTCTATTACAGCTTTTATTCTTCTAACACCAGCACTACTAGCTTCCTCTTTTTTTATCTTAAAAGAACCAATTTCACTAGTATTTTTAACGTGTGGTCCTCCACACAATTCTTTAGATATTTCACCTATTGAATAAACTGTAACCATATCAGGGTATTTTTCAATAAACATACACTCAGCGCCTGATTTTATTGCTTCTTCTTTACTCATTTCAGTAGATATAACATCTATTCCTTCACTTATCCATTTATTAACTAATTGTTCTGTTTGTAATTTTTCTTCATCTGTTAATTTATGATCGCAAGAGAAATCAAATCTCATACGTTCTGATGTTATATTACTTCCTTTTTGATGAACATCAGGACCAACTACTTGTTTCAAAGCAGCATTAAGTAAATGAGTAGCAGTGTGGTATTTAGTTTCAATTTCACTATTTCCAGCAAGCCCACCTTTAAATTTACCAGCTGAAGCAGTTCTAGACTTTTCTTGATGTTCTTTAAATTTTTGTTTAAACCCTTCAGTATCTACTGTTATATTTCTTTCTTTAGCAAGTTCTTCAGTAAGTTCAATTGGGAATCCATATGTATCATAAAGTTTGAAAGCTAAATCTTTATTTAAAATATTATCTGATAAATTATTTGTTATTTTTTCAAACTCTCTTAAACCTTTTTCAAGTGTTCTATTAAATTTAATCTTTTCATTTCTTAATACTTCAAGTACTATCTCTCTATTAGCTTCAATTTCACTATAATATTTTTTATATTTATCCATAATAGCGATAGCTATTTCTTCTTCCCAATTACTATCTTTATTAATTTCTAATTGAAATGCATGACGAATTGCTCTTCTTATTAATCTTCTAAGTATATATCCTTGATCGGTATTAGATGGTTTAATTCCAGCAGGATCTGCAGAAATAAATACAGCAGTTCTAATATGATCAGCTATTATTCTCATACTTTTTTCATTACCTTCATAAGGTTTATTTGATATTTTTTCAATTAATTCTATTATATCTTTCCAAACACTAGATTCGTAATTATCATTAACTCCTTCAAGTACAGCAACTACTCTTTCAAGGCCCATACCAGTGTCAACATTCTTTTTAGGTAATTCTGTAACACTTCCATCTTCATGTTTATAGTATTGCATAAATACATCATTCCAAATTTCAACCCATCTTTCATCTTCAGGATCAAATTTTGTAGGTATTTCATCATTACTTCTAAAGTAAAACATTTCAGTATCAGGTCCACAAGGTCCAGTTTCTCCAGCTATCCAGAAATTATCATCAGTGGTTGGACAAATTCTATCCTCACTGATTCCTAAACTTTTCCATATTTCAATAGCTTCTTCATCTTTTGGTATTGTATTATTACCAGCAAATACTGTTACTGCTAATCTTTCAACAGGTATATTTAATACTTGTGTTAAAAATTCAAAGCTCCAAGTAATTGCTTCTTTTTTAAAATAATCACCTAAAGACCAGTTACCAAGCATTTCAAAGAATGTATGATGATATGTGTCACCAATAACATCTAAATCGTTAGTTCTTATACATTTTTGGTAATCACATAGTCTAGTTCCATATGGATGACTTTTACCCATTAAATATGGTATTAATGGTTGCATACCAGCAGTATTAAAAAGTACACTTGGATCATTTTCAGGTACTACTGGAGCACTTGGTATTTGTTTATGTCCTTTACTAACAAAAAAATTAATATATAAATCTTTTAAATTCATGTTACACCTCTATTACGTCTTTCATTTTTTTCACTACTTCATCTATTGTTAAATTAGTAGAATCTATATAAACAGAATCTTCAGTACGAGTAAGCGCACCTACTTCTTTATGCATGTCATTATAATCCCTTTTACTTATGTTTTCTTTTATTTCTTCTAATGATACATCCATACCTTTTTCAATGTTTTCCTTGTATCTTCTTTTTGCTCTTTCATCGAGTGTTGCATCTAAATAAAATTTATAAGTTGCATCAGGAAATACTACAGTAGTTATATCTCTACCTTCCATGATAACATCATTATCCCCTGCCATTTTTCTTTGCATGTCTACTAATATTTCTCTTAATTTGATTATACTTGATATAGGTGATACTATACGAGTTACCTCCATAGTTCTAATTTCTTTACTAATATCTTTCCCGTTTAAGTAAGTTTTCCCATCAATAAATTCAATCTTAGAATTGTTAGCAAGTTCAACTATTTTATCTTCTTCACTTATATCTATATTATTTTGTAAAGAAGCATAAGCAATGGCTCTATACATGGCTCCTGTATCAATATAAGTCAAATTACATTCTTTAGCTAAAATATTAGCTACAGTACCTTTACCACTTCCAGCTGGCCCATCAATAGCAACTATTTTACCCATACTACACCTCACTTAATATTTTTATAATCTTATCTTCTAAATTAGCATCATTTTCTACAAAATAATCAAAATCAGTATACTTATCCAAAGCTATTTCAGTTAAATGATTTTTTTCTTCAGTAGTTAATTTATTATCATAATTATTTCTAATTACCCTGATACTTGTAGAATTAGGATAATTCTCTTTTAAAGATTCTATCTCATCGATTAATCTCGCATCACTGATGATTATTATATCATAAAAATAGGAAAATATTTCAATATCTTCTAATATTCTATTAATAAATAGCTTATTATTTACTTTATTTTTTATTAGTTCTATACCTAATTGTTGTAAAAGTTCTCTTGGTTTAGTATCCTCGTTACCATCCCAATCACTAACCCTTTTAGCATAGTCTTTTATATAATGGCCAAAAGAAATAGTAATACATTTTTTATTACTATAATATTTCTCTATTATTTTAGATATTTCGTTTTTACCACTTTTAGCTTTGCCAGAAATAATAAATATTTTAGGCTCTTTTTTTACAAATTGCATAAAATCTCTCCTAATTAAAATTTAATAAATCATATTTATCATCAAAATATTTAATTATAACCTTACAAACACCAATTATAGGAGTAGAAAGCAACATACCTGCTATTCCAAAGAAATGTCCAAATATAAGTAAACCAATTATAATAGTTACTGGATTTAACTTAGTTGTCTTACTTATTATAAGAGTTTGTAATACATTTCCTTCTACCATTTGAATTATTATTACAGCTATAAGTACAGCAATACCAATACCTATACCTTGAGAAAAAGCAACTATTACTGCAGGAGCTCCTCCAATATATGGTCCTGCATATGGTATTACATTCATAAGTCCACAGAATAGTCCAAAAAGGATTGGAGCTTTAAGACCTATTAAAGCAAAAGCAACAGTTGATATTACAAATACTACACAAGCATCTAATAAGGCTCCATTAACATAATTTCTTAATGATTGATTTATTTTTTCACTTAATTCACTTGTACTTTTTCTTAATCTTTTAGGCATTATATCTAATAATACATTACCTAAATTATCACAACTTAAAAGCAAGAAGAAACCTATTACTAAACCTACTAAGAATGTTCCTATTGAAGAAATAATAGTAGTTACTGAATTAATTATAAATGATGGTAAAGAAGTTGAAAGATTTACTGAAAGTTCATCTAATTTTACTATTAAATTTTTTTGAATACTTTCTATATTTACAGTATTTGCATTAATATTGTTAAATAAGCCAGAAAGCCATTCTTTAAGACTAGAAAATATATTAGGAAAATTCTCTACTAAATCAATTGTCTGATTATATAGTAAAGGAATTATAGATTTAACAACTAAGAATATAGCAGAAATAAGTATAATGTAAGCTAGTGTTGTTCCTATTCCTCTTCTTACTTTTTTAGATTCTAACCATTTTACAAATGGATTTAAAAGCCAGGCAATTATTATACCTATAAATAAAGGAGTTAATATTTTAAGTACACTAGCAACTATTCCAAATATACCTAACTCTTTTATTATTTTTAGTAATATATAAGCACCTATTACTATTAAAAGTACATAAAATAACTTCAATATTCTTTTAGATATACTAATTACATCATTCAAATTGTTTTTATCAATATTTTTATTCATATCATCACCAATATTATTATAACACAATATATATGAAAATAAAATAAAAAGTTCCTAAGAACTTTTTAAACTGTCATTAATTCTGTTTCTTTTACTTTTAATTTTTCATCTACTATCTTGTTAAATTTATTTATTAATTCTTGAACATCTTCTTGACCTGCTTTTATATCATCTTCTGGTAATTCAAGTTTTTTAATATCGTTATTAGCATCTTGTCTAATATTTCTTAAAACTATTTTACAATCTTCTGCATATTCTTTAGCTTGTTTAACATATCCACGTCTTGTTTCTTCTGTTAAAGCAGGAATATTAAGTATTATCATTTCTCCATTATTGTTAGGTGTTAAACCAATATTTGATTCATATATTCCTTTTTCAATAGCACTAATACAACTTCTATCAAAAGGTTTAATACAAAGTTGTCTTGCTTCAGGTACTGAAATAGTAGCAAGTTGTTTTAAAGGTGTATCAGATCCATAATAATTTACAAATACTCCATCTAACATTGCAGGATTAGCACGTCCAGCTCTAATATTTAAAAATCTTTTTTCCATGTTTTCAATAGCAGTTTCCATTTCCATTTCTGCATTCATTAAAATATCTTCCATAATACCTCCTAATATTGTATTCCCCATACAACTAATTCTTTTGCTTCTTTACCACACACAACACATTTATCATCTATATGTTCATGGTTTTCCATAATACATCTTGATTTAGTACCACGGATCTCTTTCATTTTAAGTTCACATTCTTCATCACCACACCACATTGCTTTAACAAATCCTGGATGGTTATTCATAATATCTTCTACTTCTTTTAGAGTGTGCGCTTCAAATGTTTGACCATCTCTTCTAGCTTTAGCTCTTTCAAACATATCTTTTTGTATTGTTTTCATTAAATCTTTTACATATTCTACTACATCTATATTTTTGTCTACTTGATATTTTTCTTTAGTATCACGACGAGCTATAGTTATTTTACCATTTTCTAAATCGCGTGCGCCAATTTCTACTCTTACTGGTATACCATTTACTTCTGCTTCGGCAAATTTAAATCCTGGTGATTTATCTGTATCATCTACATAACAACTAATATTATTTTCTTTTAATTTATTGTATGTATCATCTACTAAACTTTTCACTTCTTCGTTATTACCTATTGGAATAATAGCAACCTGAGTTGGTGCGATATTAGGCGGTAAAACTAATCCATCATCATCACTATGCACCATTATAAGCGCGCCTATCATACGTGTTGTAACCCCCCAAGAGGTTTGGTATGCATTTTCTAATTCATTATTTTTATTTAAAAATTTAATATCATAAGCTTTACTAAATTTTTGTCCGAAGTAATGACTAGTTCCAGATTGTAATGATACACCATTATACATTAATGATTCTACCGTTAAAGTATATTCAGCACCTGCAAATTTTTCTTTTTCTGTTTTTCTTCCTGTAATTACTGGTATAGCTAAATAATCTTCAAAGAAAGTTTTATAAGTATCTAACATATCTCTTGTTTCTTTTTCTGCTTCTTCTTTAGTACTATGTACTGTATGACCTTCTTGCCATAAGAATTCTCTACTTCTTAAGAATGGTCTAGTTTCTTTTTCCCATCTCATTACATTACACCATTGATTATATTTCAAAGGTAAATCTCTATATGATTTTACTTTAGTCGCATAATAATCACTAAATAATGTCTCGCTAGTTGGTCTAATACACATTCTTTCTTCTAATTCTTTTTGGCCTCCTATTGTTACCCATGCAACTTCAGGAGCAAATCCATTTATTAATTCTCCTTCTTTTTTCATTAAATTTTCTGGTATAAGTACTGGCATATATACATTCTTATGTCCAGAAGCTTTAAACATAGAGTCTAAAACTTCTTGCATTCTTTCCCATATTGCATATCCATTAGGTTCAAATACTGTACAACCTTTAACATTAGAATAATCAGCAAGATGAGCAGCTTTAACTACATCTGTATACCATTTAGCAAAATCTATATCTCTACTTGTTATAGCCTTATTAGCCATAGTATCAACTCCTTTTATAATTATACTATAAAATAATTAAAAAAGAAATCTATTTTTTAGATTTCGGTTCTATAATAAATAGTGTTGGTGAATAACTTGACACTATTTTTCATTTTATAAAAAAAAGAGTCATTTCAGAAACTTTATGATACAATGTGATTGGATACTAAACATTGAAAGGATCTGATTAAA
>SVAX01000014.1:22100-26060 GCA_015059155.1 Bacillota bacterium | reverse complement strand
ACTGGACCTGCTGGTGGACCTACTGGACCTACTGGGGCTACTGGAGCTACCGGTGCTACTGGAGATATCGGGCCTACTGGGCCTACTGGGCCTACTGGGGCTACCGGTGCTGATGGTGAAACTCCAATACTTACAATAGGTACTATAACTACTGGAGATCCAGGAACCGAAGCTGCTGCTTCTATTACAGGAACTACACCAAACTTTATTCTTAACTTAACTATACCTCAAGGGCCTACTGGACCTACTGCTCGATTTAATAAGTCTTCTAATAAGATTATTAATAACTTCAAGCAAGTTCCGTTAAATGCAAACAAAAACAAGTCAAATTTTATGACTTGTTATTTCTTTAATTTTATTGAGCTTTTTAAATATATAAATAATTTTTACTTTAGGTTAACGGAAGCCGCCGCCTCCACCTCCTCCACCGAAGGATCCTCCTCCACCTCCTCCTGATGAAAATCCTCCTCCACCAGAAGAATATGATTGAGCTCTTTCTATAGACTTTGAACTTCTTTCAGATACAGAATTCATAAAATAAATTGTATTATAATTATAACCATATCTATTTATTTCTTCTGTAATTTCAGGATATAATTTTTCAAATTGTTTAGCTACCTTATCTGCTATGCCAAATATTTGTGCAAATATTAGATATTCATTCCAAAGTTTAACTTCAATTGGTTGTCTTTGATCAATAACTGTAAATTCTTTCAGGTATAATCTTAATCCTTTTAATTGTTCAGCTTCTTCCATTAAAGAATCTGGTAAATTATAATTTATAATTTTAAATAATTTTAAAACTTTTTTATTTTCCTTAACAATTGTACCTTCAGAAATTAAAACATCTCTTTCATACTTAATCACATCATCAAACCATTTTAATATTTTCTGATAATTTTTTTTACACCATTTCTCAAATTCTTTTGATTCTAATTTGCCATCTTGACTGGCTTCAAACATCCAATCGTATAAATTTTGTTCTAATGATATTAAGTTATTTTTATTAACAAAAATTATATTACTAATTTCCTTAGTTTTAAATAAAACCTTTTTTTCTATCGTTTCTGTTTGTACATTTCCATCTTTTAACCATTTTAATAAAATAGAACCCAAGAAATCTTCTTTTTTTTCTATTAAACCATATTTATTTGCTATAAAATATGCTCTAAACAAATCTTTCTTACAAGGAATATCTCTAAAAAAAGGCACATCTTTTTTTACTGTACTGCCTTTTGAGCCATACTTATATCTTTCCTTTATAGATAATGAAGCAATTATAAATAAAATCACCGAACCAATAAGCAAAATTATAATTGATATTATAGGAGAAATTTCATTATCATTATCTTCATAATGTGTAGCTCCTTTTTCTGCCAGTTCATAGTAATAATTAAAATTGTTAGTTGTTATATTGGTAGTATTAAATGTATTTTTTGGAAACTTTACTAATATAGTCATATATTCAGAACTCGATAATTTACCCTCTGAATTTATTTCTATATAACCGTCATATACATAAGCTGTTCCACCATAATTTCCATAACCCCAGACATCTAAATTATCGCTATACTTTGTATCACTATATATTTTTACATGTACATTATCTGGTGATGCGCTAAAATTATATGGAAATAATGTCCAATATATCATATCTGCATCTGTTGTTCTTGATACAAATCCATTAATTTTATATTTTATTGTATAAACATGTCTTCCATAATTAGTTATACCAAAACATAAATCAATTTCATTCCCAGTATAATAAATCCCAGCTTTATTTGATTTTTCGCTAAATGAATTATTTATGTCCCAATTATCTATAGTTGTAAAGTTCTTTCCATCCATACTAACTTCTAAATCAGTTATAGTTGAAGTTCCAATATTAAAATACGGATGATATCCTTCTGTACCTTCATTAACGTAAGCATTCCACGTTTCTGTAATAAATGCATCTCCATTTTTATCAACATATATGTCCATATCTATATCAGATATACTTGTGGCATTTATAAACATTAATGGAAATAAGAAAGCTATTAACCCAAATAATATTTTTTTCATATTTCACCTCTTACACACAAAATAAGGATTATATATTAATCCTTAAAATTTTACTTTTACATTTTTTCTTTCTTCTTCAGTAGCTTCAAAAAATGATTCTGCTTTAAATCCAAACATACCAGCAATTAAATTATCTGGAAACATTTGAACTTTATTGTTATACATTAAAACTGTATCATTATAAAATTGTCTAGCATAAGAAATTTTATCTTCAGTTTCGCTTAATTGTTTTTGTAGTTCTTCGAAGTTTTTACTTGCTTTTAAATCTGGGTAGCTTTCAGCAAGCGCAAATAATTTATTTACCGAACTATTTAATTTATCAGCATTTTTAATTTTATCTTCTTTTGTATCAGCAGAAAGATATTTATTTCTTGCTGAAATAATATTTTCTAATGTTTTTGATTCGTGATCAGTATATCCTTTTATTGTTTCTACCAAATTTGGAATAAGATCAGCTCTTCTTTTTAATTGAATATCTATTTGACTAAATTGATCTTCTACTTTATTTTTTAAAACTACTAAACTATTATATTTTGAAATTAAAACTACAATTAGTAATACAACTATCACTAATAAAACTATTAACCATATTGGCATAAATTCACTCTCCTTAAATATTTTTTACTACTACGTGTCCTAAAACTAAATCGTGTAGTGCTTGTTTTTTTTCAGTACAACACATTACAATTATTGTTGCTATTAATCCAAATGGAATTGAAAGTGTTGCATATTTTAAAATCATTCTTAAAAAACTTTGACCTAATGTTAAAAATTGACCTTTTTTATTTAACACATAAATTTGATTTTTAAATTTTCCTTTTGATGTATGTCTTCCAGATACATCACCAACCATTGCATATAAAGGTTGTCCTAATATAATAAAAAGTATTGGCCCCGTTATTTTTATAGTTGTCAACAATGAATATAACGAATCGCTTATCATATCATTCATTCTCAAAACGATTTGAATAATTTGAATTAAGAAAAATCCTACAAAAGCAATCCACCAAGTGTATAAGCAATCTCTTAATACTGCTGTAAATCTTTCCCCAAATGTTGCATATCTAGTTTCATATCTAATTTGATTATTCATATTTTCCACCTCCTAACACTTCTTTACCTATTTACTTCCTTTAATGTTATTGATTTTTCTAATTTTTCTATATATGTTGAACATTCTTCGTCAACAATATTTAAATTATTTTCAAACATTATCATATATTTTCCTAAATCTTCAGATATAATATAAATATATATTTCAGAGTTTGAATCACTTACATGACCATAATCTAACTCATAACCATTTATAGTTTTTTTATTAAAAGTTAATCCAAAATTACCAAATAAAGTTGTATATTGTTGCTTTAAATCTTCAACATCATAATATGCTTGAACGTCCGCAACGCCTAATTTACAAGCTTTTGTTGTACTTTCATATCTTCCATCTTCTTGTTGTTCCCAAGATTCAGGTATGTATACTCTTAAATTTTCAAACGAATAATTAGCTTTAAAATTCATTGACTCACTCATACCTACTATTAAAGGAACTATAATAAGTGCAAAAACTAATAATACTCCAACTATAATCCCTATTAAAGCAAATACCCTTTTAGTTGGCATTTTTTCTTTAACATAAGGATTAAAATTACTTGGCATTGGTGGAGCCATATTAACTTGTGCATTATTGATTGGTTGATTATACATTGGTTGTTGATAATACATTTGATTATTATATTGTGGCTGTACATTGTTTATCTGTGGTTGAACTGATTGTGGCTGTACATTGTTTATCTGTGGTTGAACTGATTGTGGCTGTACATTGTTTATCTGTGGTTGAACTGATTGTGGCTGTACATTGTTTATCTGTGGTTGAACTGATTGTGGCTGTACATTGTT
>SVAX01000014.1:0-22090 GCA_015059155.1 Bacillota bacterium | reverse complement strand
ATTGTGGCTGTACATTGTTTATCTGTGGTTGAACTGATTGTGGCTGTACATTGTTTATCTGTGGTTGAACTGATTGTGGCTGTACATTGTTTATCTGTGGTTGAACTGATTGTGGCTGTACATTGTTTATCTGTGGTTGAACTGATTGTGGTTGTACATTATTGATTGGTTGATTCATATTTTGATTTGCATAAATAGGTTGTCCTGTTTGGGCATCATAACCTATTATTTGATTTTGATTATTTCCGTTATTCATTTATTTACTCCTTTTAGTTTTCTATTAAATCTTTTACATCTACATTTATTCCAAAATCACTTGAATAATTTGAATAATTACCAGTATATTCAGAGTTAGAAGTTAATTTAACTAATTCATTAATTCCTGAATAATCAAAAGTATTATCTTTAGTCATTACATATCCTTCAAAACAATAACTTTGATTTGGAGATGCTAATATAAAATATACTGCATTATTGCCATTCATGCTTATTTCATAAGTAGCTATTTCAACATTAGAATATGTTTGTAATTTCGTCTGTCCCACTATCATATTTTTTAAAGTATCTGAAATATTATTTTGATAATTAGGTTTGAAACTATAAAAATTACCAGATGTAATTGTTAATAGGAAGGCATATTGATCATTACCAATTACTAATAAATCATCATTTATTACATATTTATAACCTGATATCTTTTTAAAATCAAAACCTTTATAACTTTGTATATCTGTTGAAATTGGTGAATTTGTTTGATCTGATACATTTTCATTTATATTAGTATCATCTTCATATTCATTTATATTTTCATTCTTATTATTCCCATTTATTAAAACCACAACAAGAATTATAATAACTATAAAAACTGCAATTCCTATTCCTAAAAACAAGAATAATTTTCGATTATTAGTTTTTTTGTCTACTGAAACATTATTATTCATATATGATTGATTTTGATAAATAGGTTGTTGTGGATTATATTGTGTTTGATTAGAACTCATACTATTAACACTATTCATTTGAGATTGTTGATACATATTATTTTGATTAAAACTATTATTCATTTGATTACTGTTTACAGGTTGTTGTGTGATAGGTTGTTGATTAATAAATTGACTAGTTGCTGGATTATAATTATTATTTGTTTGAGTACTATTTAAATTTGTTTGCGGATTTACTGTTTGTTGATATTGTGGTGTTGTTTGATTAAATCCATTGTTATTTTGTATTTGATTTTGCATATTTATATTTTGATTATTGTTTGGTATTTGATTACCTATATTATTATTTTCATTATTCATTTTTTTACCTCTTTCTTAATTCATTTTTACTAATTTTGAATAATAGTAATTATTATCCACATCATAAATTCTAAACACACAATAATAATCATATCCATCATCAAAATTTTGTTGTTCAAATTCAAACTTTCCTACATTTACTTCTATTCCTTCAATAACACCATTGCTTTCCCAGTTTTCATTATAATTTCCATTTTCATCTTGGATTTTATAACTACTACTAGCAAATACAATATTGGTATAATCATTAAGGTCTACAGAAACTACACCACCCGGTAGTTTCTCATTATTACTATTTAAAGAAACATTAGCAATTGTTGTTTTCTTTGTTTCTTTATTATAAATTAATGAAATTGTAGCTGTTTCCATTTTCCAATCACCAATTTTTTCTGATGAAAAATCCTCTAAGGTAACAATTGTATCATATTTAATATATTTATCAGTAATCTCATCTTCAAATAAAGTTATTATGTTTTCTGTTTTATCATCTGTTGCAATTATTTTTAATTGTTTATTTTTTATGTTAGCACTTAATGTATTTCCTTTTAAACTAACTTCATTTCCTTTATATACTGGCAAATAATTTCCATTTTTATTATCTCTAAACACAATATAATTTGCTTTTGCAAAACCTTCTTTTTGTTCATCAGTTAATTCTAACGAAAAATCCGAACTTTCTTGATTTGACTTCAAATCTGTTTTATTGCTTGCAAATGAAAAATCTTTATATGAAGAAGATTGTATCGAACTAAAATTAGAAATAAAATTATTATATTGTTTTATATTTGGAAAAGTATTATATAACTGAAGAAAAGCATTCTTATATTCTGTAGTTGCTTTAAAAGGAAAATATATACTAAGTCCTCTTGATTGTGAATTGGTCGCCCAGTTATAAACTACTGCATTTTCTATATTTTTTAAAACTTTTTTTGCTTTATTTGGAGATATGTCTTTTATACCATCTATTAAATTGTACAAATCCACCATGTCATAAGGACCAGAATCACCATATTGATATAAATTACTCCTTACTTTTGCAATTGTATTATAATTTGAATTTATATCTACATCTTCAAACATATCGTTTACTGATGTTTCTAATTCTTCAATTTTTGATAAATCAACAACTGAATAAGTAGAATATATATCATAAGTTTCACCAGAACTATTATACAAAGATTTAAGGCCGCTCATTTGTTCTTTATAAGCATTAATAAATTTCTTACCATAATCTATAGCAGTATCTGATTTTTCTATATTATTTATAAAACTCAAAACATTCCCCAAAGGATATCCTCTTGTCACTTCTTCTGAAGCTATTAGATATTCTGCATAATCCTTTAATGAGCTAGCAACCTCTATTGTTCCATTTAAACAAGTTCTAAAAGAAATTGTTTCTAATCTTTTTTCTCCACCTAAAGTTGAATTTGAAAATGCAACTTTAAATTCTGATAGAGTTAATATATCATCTGTCAACTCATCTTGTTCACTACCCAATATTGCTGCTCCATGATTCCAAAAAATCAAATCATATTCATCTGTTTTATAATTGTTATATACATAATTTAAAAAATTGCTTAACGTTTGAGGGGCACCCATATTTTGAGTAGATTGTTGTTGTACTTTTTGAAATCCATTTGTTTTTAATTCATATATAGATGTTTCATTTGAATTAATATAATTATTATGCCATTTAGTAGCCCCACCAGCAATCAATACTACATTAATATTTTCATTATCCATTGAATTATAATTTATACTATCTAAATCAACAGTGGCTAAACCGTTTTTAGATTCCAAATCCGCACCTACCATATAAATCATTATTGTTCTGCTTATTGATTTATTGTTACCACCAAACAAAATAATTATTCCTATTATTAAAGATATTACAACAATACCTATTAATCCAAAAATCACATTTTTTTTATTTCTTTTAAAAGAACTATTTTTATTTGTGTTATTCATTGGTTGATAATTTGGTTGAGTGTAATTGTTTGAAACATTATAGTTAGTTTGTGGATTTATTGCTTGTACACTGTTTTGCACATTACTATTAACTTGCTGATTTTGTGCAAATGATTGTGTATTTTGATTATTATTTAATGTTTGACTATTTTGATTCTCATAAATAGGTTGTCCTGTTTGTCGGTTATAATTTACAACGGGATTTGAATTTAATGATTGATTATTAGACTGACTATTAATATCTTGTGTATTAAAACCATTTTGTCTTTGATTCATTATTGAATACCTCCTACTCTTATACCTTTATATTATATCATAATTTGCTCATAATGTCCTAACTTTTTTATTATTTTTTATTTATCATGGGAAAATTATTACTAGGTGGTAATAAATGAATTTTGAAAGATTATATTTTTAAGAGAAAAGAACAATTTAACTCAAGCATAAATGGGTACTTTAGTAGGTACTACTAAAGTTTCAATATGTAATTAAGAAAAGAGAAAAGAAATACATAAGATTGATTAAAGGCTATAGTTAGTATCTATTATTAGATTTTTGAATAAATTAGTAATAGGACTACTATAGTCTTTTTTTGTATCTTGTTTTAGGGGGTAAACTTGAAAAAGAATAATAAGGGAAAGAAAACTATTTTTATATACAAAGAAGAATTTAAAACCACTAAAGAAAACACTACTGAAGCTGAATTAAAAGAAATTTTTAACAAAAAATATTTTAATTATATTAAAAGAGTTGAAAATAGATTTTTAGGGGGCTTACAAAATGAAGATAGCGCGTTATAATTTAGGTAAGCTTGAAGTTATGAATAAAAATAATATAAAGGAGATGTTATTTTTATGAATAAACTTAAAGAAAATTTAAATAAAGCCGTAGCGCTTATAAGGGTGGTGTTATATCTAAGATTATCTGACGAAGATAGAAATAAACTTACAAAAGAACAAATATCAGAGAGTATTAAAAATCAAGAAATAATGTTAAGAGAATATGCTAACGAGCAAGGTTGGCAAATTGTTGGTATCTATAATGATGAAGATTGGTCTGGTGGCGATAATACACGTCCTAACTTCAATAAAATGATTAAAGAATGTGAAAATGGTAATGTTGACGTTGTATTATGTAAGACACAAGCTAGATTTGCAAGAGACGCTGAATTAATTGAAAAATACTTACATAATAAATTTCACGAGTGGAAAGTTAGATTCATTACTCTAGTTGATAAAATTGATAATACTAAAAGAGAAACTAAAAAAACAAGTCAAATTTTAGGATTAACAGATCAATGGTATATTGAAGATACTTCACTTAATATACGTGAAACATTTAAGGCAAAAAGAAAAAATGGCGAACTTACAGCTAGCTTCTCTACTTATGGTTATCTTAAGGATCCAGAAAATAAAAATCATTTAGTTATAGATCCAGTAGCTTCTGTTATTGTAAAAAGAATATTTGATGAATATATGAGTGGGTATGGTGTAAGAACTATAGCAGAAAGATTAAATGCTGATAAAATATTAAGTCCATTAGAATATAAAAAATTAAATGGTGTAAAATTACATAATCCATTTGTAAAAAATCTAATGGATCTAGAATGTATTAATAGAACTGGTACTTATATGATTACAATTAACTTTAATAATAATTCTAATCAAATACTAAATAATCTTATATCATTTAATTATTTAACTACAGATATGAAAACATTTAATAATAAATGTGAAATAACTTTAAAAAAATATTCTTCAAATAAAACTAAACTCTACTACTCTACTAAAGAAAATTTAGATACTAATAGTTTTAATGTAGATGATTTTGTTTTATTAAATGAAAATGATACATTACCAGATAATACAACTTGCATAGCTTCCTTAACTGAAACACTTGATAGAACACATAACATTGATTATCAATTTGAAATAACATTAAAAGAAAATGTAAAAAAAGATAAATTTTATTTCTATGTAAAGCACATAGTAGACAATAATGATTTAAATGTAGATTTAGATTTTAATGTTAATATCAGAAAAAAATTAATGTGGAGTGCTCAAACAATTAAAACAATATTACAAAACGAAGTTTATATTGGTAATTTAATACAAGGTAAAACTACTACAGTAAACTATAAGAACAAAACAGTTATTCACGTACCAGAAGACGAACAACCTAGAAAAGATAATACACACGAGCCAATTATAGACAAAGTTATATTCTTTACTATTCAAGAACGTTTACAAGAAGTAGCTAGAAGTTGTAAAAGTGGCGAAATGAACGCATTTTCAAGAAGAGTATATTGTCAAAATTGTGGGAAGATTTTTAGAAAGTGTGGAAAAAATAATCCAGATGGTTATGGGTATTTCTGTTGTAAAGATAAAGAAATAAAATGGGTAAATTGTGATAATAGAAAATACTTAAGTGAAAAAGAATTAAATGAATTTGTACTTGAAAAAATTAATACTCTACTTAAAAGATTTTATAGTCAAGATAATCTAAATGAATTAAAAGATAATATGGTTGAAAAGGATTTATTCCAAGAAAAAATAAAAGCACTAGAAAAAGAATTAGATAGTATTGAAAAGGAATTAGAAAATAAGAGCTCTTATTTTCAAAGATTATATGAAGATAGATTAAATGGTATATTACCAGAAAAAGAGTTTTTAATCTTAATGAATAAATATAAAGATGATATTGAAAAATTTGAAGAACGTAAAAAACTTATAATAAAAGAAATATCAATTACTAATCAGAAAAAAGAAACTTTAAAATCTAAAAAGAATATATTTAAAAAATATGAGCATATACGCAAACTTAATGTAGAAATTGTTGGGGATTTCATAGATAAAATATTAGTTGGTAAATATGATGAAGAATCAAATACAAGGGAAATTAATATCATATGGAACTTCACAATTTAAAAAATAATAAAGAAGAATTATTAAACCGACCAACTGGGGCTACTGGAGCTACTGGAGCCGATGGCGAAGATGCAGTAATTATATAATTACTAACTTTTAAAATTTTAAATGAGCTGTTCTATATTGTTCAGCTCATTTATATATATTTTTAAGGAGAATTTATGAATAAATATAAAGTATGTGTTTATGCTATATGTAAAAATGAAGAAAAATTTGTTGAAAGATGGGTCAATTCAATGAAAGAAGCAGATGAGATTTATGTATTAGACACTGGTTCTACAGATGATACAGTAAAAAAATTAAGAAAATTAGGTGTGATTGTTCAAATAGAAAAAATAAATCCCTGGAGATTTGATATAGCTAGAAATAAATCTTTAGAATTAGTTCCAAATGATACTGATATTTGTGTTTGTACAGACCTTGATGAAGTTTTTGTTGAAGGATGGAGGAAAAAATTAGAAAGTATTTGGGATAAGGACACTACTAGGCTTGCTTATAATTATAATTGGTTATTAGATGAAGATAATAAGCCTAAAGTTAATTTTTATATAGAAAAAATACATAATAGAACAGATTATGAATGGACTCATCCTGTCCATGAAGTTTTATCCTATATAGGAAATAAGCAAGAAATTAAAAAATATACTAATGAAATAACAGTTAATCACTATCCTGACAAGACTAAATCAAGAAGTTCTTATTTACCTTTACTTGAATTATCTGTTAAAGAAAAACCTGAAGATGATAGAAATGTACATTATTTAGGAAGAGAATATATGTATTATGGTAAATGGAATGAAGCTATAGATACATTAATAAAACATTTAAAGCTCCCTACTGCTACATGGAAAGATGAGAGATGTGCATCTATGAGATTTATAGCTAGGTGTTACCAAAATTTAAATAGATTTGATGAAGCAAGAATGTGGCTTGACAAAGCTATGTTAGAATCTCCTCATTTAAGAGATCCTTTCGTTGAAAGAGCACTCTTAGAATATAGAGAAAATAATTTAAAAGATGTTAAAAAATATTGTTTGAAAGCTCTTGAAATTAAAGAACACCCCAAAACATATATAAATGAAGTATTTAGTTGGGATTATACTATTTATGATTTACTTTCTATAAGTTATTTTTTTGAAAATAATTTAGAAGAATCATTAAAAAATGTAGATATAGCAATAAGTATGAATACAGATGAAAATAATAAACAAAGATTATTAAATAATAAAAGAATTATACAAGAAAAAGTCTCTAAGTAAAAATAGAGACTTTTTAACTAAATGCTAGTTCTACATTTAAATCTTCATCTTCTACTGCTATATAAAGGAAAATAAAACCACTTATAAATATTAATAGCGAAGCTATAAAAGATAGAAATATCAAGTTTTTCTTTTTATTTGAATCATAACTATTTAAATTTTGTAAATCATCATAAGAATCTTTTAAAAAATAAAGATATACAATAATCAATATAGAAAATATAAATATTATTATTTTTCTATATTTACTTTTACTTTCTAAATCATTATATATGTAATATTTTCTTTCTAAATTATTAGAATACCAACTTAATAATATTATAAAAATATATATAAACCATATAAAATCTTCTATTTTTAACTCTTTTAATTTGTCATTAAGCATATTATAATTCATATTAAATTTTATGAAATATAAAAAAAATAAGAATTAATCTTATTTTTTTCTATCTTTTATTATACCAATTATAATAATTATTATAGAACTTATTCCTACAGTTATATAAATATAGTCTGGTACTTTTGTTATTATTTTATCAACTATTGATAAAATAATATACATGATAATTCCTATTGTAGGTAATAAACTTTTTTTCATATTAATCCTTTTCTTTTATTAAACTAAATGCATATGATACAAAATAAACTATTAAACTTCCAACAAATATAATTAAAATATAACTAAGTAAATAGATTATAAATGGTACATTTTCTTGTATCATATTAAAAACAGGAAGATGTGTTACAAAGTAAGGGCTTATATAAAACATATTAAATGTTTCTCCATTTAAAATACCTGAATTATATATAGTTACATTTAATATTTCAGCAATTACTACAAATACCAAGAAAACTAAAAACGAATTTATAAAGTTCTTTTTACTTATTTCTACTTCTCTACTAATTAATAAGTAAACTGATACAACTAAACTACCACAGTGTAGCCACATTGTATGAATATTTATAAGTATATCACTTGTAAAGCAACTATCTGGTAATATTAAAGTTACTAAACTACCTAGTATTGTTATAAAAGACATATATGATAATAATGATTTTCTTAACTTATTATTCTTTAGAAATAGACAGATTATTGAGATAAATATTGGTGTTGTACACAACTGAAAAGGTGCGGAATACCACTCATAATCCCAAGTAACAAAATTAGTTATTGGATCATAATTAAATGCCCATATTAGTTGTTTTAAAAGTTCTAGTATAAAAGCAATTATACCATATACACCTAATATTGTTTTTAATTGTTTTTCATTATGTCTTTTTCTTATTATAAATAAAATTGTTATAGATACTACTACAAATAGTATCCAAAAAATGTGGAACCAACCTAGTGTTTTAGGTGTTTCCATCTCTGCTTGTAACATATAAAGAAATTTTTCAAATAAATTCATACAACTACACTCCTACTACTATCTACATTATAATAAAAATATAATTTTTAATCAATATATTTATCATTAACAAAATTACCTTTTTTTCATACTATAAAATAGTTGGGAGGCATTCTTGTGGATAATGTCTTAGAAATTAAAAATTTAAAGAAAATATATCACACAAAAGAAAGAGAAACTTTAGCTGTTGAAGATTTTACTTTTAATTTAAAAGAAGGAGAATTTGTAGCAATCGTTGGCCCAAGTGGATGTGGCAAAAGTACTATTTTATCTGTACTATGTGGATTAGAAGAAAAATCCGGTGGAAATATTAAACTAAAAGAAGGAGCCAAAATTGGATATATGCTTCAACAAGATTCTCTATTTGAATGGAGAAATATATTGGATAATTGTTTACTTGGACTTGAAATAAATAAAAATTTAAATGAAGAAACTAAAGAACATGTAATTAATTTATTAAATACATATGGGTTAAAAGATTTTATATATAGTTATCCGGATAATTTATCAGGAGGTATGAGACAAAGAGTAGCTCTAATTAGAACACTCGCAACTAATCCAGATTTGCTTTTAATGGATGAACCTTTTTCAGCTTTGGATTATCAAAGTAGATTAGCTATTTCTGATGATATTTATAATATATTAAAAAAAGAAAAAAAGACTATGATTATGATTACACATGATATCGCAGAAGCAATTAGCGTTTGCTCGAAGGTAATAGTACTTTCTAGTAGACCTGCTGTTATAAAAAGCATTTATGATATAGATCTTGAAAATAGAACTACACCTATCAACAATAGAAAAGATAGTAAATTTTCTTATTATTATGATAAGATATGGAAGGATATTGATTTCCATGTATAGTAAAGAGCATTTAAACTTTTTAAATAAATTAAAAAAAGAGAAAATTATTGTAACTCTTTTTCAAATATTAATACTTGTTATTTTCATAGTCGTTTGGCAGATATTAGCTGACTTCAATATTATTAATACTTTTATATTCTCAAGCCCTAAAAAGATATTAGATACTATTATAAACTTATATAATACTAAAGATTTATTTAGTCATATATGGGTAACTGTTTATGAAACTTTTTTAAGTTTTAGTATAGCTACTATACTTGGTACAGTTATAGCTAGTATTCTTTGGTGGAATAAAAGAGTACAAAAAATTATAGAACCATATCTTACTATTTTAAATAGTTTACCTAAAGTAGCTTTGGGTCCTATAATTATTATTTGGTTTGGTGCTGGTATTAAATCAATTATAGTTATGGCTCTTTTGATATCTCTAATTATAACTATTATAAATGTATATGAAGGATTTAATAGTACTAATCAAAATAAGATTAAATTAATGAAAACTTTGGGTGCTACGAAACATCAAATATTTTTTAAACTAATATTTCCTAATAGTTTAAATACTATTATAAGTGCTTTAAAAATAAATGTTAGTATGAGTTTAATTGGTGTTATTATGGGAGAATTCTTAGTATCTAAAAAAGGCATTGGTTATTTAATACTTTATGGCTCTCAAGTATTTAATTTAAGTTTAGTAATAAGCGGTATATTTATTCTTTGTATAGTAGCTGCTTTAATGTATTATATTGTTAGTTTTATAGAAAAGAAAGTGTCAAGAAAAAGCTGATTTTAATTAATCAGTTTTCTTTTTTAATGTTTTTTGTTTATATAAGTATTCTTCAATATGTATCTGATGACAATTAGGATCATAGCTTTTTAATTCATTATACATTTGCATAAAACATATATTAAATGGCTCATATCTACTTCCACTATTTCTAAATCTAATAGAATATGTAATACTCATACCATCCTTTGATTCTTTACTTTTTTCAAAAATAACTTTAAATGTTTCTTGTTCTTTTTTTATTGTAAGTTTACTAGTTATATCTATAGGTAATTCATCTGAATACCACTCTATCATATTATTTTTAAATAATCTATTTTCCATTACTTCGAAATAATTTCCTTTATCATAAAATACTTTATTATTTTTTATACATTCATATAATTTACAAAATAACTCGTATATAAAATAATTCTCTTTTGTTATAATTAATTCTTGTTTTTGTTTATCATCTAAAACATTTTTTGAACTCAAATATTTCCAATACAAATCTCCATTAGGTGCAAATAATATTTCAAAAGAACCATTATCGGTTTTTATTACAAATGAATCATAATTCCAAATATTTTTATATCTTTCTACCTCTTGCATAATACCCTACTTTCTTTTTTGATAAATAATTGTACTATCTTTAAAATTTTTATCAATAGTATTTACTTTAAAATTATTACTATTATAGCAAATATTAAGAAAAATTCAAGAAAAAAAGATACTAACTTTTTAGTATCTAAATTATTATAGTACCAATAAAATTAACTAACATACAAAGTATTATACCTATTATGAGTGGCAAGATAAAAGATAGAAATGTCCATTTAAAACTTTTCGTTTCCTTATAAATAGTTATGAGTGTTGTTGAACAAGGGTAATGAAATATAATAAATATTATCATACATATAGCTGTTATTATAGTCCATCCATTAGAGATAAATAAATCTTTTATTAGAGAGATATCGTTTATATCCATCATAGTATTTGATGATAAATATGTCATTATTATTATAGGTAGAACTATTTCATTAGCTGGAAAGCCTAAAATAAATGCTGTAAGTATTACTCCATCTAATCCAAGTATTAATCCAAAATTATTTAAGAAATTAGATATTATACTTATAATACTACTATTTCCTATATTAATATTAGTAAGTAGCCAAATAATAAGACCTGTTGGTGCTGCTATTACTACTGCTCTACCAAGTATTTTTAAAGTTCTATCTATTAAAGATCTCACAAGTACTTTTACTATTTGTGGTTTTCTATAAGGTGGTAATTCTAATATGAAAAAAGAATTATTTCCTTTAAGAACCGTTTTAGATAATATTCTTGATGTAATAAATGTTATGAATATAGAAAATAAAATAATTAACGTTAATAAAAGTACATTTATTGTTGTATTAAGCATACTATTACTAGTTATTGAAAAGAACATAGTAAACATTACAATAAGTGTTGGAAATCTACCATTACAAGGTATAAATGAATTAGTAAGTATTGCGATTAATCTTTCTCTTTTAGAATCAATTATTCTAGCTCCTGTTACTCCTACAGCATTACATCCTATTCCCATACACATAGTAAGCGCTTGTTTACCACAAGTACCATTTTTTTCAAAATATCCATCAAGATTAAAAGCAATTCTCGGTAGTATTCCAAAATCTTCAAGTAATGTGAATAATGGAAAAAATATAGCCATAGGTGGTAACATTACTGCAACTACCCAAGTGAGTACTTTATAAACACCATCTAAAAGAGGTAGGTAAATAAATTTAGGTATATTTATATCTATACAGAAATCTTTTAGAAAATTACCAAACTTAGTAAATATATCAAAAAGAAAATCTGAAGGATAATTAGCACCCACAATAGATATCCAAAATATAGACATAAGCATTATTATCATTATTGGTATACCTGTAAGTTTATTTGTAAGTAGCTTATCTAAATTAATTTTATTTCTTATAGAATTTCTTTTTACTACAGCGTTATTTATTTTTTCACATTCGCTCATTACTTCATTCATTACTGAGTCATTAAAATTAATATTGGAATCTCTCAAATACTCTCTTATTTGATTTAATTTTTCTTGTACTATAAGATTATCTGATTTACTATCTATTATAGTCTTTATTGCTTCAAATCTACTAGAAGTATGTCCACAAATTATATTTATACACTCTTCTACTTTTTCTTCATATTCAAAATTAAAAGATGCTTGTGGATAATTTAGTATAGTATCTAATAAATCATCTATTCCTTCCTTCTTTCTTGCACTTATACCTACTACTTTAGTTCCTAAGTATGTGGATAACTTATCTAAATCTATATCTATTTTCTTTTTCTTAGCTTCATCAAGTAGATTTATACACACTATTACATTCTTTGTAACTTCTAAAGTCTGTATAACTAAGTTCAAGTTTCTTTCTAAACATAAAGGATCACAAACTATTAAAGCTATATCATAATCTTTATTTATTACAAATTCACTTGTTACCTTCTCTTCCTCTGAATGAGGTATTAACGAATATGTTCCAGGAAGATCATAAATTTCTATAGTTTCTCCTCTATATTTTTTATATCCTACTTGACTCCCTACCGTTTTTCCAGTCCAATTACCTGTGTGTTGATGCATACCAGTTAATTCATTAAAAAGAGTACTTTTTCCTACATTAGGATTACCTATTAAAGCTATTTTAATCATTTAATTCACTCACCTCTATTTTAGAGGCATCGTTATCTCTTATAGCTATAATTGAGTCTCTAATTAAATAAGCTTTTATTTTATTCGAAGGGCTTTTAAATAATAACTTTATTTTTGTACCATTTATTAAACCTATATCATATAATCTTCTCTTTATTTTTTCGCTAGCATTAATTTTATTTACTATATATTGTTCACTATTTTTAATACTATTTAAATACATAGATACACCTCTAGATTATTATATGAGAAATAAAAAAACAGGTTATTATATTAACCCTGCTTCTTTTAAAACATGCCATATACAAGAATAACTTCTTTTAGCATAAAATCTACAAAACTTTCTTATTGTAGTATTACTTCTTTTATATAAGTTTATAATATACTGTTTTTCTTCTTCTGTTATTGTATTAGAAGGTTTTCTATTAGTATTACCGTGTACTAAACTAAGTTTACCATTCTCTAAATCTTTTTTTAATTTAAGTAAGTATTTTTCATGGTATCCAGTGATCTGTGCGATCTCTTTATAAGTCATATAACTTTCACCAGACATAACTTTTTTCATTAAATCTACTGCATCTTGTTTTCTTGACATACCATCACCACCATAAATATAACACAAAAGTAATTGTTTTGCAAGATAAAAAGATTTAAATCTTTTCTAAGCAGTGAATATATTCGATAGTATAGTTCTTTTTATATTCTCTATCATTATCTGATTTAAATCTTTTATGCCTTTTTTCATATCTTTTATAGTTACCATATTTTTTCATGATAGCTTCTATTTCTTCCATAGGAATTATACCTTCATCATTGTAACTTAATAAAATATATTTAAATTTAGCATTCTTTATTAAGTCTTCAAGTTCTATAGCTGCTTTATTTTTTAAACAGTAATTAGATTTTTTAGACTCTTCTACCCTAACTCCTGTTTTTCCTTTTATTTTAGGATTATCATAAAGAGCAATTGTTTCTAAGATGTGATAATTAGTATCATATTTTCTTGAATTATAAGGAGGATCTAAGTAAAGAATATCTCCTCTTATTTCTCTTATTAATTCTTTAGAATCTTTATTATAAACTTTATATTCTTTATTTTTAAATATTAATTCTAGAGGATTTATAATAATTGGCTTCCCTGCACTTTTCTTTAAATCTTTTAAGAATGCTTCATAAACAGAGGCTGTATTAGCTACTTTATCAGAAGCTTCTATTAAACAAGCAAGTAAATAGAAATATTCATTTTCAGTAATTAACTTTTTATTCTTCCACTTTTCTATTTTAACTCTAACTGCATCTATCTTTTTAGCATTATCATCACTAAAGTATTGTCTTTTAAACTCACTTTTTTTAGTACCACCTAATGAATAATTTTTATATATAAATCCTTTTTTACCATTAAGTCCATTTAAACATATAAAAGGATCTATTCTCTTTTTAGTTAGTTTTTCAAATTTTAATTCATCACTATTTTCAACTAATCCTTTTAAAGATACATAACTAAAATATTGTATGTCGTTTGATATTATGTTATATCCTTTTTCTTTAAAGTATTTAGAAACTACTCCTGTACCTGAAAATATATCACAAAAAATTATATTCTTTTTAGGTTTAGCGAAATCTTCCACTACTTCATCTATGTAACTTAATATTGAAAATTTTGATCCTATATAATTCATATTACCACCTACATACATTTTAACATAAAAAAGACTATGATTTCTAGTCTTTTAACGATTTTATTATATTTACTTTATCTAATTTTTCCCAAGATAATTCACTTTTACCAAAATGGCCAAAACAAGTAGTTAAATGATATATTGGTTTCCTTAAATCTAATTCTTTAATTATATTACTAGGCTCAAAATTAAATACGTTATTTATTATTTCTAATATTTTTTCTTCCGATATTTTATTTGTATTAAATGTGTTTATATAAAGAGAGACCGGTCTCGATACTCCTATTGCATAAGATACTTGTATTTCAATTTTTTCACAAAGATTTGAAGCAACTATATTTTTAGCAACATATCTAGCATAATATGCAGCACTTCTATCTACTTTGGATGGATCTTTACCAGAAAAAGCTCCTCCTCCATGAGAACACATACCTCCATAAGTATCTACTATTATTTTTCTACCTGTCAAACCACTATCTCCTACTGGTCCACCTATTACAAACCTCCCTGTTGGATTTATATATATTTTAGTATTTTTATTTATCATATCGTTAGGTATAACTTCATCGATAACTTGTTTTTTTATATCACTTTTTAATATATCAAGATCTATAGGGTCATGTTGCGTGGAAATAACTATTGTATCTATATATTTAGGCTTATTATCTTCGTAAAGTACTGTTACTTGCGTTTTTCCATCAGGTCTTAAGTATTTAATAGTTTTATCTTTAAAAACTTGTGTGAGACGATTAGAAAGCTTATTGGCTATATATATTGGATAAGGCATAAAATTATCTGTTTCATTAGTAGCATATCCAAACATCATACCTTGATCTCCTGCTCCTATATCATTTAAATCTTGAGAGTTATCTACTCCCATAGCTATGTCACTAGATTGCTTGTGAACATTTATATCAATACTAATATTGTTTCCATTGAACCCTAGCTCATCATTATCATATCCAATATTAATTATTGTGTCTCTAACAACTTTTTCAATATCAATATTGGTATTACTTGTAATTTCTCCCATTACTACAATACCATTTTTATGAGCACACACTTCACATGCTACTCTTGATGATGGATCAACTTTTAAATAAGCATCTAATATATTATCAGATATTTGGTCACATAACTTATCTGGATGGCCAGGAGTTACTGACTCAGATGTAAATAATTTTTTCATAATACTCCTCCTCACTTTTACCTTAAAAAGAAAAGTACATAGAATAATCTATGTACCTGATTATCCTTATCTTTCGATATAAATATCGCAGGATTTAGCACCTAACTTAAATAGGTTGCCGGACTTCATAGGGCCTGTTCCCTCCATCACTCTTAATAAGGTAAAATTTTATTTACAATTTAATTTTAATATTATAATTATTTTTTGTCAACTATCTTTTTCTTATAAAAGCTCTAATTACATAGAATAAGAAAAATACCATTAAACCAATATATATCCATTCCAATACAGTACATACAATACCATTAGTATAATTATTAATTATTGCAGGTATTGAATTTGGAAATATACCGTTTACCCATTTAGCAAATCCCTTAATTCCTATATTATTAGCTATATAATTTAATAATCTTAAAAATATATCTATAATAGCAAATGCATAAACGAATTTTGAAAATCTTCTAAACCAACAGAATGCTACTATTATTAGAGCTACTACTATTATCGCATCTAAATACATATTACCACCTCTACTATACTTATTAAGTATAACATGATTATTGTTTTTTTTCAAACAATATAAAAAAGATTATTAAATTTTTAATAATCTTTATCTAAGTGATTTATATTGTGTTACTTGTTTATCTAAGAAAAATAGCTGTTCATCAAACATATTTAAATTATATTCAAACCATTTATTCCAAGCATCATTATCTTTATTAACTGAGATATTTTTAATTAATCCTCTATATTGACCACGAGTTAATAAATAATTTTTCGATAAATATATTGTAGGATGTGAGAAATTTGTTTTAAAATATTGATTAGTACTATTACAAATCTTACAATGTTGTAAAACCCTAGCTAATCTTGTATTTCCATTACCAAAAGGTTGTATATAAGCTATTAAGGCATGTACTATTAAAGGTTTTATAAATATATTTATAAAGTTAGTATTATCTTGTTCATTTAAATAAGTTAATACTACCTCTAACAATTCTTCTATTTCGTTATAGTCTGGTGGCATATAATCAACTTTTTGTTCACCATTATTTCCAAAACTTCCAACCCATTTGTTATTATCACTTCTTAAATCATAATTTGATTGTAAATCGTCTGAACTACCTTTAATAACTACTCTATGAATTTTTTTTACTTCTTCTATAGTTAAAGAATTATCTTCAAAAAAATTCATCGTTATATCAATGGAATCCTTTCTTTGAGACAATTTAAATAATTCAAGCATAAAACTTTCTTCCATTTCAGTTTCTTGATTATTTATTATTTCTCTATTTTTTAAATGTCTAATAAAATATTTCAATTTATTTGGATCTAATTGTTGTAGATTATTTAAATATTCTTCATATTTTTGATATACATCTTCAATATGGAACATACTACTATCATAAATTTTTATATTCTTTATATTATTTACTAATTTATCCATAATATCCCCTCTTATGCGATATAGTATATCACTTTTTTATAAAATGTCAAATTCAACAAAAAAAGCCCTTAAGGCTTATTTTTTTATTTTAAAGCTTCTAATAATTCAGCTTTTTTCATTGTAGAATATCCTTCTACATTTCTTTCTTTAGCTAATTTTTTTAATTCAGCTACAGTTAATTTAGATAAATCTTCTTTAACTTCTTCTTTTTTTGTAGTTTCTTTTTTAGCTACTGTTTTTTCTACTTTTGGAGCTTTAACTTCTTGTTTGATAGTTTTTCCTTCTAAAGCAGCCTTAGCTATATTAACTAAGTTAGTGAATGCTGCTGCATCGTCGATAGCTATTTCACTTAACATTTTTCTATTAATAGCAACTTCTGCTTTATTTAATCCAGAAATAAATTTAGAATAACTAATATCGTTCATACGACATGCAGCATTAATTCTTGTTATCCATAATTTACGCATTTCTCTTTTATTTTGTTTTCTATCTCTATATGCATATTTTAATGAATGCATAACTTGTTCTTTAGCGGTTTTATAAAGTTTATGTTTACTTCCAAAATAACCTCTAGCTAATTTTAAAACTTTTTTTCTTCTATTTTTATGTATGTTACTTCCTTTAACTCTTGCCATTTTGTTTCCTCCTTCTTAAATTAAAATTGTACTTTTTTAAATCTGTTTGCATCTGCTTTACTTAAACTAGATGCTGTTCTTCCACTTCTATTTGAAGCAGCATTTTTCTTTCCAGTATTATGTCTAGTTCCTGGATGACCTATTTTAACGTCATTTTTTCTTTTGTTTAAAACTTTTTGTGTTCCTTTATGTGATTTAATTTTTGGCATAATATTCCTCCTATTTTTCTTTTTTTGGCATAAGTATCATTGTCATGTTTCTACCTTCCAAAATTGGTTTTTGTTCAATATCAGCTACTTCATTAAGTGCTTCTGCAAATCTTATCAATACATCACGACCTAATTCTGTATGAGCCATTTCACGTCCTTTAAATCTAATTGACGCTTTTACTTTATGACCTTTTTGTAAATATTTACTAGAATTATTTACACGTGTATTAAAATCATGTATATCAATTGAAACTGATAAACGATATTCTTTCATCTCTAAATTTGCTTCTCTTTGTTTTTTTATATTTTCTTTTTGTTTCTTCTTATTTTGATATTTAAATTTATTGTAATCCATCACCTTACATACTGGTGGATTACCATTTGGATTAATCATTACAAGATCGAAACCTGCATAGGTTGACAAAGTAATAGCATCTTTAATAGATTTAATACCTAATTGTTCTCCATTTGGACCTATAACCATAACTTCTTTAGCACGAATTTGTTCATTTATAAACAAATCTTTTTCTTTGTTTGCGATAACAAACACCTCCTAATATCTTATACCATGAAAAAAGTGCATACCAATAGTATCCACTTAAACCTCTAAATAAATATTAAATATTCATCGGCATTTACCCATCACTTTAGCAATCGGGTGGATGTGGATACATCGCTTTCCTTTTTCATATGTATTGATTATACCTTTAAAAGTCTTATTTGTCAATACTTTTTATACTTTTTTTAAAATAAACTAGTAGTGGCAGTAGCTTTTAAATCTATATCTGCCCTAATACCTTTCTTATAAGCAAAATATCCAGCAGCAGCTATCATAGCAGCATTATCTGTACAATACTTTATATTCGGTATTGTCAAATTTATGCCATTTTTTTGACAAAGTTCTGTAAATTTATTTCTAATACCACTATTAGCTGAAACGCCACCTGCTATTATAAGATTTTTTACATTATATTCTTTTAAGGCTTTCATTGTTTTCTTTGATAATATTTCAACTACTCTATTTTGGAACGAACAAGCAATATCTTCTTTTCTTATTTTATTTCCTCTTTGGGTTTCGTTGTGTACTAAATTGATAACTGCACTCTTAATCCCACTAAAACTAAAGTTAAATGAATCATCATCTAGTGGTAGTGGTAGTGGATAAGTATCACTACCATCATAAGATAATTTATCTACAAGCGGACCTCCTGGATAAGGTACATTTATAACTCTCGCTACTTTGTCGTAGCACTCACCAACTGCATCATCTAAAGTTCCACCTATTTTTTTAAATTTATAATCATCTTCCATATATATTAAATCAGTATGGCCACCTGATACTACAAGTGCGATCAACGGAAATTCCATTTTACTAACTAGATTATTCGCATATATATGACCTGCTATATGATGAACTGGAACAAGTGGTTTATTATATATGTAAGAGAGTGTAGTAGCTGCTCCTACTCCAATAAGTAAGCAACCAATAAGTCCTGGTCCATACGTTACAGCTATCGCATCAATATCTTCCATACTCATTTTAGCCTTATTTAAGCATTCCTCTATAACTATTGTTATATTTTCTACATGCATACGGCTAGCTATTTCAGGAACTACTCCTCCATAACAAGAATGTATATCCATTTGCGAAAGAATAACTGTTGCTACTTCTTCGCAACCATTTTTCACTATTGAAACACTAGTCTCATCGCAACTACTTTCTATACCCAATATATAAGTATCTTTCATACTACTCACCTAAATTCTTAATCATTAATATTCCATCTTCATCTTTATAGTAATTTCTTCTTTTTGTTACTTCTTTAAATCCATTTTTTAAATAAAAATTTATTGCTTCTTTATTACTTTCTCTTACTTCTAAAGTTATATTTTTTATGTTTTTATATTTATTTTCCATAAAACTTAATAATTTAGTCGCAATACCTAAATTTCTATATTCTATATCTACTATAATATAATCTATTTCTATTCTATCATATAGATATTGATATATTAAAATTCCTTTTATGAAATCTTCTTCGTATACTAATACTTTTAAAAAATCATTGTCAAATGATTTTTTATCTAACTTATAATTAAATATACTTAATAATTTATTCACTGATATATAATCTTTATTTTCCAGTTCTCTAATCATTTTTTAACTTATTCTCCTCAGCTTCAGTCAATTTCAAATAATTAGGATTTAAATTATGCGGATTAATACCTTTATCATTTGTGTGTTTGTTTATTATTTTTAATATATCTATATTTGGTTTTATAAGATTATCTAAATTTATATTATCATAAGATATAAATTCGTAATCATCATTTAAATTTTTAATAGATTTTTCTAAATTTACCAATTTATCTTCTTTTATACAGTTAAGATTTTTATCATAAATACCAGTAAATACATTACCCCTTCTTGCATCTATCATTGGAACTAAATATTTTTTGTTAGTATGTGTAGTAGCCATTAATTCAAGACTTGACAAAGGAATGATATCTTTTTTTAGTGTCCAAGCTATAGTTTTAGCAACTGTAACACCTACTCTAATACCAGTAAAAGATCCTGGCCCATTTACAACAAATATTTTATCTATATCTTTTAAAGTTAAATTCAATTGTTTTAATCCGTTATCTATTATTGGTAAAAGTTTTGATGCCATATCAGATAATATTGTTTGTTGATATTTATATAAAATATTTTGTTCTTCTATAATTGATACTGTTAAATTTGAAGTTGATGTATCAATTAATAAATTTATCATAATACAGCCTCACATAATTCTTCATATTTTTGTCCATGAGGAGTTATTACTAACATTCTTCTATTTTCATCTACAACTTTAAATTTTATTTCTAATCTTTCTTCTGGTAATATATCTTTAATTGTTTTTGCCCATTCAATTATAACAATTCCACCTTTATTATAATATTCTTCTATGCCAACACCTTCTGTGTTTCCATCTAATCTATATACATCCATGTGATATAAAGGCATTTCTCCTGAATCATATTCCTTAATTATAGTAAAAGTAGGAGATGTTATACTTTCTTCTATTCCTAAAGCATTAGCCATACCTTTAGTAAATACAGTTTTACCACTACCTAATTCTCCATCTAAACAAATAACCATATTTTCAAATTTTTCGGATTCAAAATTTTGAGCAATCTCAATTGTTTCAAATTCATCATTAGACATAATCTTGTATTCCATATTAATCACCATTATTATTATACCATCAATATAAATATTATTTCAATAAAAATAAACTAATTAATAATTTATTTGTATTGAGATAATATAAATAAATGATTTTATCAATTTATCACTTTAAATTATTTAAAAATAAACAAAAAAAAATTGGCAACTTGCTATCTTCGCTTTTACACTATTTTCGCCGTTAAAGAGCTTAACTACTGTGTTCGGGATGGGAACAGGTGTATCCTCTTTGCTATCGTCACCAATAAAATTATAGAGAAATAATTCTCTGAAAACATGATAATGTGTAAATCTCTCAAATTAGAAATAAATTATAGGATTAAATCCTCGATCTATTAGTACTGGTCAACTCAACGTATCACTACGCTTCCATCTCCAGCCTATCAACCTTGTAGTCTTCAAGGGATCTTACTTCATAAAGAAAGGGAAAACTCATCTTGAAGTTGGCTTCCCGCTTAGATGCTTTCAGCGGTTATCCATTCCATACATAGC
>SVAX01000013.1 GCA_015059155.1 Bacillota bacterium | reverse complement strand
TATTTATAATAATAAAAGTATTGATGATATCTATATGAGGTTAAATAAGTAATTTAAGAATTGCAAAAATTGTGATTCTTTTTCTTTGCAAATAAAGTATAAAAATCGACTTACTAATTGACAATCACCACATGGAGATTACGATCATATTGGAGAAGTAATTAATTTAGTAAATAATTTTAAAGTAGAGAAAGTAATATTTAATTGTGGACCTTATAACGATTTAGAAAAAGAATTGATTAAAGTATTAGATAAAAAGAAAATATCATATTATTCATGCATTAAAGAATTAAATATAGATGATAATAAATTATACTTCTTAAATAATAAAAATTATGGTAATGAAAATGATAATTCAAATGTTATTTATACAGAACTAAATAATCATAAATTTTTATTTATGGGAGATGCAGGAGTAGAAGTAGAACAAGATTTAATAGAAAAATATAATTTAAATGATATAGATGTTTTAAAAGTCGAACATCATGGAAGTAAGACCAGTTCTTGTAAAGGATTTATAAATGAGATAAATCCGAAATATTCAATTATAAGTGTTGGAAAGAATAACATGTATTGGCATCCAAATAAAGAAGTATTAGATAATTTGAATCAATCTAATATATATAGAACAGATGAGGATGGTAGTATTATGTTTAAAATAAAGGATGATAAGTTAAGAATAGAAGAATGTGCACCATAAATTTTTATTAGTGTGATATAATAATTATAGGTGATAGTTATGTCAAGTTTATATGAAATAAAATCTGTTATTAAAAAAATTAGTTCAATTGAAAATCTTGGACAACATGTGTGCTTCTTTGGTGGATCAGTACCATACATATATTATAATAGGGAATCTAATAGAGAGCATTCGGACATAGATGTATTAGTTGATGAAAAGTATATTGATGTTATTAGGCAATTAGCAAAACAAAGTAATTTGTATATTCCTAAATTTGATTCGCTAAATTTGGATTTAGGAGATGACTATGGATTAAAAATATTTATTGATGGTGTATATGTTGAATTTGAACCGATGTTTATTGATAATGGAATGTTAGTTAGAAAAAGTTTTAGTCCAAATAAAGAAATGGCTGGGACAGAGATGATTCCTTTTGAAGAGTTAACAGATTTAATTGTTGCAATTGATATAGATGGAATTAAATCATATTGTCAAAGTCCAGAGTTAATTAAAGCGGGAAAAGAACAATATAAAAGAGAAAAAGACCTATTAGACATTAGCTTTATAGATAGTCAAGGAATTGATATTGAAAAATATCATAGAGTTAAAAAGTCACTTGAACTTTCTGAAACCTCTATTACCAGTTATGAAGATTTAAGAAGCAAAAAAACATTATAGGAAATTTAGACCATATAGGGTCTTTTTTTTATAATTAATTAATATGTACTAACTATCCAATACTGGTTGGTAAAAACAATAGATATGGGCATCCGAATAATGAAGTTTTAAATAATTTAGAAGATAGTAAAATATATAGAACAGATAAAGATGGAAGTATTATGTTCAAAATAAAAAATAGTAAATTAAATGTTGAAACATGTGCACCATAGAAAGGAGTAATATGAATTATTATAATGAAATTAAAAATCAATTAATAAACAATGAGATAAATAGAAAAGTAAAAAATTATTCAATAAACAGAAGTGACTTAAATACATATTATAATGTTGGTAAGTTATTATTAGATGCTGGAAATCATTATGGCGATAGTATAATTAAAGAATATTCAATAAGATTAACTAATGAATTAGGTTCAGGATATAGTCAAAGAAATTTAAGAAATATGAGGCAATTTTATAAAGTATCTCAAAAATGGCAGACATTGTCTGCCAAATTAAGTTGGAGTCATTATTGTGAAGTTCTTTGGTTTGATGATAATAAATTCCAATATTATGTAAAAATAGCTGAATTAAATAATATATCAGTCAGACAATTAAGAGAAAAAATTAAATCAAATGAATATGAAAGACTGCCGGTAGATACAAAAAATAAAATAATAAATCAAGATGTGTCTAATGTAGTTGACTTTGTAAAAAATCCAATTTTGATTAAAAATAGTAATAAGTATGATATATTTTCAGAAAAGATATTACAAAAACTAATTTTAGAAGATATTCCAACTTTTCTTAAAGAACTTGGTTCAGGTTTTACATTTATTGATAATGAATATAAACTAAAATTAGGTAATACATATAATTATATAGATTTACTTTTATATAACATTAAATATAAATGTTATGTAGTGGTTGAATTAAAAATAACTGAACTCAAGAAAGAGCAAACAGGTCAGATTATGACATATATGAATTATATAGATAAAAATATTAAAACTATGGAAGAAAATAAAACAGTAGGAATTATCATTTGTAAACGAGAAAATAAATATGTAATTAAATATTGTTCTGATGATAGGATTATTGCGCGAGAATATGAATTAGTATAAAAATAGTAATATTGACATTTCTTTTAAAAAAATATATAATAATCTACAAATTTAGGAGGGAATATGAGCGCAGAAATTTATTTTGGAAATTTAAAAGAATGTACATATGCAGGATGTGCTGGTAATTTCTTTGGAGCAGAACATGATAAAGTTATTCAAGAAGGATTATATTTTATAAAAATTAAAGATAATGAATATATATGGTTAGAAGAATTATTATCAAACAAAAAGAAGAAACAAACTTTCAAATCTACCGCAACAAAAAAAGGAGAAGTTTTTGTTGGAGATTTAGTTTTAGTAAACGATCTATTAGAATCAAAAGTAAAAAAATAAAAATAAATAATTTTAAATGTTGTTATAGAAAACTACCTTTGGATAGGTGGTTTTTTTATTTGAAAATAAAAGTTCAATTCGACTTACTAATTGATAATCACTACATGGAGACTATGACCATATGGGAGAAGCAATTAATTTAGTAAATAATTTTAAAGTAGAAAAAGTAATATTCAATAATTAGTGTAGGTAATAGGTATGGACATCCTAATAAAGAAGTGTTAGACAATTTAAAAGAATCAAAAATATATAGAACAGATTTAGAAGGGAGTATTGTGTTTGAGATACAAAATAATAAATTTGAAATAGATATATGTAGGCCATAAATCCAAAATATTGTGATATAATGGTTATAAGGAGTGATAATATGAAAAATATAGATTATTATTTAAATAAAATTAAAACTGGAACCATTGACGGAGGAAATGAAGGAACAAAAGCATATTCATTTAATAATGATGGCGTTATTTTGGTAAACAAAAGTGAAGATGATTTTGATGAACTGAAAAAAAGAATAAAGAAGTGTAAAGATTTGGGAATTAACATACCAGAGTATTATGATTATATAGGAAGCGAAGCTTCTGGATATTGGATTTTAGAGGAATTAGCTAAAGGAGAACAATTTGCTAATTTAGTTAATAATGATAATGGTCAAGATATTATCAATCATATTCCTTACGAGCAAATAGAAAAATATATAAGAGATTCATATTTACTAGGAAATAATGGGATTGGGATAGAACCACGTAGAAGAAATATTTTCTATGACATTGAAAAAGGTTTTACTACTATAGATGTTGGACTTTCTAATAGTTCATGGGAGGATTCGCTAGAGTCAGTTCGTTATTTTTTTCAAATGTTTTCAAGGGTAATACTTGTAAATTTTACAGAAGATGAATATGGAAAAAGTATAAAAGAAAAAACATATTTAAATGTAATAAAAGCATTTGAAAATGGACACCCATTTTTTAAAAAATATGAAAAATGGATTTTTAGAGGTGATATTTCTTTTGCTAATTTTTTAGAAGAAAATGGATACAATCTTATTCTTGATGAAGATGAATATATACAATTAATTAACTTTATTGAAACTTTAATTAAAGTTTCAATTCAAAATGTTATAAATAACGCAGAATTAATTTGTTCATTAGGTATAAGTCCTAATTATGTTAAGTTATTAGAATCATCTATAGAATATTGCCCACAATTTGATTTATCAAAATTTAATGGAAGAACATTATTTGATTTTATAAAAAGAACAGTTTGGGAAAAAATAAAATTAATGTTTTTAGAAAAATTAAATGATGAAAACTTAAAAAAATTATATTATGAAATTCGAAGAAGAGAATTAAACCCTGTAAGAAAATATTCGGAAGAATATATTATTAAGTTAATTGATGAAGAAATAAAAGATTTAAATAATAAAAAAACTATCAGAAGGTAAAGAATTATCAAAAAGATATTTCTTTTTTCTTTGGAAAAAAGTAATTAATTAGACTTACTTTTTGACAATCACCACATGGAGATTACGATCATATGGGTGAAGCAATTAATTTAGTAGAAAACTTTAAAATAGAGAAAGCAATATTTAATTGTGGAGAGTTTAATGAATTGGAACAAGAATTAATTGAAGTTTTAGATAAAAAGAAAATACCATATTACAGTTGTATTAAAGAACTAAATATAGATGATAATAAATTATATTTTTTGAAGAATAATGATTATGGTAATGAAAATGATAATTCATCAGTTATTTATACAGAACTAAATAATCATAAATTTCTATTTATGGGAGATGCAGTAGTAGAAGTAGAAGAAGAATTAATAGAAAAATTTAACTTACAAAATATTGACGTGTTAAAAGTTGGACATCACGGATCTAAGACAAGTACAAGTAAAGAATTTATAAATGAGATTAATCCTAAATATTCAGTAATTAGTGTTGGAAAGAATAATCGTTATGGCCATCCGAATAAAGAAGTGTTAAACAACTTAGAAGCATTTAAAATATATAGAACAGATCAAGATGGTAGCATTATGTTTGAAATAAAAAATAATAAATTTAAAATTGAAACTTGCAGTCCATAGAAAGGAGTAATATGATAGAAGAAATAGATAAAACATATGACCAAATAGAAAATAAAACGGTAGGAATTATCATTTGTAAACGAGAAAATAAATATGTAATAGAATTTTGTTCAGATGATAGGATTATTGCTAGAGATTATGAATTAGTGTGATATAATGATTACAGGAGATGAAAACTTATGATAGAGTATATAAATAATAGTTTAGAAAATCCAAAATACTTATTTCATGGAAGCCCCAAAAAGTTAGAAGTTGTTGAACAAAGGCAAGCACAAGATTCAAATCATAATGTTGAAAATGAAGATTATGCAGTGTTTTTAACATCTTCATTTATAATAGCATCAGCATATGCATTTAAAGATACAATAAAAGAATTAAGTGATGGTCTTAAATGGAATTTTGATATTGGATATAATTCAGATGCAGATAAAATAAATATAATAATGGATAACGTTAATATTTCAGATAATATAGAAGGATATATTTATGTTTTTCCATTTGACGAAAACTATGAACATCATGATAGATCAATACAATACAAATGTTATGAAAATATAAAACCAATAGATGTAGTTAAAATTAGATTTGCTGATTTTAAAGAATATTATACGATCAATGCTGAAACTAAAAAAAGATGATTATTAAAGAATTATCAATTTGATAGTTTTTTTTGCTGAAAACAAAGGCTTTATTTCGACTTACTAAATGACAATCAGCACATGGAGGTTACGACCACATGGGAGAAGCAATTAATTTATTAAATGTTTTTAAAATATATAAAGTATTCTTTAATTGTAGAAAATTTAATGATTTAGTTTAATATTTATTCACAAAAATAAATATTAAGAATATATTATTTATGGGAATAAAATTAATTTCTTTAGATATACTAAAAGTAGGGTATTAGGTTGTGTGTTACTTCGCCACACCTCATCTTATCTTAAGATAAGGTGTTTATATATAGATTTGAGAGTCTAATTTTGACTCTCTTTTTTTTATTATATAAAAAAGGATTAAACATTATAATTATTTAATCCGTATTTTTCTTCCTTAGTATCAAAGAATAATTCATTTTTTAATGGATTATAAGTAAGATAAGCAAATATAATGTAAGATACTATAATGAGTATTAAAGATACAATATTAAGTTTATCAAAATCTTTTGCTTTTAATATTTTATAACTTATTCCTTGAGATATAATTATAGCTATTAACATAATTCCAATAGTGATAACCATATTTTCTCCTATTTTATAATAAATAGGTAAAAATAAACTTAAATATATAGGAATAATAGTAAGTGCGGATACAAATAAAGAAGTAAAGAAATTATTATATTTTATTTTAAATTTTTGTAGTATTATATAGTCAATAATTCCATAGAATATAACCGCACTAAATAAAAGTTTCATATGTTCCCAAATAGATTCGTTTACAGGAAAGAATATTGCAGTTATACTACTTGGTAACCACTCATATATAAAATGAAATAAAAAACAGAGTAAAAATATACCTATAGTACTTATAATTCTTGATTTTTTTAATGACATAAAAAACTCCTTTCTATTTATAATAATAAATGGTGATAAAATGAAAATTAGATTAGGATATGCATGTGTTCCTGTTACTATTGATGAAACTTCTTCACATAGTTTAACTTATACTAATTATAAAAAATTAGGTGATAAAGGTAATATTAAGTTAGATAGTGTTATTAAAAGTAATTTTGAATCTTTAGAAAAAATATTAAAATATAATATTAGAAATGATATTACTTTTTTTAGAATGACTTCAGAACTTATACCTTTAGCTAATCATCCTGATGTAGATTATGATTTTATAGATCAATATAAAATATATTACAAAAAAATAGGGGATATAATAAATGAAAATAATTTAAGAGTAGATCTACACCCATCAGCTTATACAGTTTTAAATAGTGTGAATGATAGTGTTGTTACTTCTACAATTAATATACTCGAATTTTATCAAAAAATGTATAAAAGTATGGATATTAAATCTAAAATAGTCTTACATGTAGGAAGTAAAGTTGGAGGAAAAAGATTAGGTATAAAAAGATTTATAGATAATTTTAATAAACTTAGTAAAGAAGTTCAAGAATTAATAGTAGTTGAAAATGATGATAAAAGTTATAATATTAGGAATGTATTAAGTTTATGTGAAAAAATAAATATACCCATGGTACTAGATTACCACCACTATAAACTTAATAAAAATAATGAAAAGATAGAAGATTATATAGAAAGAATATTTAATACTTGGAAAAATGAAATACCTAAAATACATTTTTCTTCTCCTAAAGATAAAAAGAATAAAAGAAGTCATAATGATTATATAAATGTAGATGATTTTATAGAGTTTTTAGAGAAAATAAAGTTTACAAAAAAAGATTTTGATGTTATGATAGAGGCCAAGAAAAAAGACGACGCTTTATTTAGATTAATACGTGAATTAAAATATAAAACTGACTATAAAATTGACAAAAATACAATTTTTTTATAAAAATTGCATTAAAAAAAAGGAAATTTGATTTTTTTGTCGTTTATTAATTGTAGGAACCTTGGAAGTGATAATATGAAAATAGATAATAATACTTTAAATGAAATAAGAAATAACTTAGATATAGTAGATATTGTATCTAGCTATTTACCACTTACTTCTAAAGGTAAAAACTATTTTGGAGTTTGTCCGTTCCATGATGATCACTCTCCAAGTATGAGCGTATCAAAAGAAAAACAAATATATACTTGTTTTAGTTGTGGCGCTACTGGAAATGTATTTAAATTTATACAAGATTATGAAAATATTAGTTTTCTTGAAGCAGTTAAAAAATGTGCGGATATCGCACATGTATATATTGATATAGAACAAGCTAAAGAAAAAAATAAACATCAAGAATTATATGATATATATGAATTAAGTCAAAAGTTTTATCAAAATAATATTAATACACAGTTAGGTAAAAAAGCTAAAGAATATTTAAAAAATAGAAAACTAGATGAAACTATTATAAAAGAATTTGGTATAGGTTTGTCTTTGAATGAAATGGATTCACTAACAAAATTGTTAAAGTCTAAAAAATATGATGATAAAATATTAATAAGAAGTGGATTAGTTAATGAAAATAATTATACATTAAATGATGTATATAGAAATAGAATAATGTTTCCCTTATATGATTTAAATGGTAAAGTAATAGGATATAATGGAAGAGTTTATAATGGTGAAACTGAAAATAAATATGTAAATTCTAAGGAAACAGATATATTTAAAAAAAGAGAACTTTTATATAATTATCACAGAGCTAAAGAGGAA
Source organism: Bacillota bacterium (assembly GCA_015059155.1). Classification (GTDB taxonomy): domain Bacteria; phylum Bacillota_I; class Bacilli_A; order RF39; family UBA660; genus UMGS1613. The sequence continues at coordinate 25,877 of SVAX01000013.1, read as the reverse complement.
GCAAGAAAAAAACATCAGATAATTATAATGGAAGGCCCTATGGATATTATTAGAGCTCATACAATAGGAATAAAGAATTGTGTAGCCGCACTTGGTACTGCATTTGGTAAAGAACAAGCTATGTTAGTTAGAAAATTATCTAGCAATGTAATACTTTGTTTTGATGGGGATGATGCAGGATTAAAAGCTACTAAAGGAGCTATAGTGGAGCTACAAAAATTAGGAATTACTCCTAAAATAGTGAGATTAGAAAATAATAGTGATCCAGATGATTATATTATTAAAAATGGTAAAGATGCATTTTTAAATAAAATAAATAATCCTATGAATATAATGGAATTTAAAGAGTCATTATTAAAGAGTGAATATAATTTAAATAATACAGAAGAACTTGCTAATTACATTAATACCATGATTAAAGAAATAGATAATATAGATGATGATATATTAAAGAGCGTTAGTATTAATAAACTTAGTAAAGAAACTGGTGTAGATATAGAATTAATTAAAAGCAAATTAACTAAAAAAGAAACGGTTAATATACAAGTTAAGCCTAAAAAAGAAATAAAAAAATTAAATAAATATATTAAGTCTGAACAATATTTAATTTATTACATGTTACAAAGTGTTGATGTAATAAAAATGTATCAGAAAAAAATTACTCATATGCCAACTGAAGCTTATAGACATTTAGCTTTTCAAATAGATTTGTTTTATAAAGAACACGGATTTATAAATACAGCAGACTTAATTACGTATTTAAATGATGATATAGATTCTATTAAAGCTTTAGGAGAAATAACAAGTCTTAATCTTCCTAATGAAGTAAATTATGATGAAATAGATGATTATTTAAATAATATAAAAGAGTATAATGAAAAGAGTCAAGCTAATATATATAAAGATAAATTAAGAAGTGAAGTAGATTACAAGAAGAAATTAGAATTAGCTAATAAAGCGCTTGAAATCAAAAAAAGGAGAGAAGAAAATGATAGATGAAATAAAAACATTTGAACAAAGAAAAAATGAGTTAGTTAAAAAGGGAAAAGAAAAAGGATATATTACTTACGAAGAATTAGCAGCTTCATTAAAGGGACTTGATTTAGATGCAGATAGTTTAGATGATTTATATAATGCATTTAATGAAAATAATATTGCAGTAGTATCTGAATCAGATCAAGGTGATGATAATGGGGATAAGTTATTACTTGATGATAATGCTTTAACTAAGGATTTAACAATAAATGATCCAGTTAGAATGTATTTAAAAGAAATAGGACAAATAAAGCTTTTAACTTTAGCTGAAGAAAGTGAACTTGCAGATAGAATAGTTGCTGGTGATGAAGAAGCTAAAAATATACTTGCTGAGGCTAACCTTCGTTTAGTAGTTAGTATAGCTAAAAGATATGTAGGACGTGGTATGTTATTCTTAGATTTAATTCAAGAAGGTAATATAGGGCTTATGAAAGCAGTAGATAAATTTGATGTTACTAAAGGATATAAATTTTCTACATATGCTACTTGGTGGATTAGACAAGCAATAACACGTGCAATAGCTGATCAAGCAAGAACTATTCGTGTACCTGTTCATATGGTTGAAACTATAAATAAATTAGCTAGAGTACAAAGACAATTAACTCTAGAACTTAATAGAGAACCTAGTGAAGATGAACTTGCTAAAAAAATGAATACTACTGTAGAAAAAGTTAGAGAAATTTATAAAATTAGTCAAGATCCAGTAAGTTTAGAAACTCCAATAGGAGAAGAAGATGATTCTCATTTAGGTGATTTCATTAAAGATGAAAGAAACTTAAGTCCTGAAGAGTTTGCTACTAATGAAATGTTAAAAGAAGAAATTTCTCAAGTACTTGAAACATTAACTGAAAGAGAAGAAAAAGTTATAAGACTTAGATTTGGACTTGAAGATGGTAAACCAAGAACACTAGAAGAAGTAGGGCAAATGTTTGGCGTTACAAGAGAAAGAATTAGACAAATAGAAGCAAAAGCTTTAAGAAAATTAAGACATCCTTCTCGTTCTAGAAAATTAAGAGATTATATGGGTGACTAATGAATCTATCAAAAAGACTTGAAGCAGTAGCTACTTTAGTAGATATTAATTCTAGAGTAATAGATGTAGGATGTGATCATGCATATCTTGATATATATTTAACACTTAATAATAGTAATAAATGTATAGCTACTGATATAAATAAAAATGCATTAGAAATAGCTAAAAAAAATATAAAAAAATATAATTTAGAAGATAAAATAGAAACAAAACTAACTAATGGACTTACTGATATAAAAGTTAATAAAAAAGATAATATAGTAATAAGTGGTATGGGTACATTTACGATATTAGAAATATTAAAAACTAATAAGTTAAGTAATACATTAATTATTTCATCTAACAATAATATAGATATATTAAGAAGAGAAGTAATAAATTTAGGATATTATATAGATAGTGAAATATTTATTATAGATAAAAATAAACCGTATATAATAATTAAATTTATAAAAGGAATAAAAAAATATAATAAAATAGATATATTACTTGGACCAATACTTAAAAATAATATACAATATAAAAAATATATGATTTTTAAGTATAAAAACATATTAAATAATATATCAAAGAAAAAAATATTACTAAGATTAAAATATAGAATAATAATTTTAGGATTGACATTAATTTAAAATAATGTCAATCTTTTTTATTTACTTAAAAACATTTTTATAATATATTGCAAAATTAATTATATTATGATACTATTAAATAGTAGATAGAGTATATCTATTAAGAATAATAATGTAAAATAAGGAGGAGTAAAGAATGAAAAGAAAAGGATTTACATTAATAGAATTATTAGCAGTAATAGTAATACTAGCAATTATAGCTTTAATAGCAACACCAATAGTATTAAATATTATTAGTCACTCTAGAGAACAAGCTAATCATAGAAGTATTGAGTTGTATGTAAATGCAATACAAAATGCAATAGGTAGCTATTATCTAGATAATCAAACTAGTATAACATATGGAGATTTTAGTTATTATTTAGAAGATTTAGATAACGATGGCACAAAAGAAAAAAATCTTAAAAAATTAGAAAATGAAGAATCAGGAGATGTGTTAACATTAGAATTTGACGGAACTGTTGAATGTGACGAAATAAAAATAGAAGATAATGGTAAAATTACATTAAGATCATGTAAAGTAAATGATAGTTCTGATACATATAGTTATAATATAGAGAATGATGGAAAAGTAACAACAGATTCAAATACTGGTGATAATGAAGATGATGATAGTACTGAACCTGGTACTGGAGGAAATGGAGGTACTGGAGGAGACGGTGACACACATGTATGTACGACTTCTACATCAGATTCGACTAATAGTGACCAACCTTCTAAAGCAATAGGAACTCAATATACTTGTACAGTAAAAGATAACACAGAATATACTTTCTATATATTATCAGTAAACACTGATGAAAATGGAGTTCCAGAATCGTATAATTTAATAATGAATAGTAATGTGTATTATAATTCTGATTCTGATACAGGTTTGGTGGATTCAACGAATACAGGAGTAACAAACTGGGGAACTTCTGTTGATGCTGGACCGGTAAAAGCAATGACAGATTTATATAAAGCAACAAAAGATTGGGAAAAAGTTACGAATTTAAAAATAAATTATGTTGACGAAGGAAATGTTGAAGGAAAATCAAAATATTATGGAGGAATAACAACTAATAAAGATATAACAACTAATAAAGATATAACAAAGATAACGAACCCTGATGGAGAAGAAACTGCAACTTTCGAGAATTTAAAAGCAAGATTACCAAAATTATCAGAAGTATCGGATTATAGTGACTCAAAAGCCTATTTAAAGGGTAATTATTGGCTCCTTTCTTCTTGTGAAAAAACAAATACAACATATGCAGATTATGTTAGAGTTTTAGATTCTTCTAGTGGCTTAACTATAAAAAAATATGATAATGCTTCATCATATGGTGTACGTCCAGTTATAACTGTTTTATCAACTGATTTAGGTTTAAAAACACAATAAATTCAATAAAACTGATAGATTTATTTATCAGTTTTTATTTTATTATTTTTAAAAATATAGTATAATTATATTGTGGTGATTATTATGTTATATACTTCTATAGAGAATAAAAAAATAAAGAATATAAAGAAATTATATAATAAGAAATATAGAGATGAATTTAATGAATTTTTAATAGAGGGGGAGCACTTAGTTAAAGAAGCTTATGAAAAGGGTATTTTAAAGGAATTAATTCTTGAAGAAGGAACTGATTTTAAGTTAGATGTAGAAACTAGTTATGTAACAAGTAATGTATTAAAGTATATAAGTGAATTATCTAATCCTTGTAAGATAATGGGTATTTGTAAGAAACTAGAAGAACAAGAAATAGGTAACAAGATTGTTATACTTGATGGAGTTCAGGATCCTGGTAATCTAGGTACTATTATTAGAAGTTGTGTTGCTTTTAATATAGATACAATTGTACTAAGTCATGATTGTGTTGATTTATATAATTCTAAGGTACTTAGAGCTACTCAAGGTATGATTTTTAATATTAATATAATTGAAAGGGATTTAATAGATTTTATACCAACTTTAAAAGGGAATAATTATAAAATATATGGTACTAAGGTAAATGGTGGAAAAAGTTTAAAAAGTGTTGAAAAAAGTGAAAAGTTTGTTATAATAATGGGGAATGAAGGAAGCGGTGTAAAAACTGAAATTCTTGATATGTGTAGTGACTATATTTATATAGATATGAATAAGACTTGTGAAAGTTTAAATGTAGGGGTTGCTACAAGTATTATTTTATATGAATTAGATAAGTAGGTGTATTATGGATTTAATATACATTGGTAAAATTGTTAATACTCATGGGCTTAAAGGTGAGATAAGAATAATAAGTGATTTTAAATATAAAGATGATGTATTTAAAATTAACAATATTGTTTATATAAATAATAATAAATATATAATTAAATCATATAGGCATCATAAGATATATGATATGATTACTTTAGATTCTATAAATAGTATTGAACAAGCAGAAAATTTAAAAGGATTAAGTATTTATATAAATAGAGAAGATTATAAATTTGATGGATATTTAAATGAAGATTTAATAGGATTAAATGTTTATGATAATGATATATATAAAGGTAAAGTAGTTGATATATTAAAAACATCAATAAATGATTTAATTGTTATAGACGGAATAAAAAGACATATGGTACCTAATATACCTGAGTTTGTTAAAGAAGTAGATTTAGAAAATAAAAAAATTTATATAGAATATATAAGAGGTTTAGATAATGAAGATTGATATTTTAACTTTATTTCCATCTATGTTTGATGGCTTTATAAGTGAATCTATAATTAAAAGAGCTATAGAAAAAAAACTAGTAGAAATAAATATTCATAATATAAGAGATTATTCAACTGATCCACATAAAAAAGTAGATGATTATGGATTTGGTGGAGGAAAAGGTATGGTTTTAATGCCACAACCTATATTTGATGCGGTTGAATGTTTAAGAAAAGAAAACACAAAAGTAATATTAATGACGCCACAAGGTATAAAGTATAACCAAGAAGAAGCTTATAAATTAACACATGAAAACCATTTAATAATTATATGTGGACATTATGAAGGTTTTGACGAGAGAATAAGAAAAATAGTTGATTTAGAAATAAGTATAGGGGATTTTGTTTTAACTGGAGGAGAGATTCCAGCTATGGCTATAAGTGATAGTATAATAAGATTGCTTGAAGGTGTTATTGAAGAAGAATCTCATATGTTTGATTCATTTAATAATAATTTACTTGATTATCCAGTATATACTCATCCTAGTGATTTTAGAGGTATGAAAGTTCCTGAAGTATTGCTTTCAGGGCATCATGCTAATATAAATAAATGGAGAGAAGAACAACAATTAAAGCGAACTAAAGAAAGAAGACCTGATTTATTAGAAAAGAGATGATTTTATGAGTGAAAAACATTATTATGTTTGTAAAAAGGGGAACGATAGACAAATAATTTATTTAGATTATGATAAATTAAGAGGATTCGGTTTTTCTCCTAAAAATAATGTTAAATACGATGGAATCGTTGTTAATAAGATGGTAATAATAAAACCTTCTATGATAGAAAAAGTTTTAAGAAGAAAAATAAAAAGAAAGTTAGATTTATATTTAAAATTAATAATTAAGTTTATTGAAAGCGATGATAGTTCTAGTGGAGATACATTAAGAGAGGCTTTAAATGACTTAACTAGATATAAAAATATAATACAATATAAATATAAAAAATATTTAGATGAAAAATATTTAAAAATATTATTAAAGAAGATCGCACTTCTTGAATATGAATTAAATTCTAAATTAATGAATATGGCCGAGTACAAATATGAAGAAGAAAAAATTTCGCATAGAAGGAGATAAAATATGAATTATTATTTAACCTTAGAAGATAATTTTAAGATTGATTTGTCTAAATTAAATTTAGATAAAAAAGAATTATTAAGTTTAAAATATATTGATAATATGACTATGCAAACTAATAATGAAATGGAATTAAAAGAATATTTAAAATCAAAAGGTTTGATAAGTGATAATGATATGAACAAACCTATTTGTATTTCGTATGGAAATAAAGATAAAAGATTTATTCCAGTATTATATGCTCGTGATAAGGTAACTATAGACAATTTAAAAAAATTATCAGATGATATAAAAAAATATTTTGAATATAGAAAACAAAATTGTCATTCAAATTTTTCATATGAATCAATTATAGGAAATTATAATGATATAACTAGTTTTTTTTCAGGTTTTGAAGTTTTAGCTGGAAATCATAAATTTTTAATTGAATTACAAAGATATATTTCAGGTAACCCAAAACAAAATGTTAATGCAAATGACATAGCTATATATATTAATCAATTTAGTGATGATAAAAAATCAAAATATATATATATCGCGCTTTTTGAAATTTTTATAAATTTATTTTATAAATTTGACAAAGAAACTAAAGAATTAAAATTTAATTATAAAGGATTTAGAGATTTTTGCGTATTTTATTGTAACTATAAAAGAAAATTAAATAATAAAAAAACAGAAGATTTAAATGAAGAGATAGAAGAAGAATATGAGGAACCTGTTTTTCCTCCTAATTCAGAAGAAGAATCTAGATATTTTGAATATTTAGAAAGATTGAATGAAATTGCTTCAAATAGGCCAATAGAAGATCATACTCATTATGGAAGATAAGATTTTTCTTATCTTTTTGTTTACAAAATTTTTAAAACATGTTAAAATAATATTGTATTCATAGAAAGAGTGTGATAGTATGAACGATACAAAAATATATGATTCTAATGAATTTCAAAATGAATATGTATCTAGTGTAGTAAAAGAAGTAGCTGAAATACTTGAAGAAAGAGGATATAATCCAACAAATCAAATAGTTGGTTATTTAATGAGTGGTGATCCAGGTTATATTTCTAGTCATAAAGAAGCAAGAAATAAAATAACTTTATTTGATAGAACTAAAATACTTGAAATGCTTGTAGAAGAATTTTTAACTAAAGAATGAGATATTTAGGTTTAGATCTTGGAACACGTACTCTTGGTATTTCTATAAGTGATACTACTAAGACTATTGCAAGCTCTCTTAAAACAATTAGATTTAATGATGGTGATTATGACGCTATAATTCCAGAATTAAAAAATCTTATAGATGAATATGAAATTTCAAAAATTGTTTTAGGGTTTCCTAAAAACATGAATAATACAATAGGAGAAAGATGCGAAACTACTATTAATTTTCAAAAAAAACTAATTGATATATTTAATATTGAGGTAGTTTTACAAGACGAAAGACTTACGACAGTACAAGCTACTAATTATATGTTAGAAGCTGATATGTCTAGAAAAAAAAGAAAGAAAAAAATAGATAGTTTAGCAGCTAATATTATTCTTCAGACATATTTAGATATAGAAAAAGGAGGAAAATTATGAAAGAAGAAACAATGACTTTTAAAGTAATTAATGATGAAGGACAAGAAATAGAATGTGAAGTTTTATTTACATTTGAATCAGATGAAACAAAGAAAAATTATATAGTTTATACTGATAATACAATAGATGAAGAAGGAAATACTAAAGTATATGCTTCAATCTATAATCCAGATCAAGATGAAACTAAATTACTTCCAATTGAAACTGAAAAAGAATGGAAAATTATTGAAACTATTCTAGAAGAGTTACAAAACGAAACTGCAAAAAATACAGAAGAGTAATTTACTCTTTTCTTTTATGAAAAAAATTATATTTAAAATAATAAGCTGTATATTAGGTGTAGTCGCACTTTTAATATTAGCTTGTTGTATATTTTATAATTTAAATTTAAGAGCAGTTAGTAGTGATTCTAAAGAAGTAGAATTTATGGTAGATAGTGGAAGTACATATTATAGTGTCATTTCTAAATTAAAAGATGAAGGCTTAATTAGAAATGAATTAACTTTTAAACTTTATATAAAATTTAATAAAGTAAATAACATAGAAGCAGGAACATACAAATTAAATAAAAATATGAGTGTTAGTGAAATAGTAGAAGTTTTTTCTAAAGGAAATACTTATAATCCGGATGCTATAGTTATAACATTCAAAGAAGGAAAGCATATGAGATGGATAGCTAATACTATCTCAGAATATACAAATAATAGTGAAGATGATGTATATAATTTATTAAAAAATACTGAGTATTTAAATAAGCTTATAGATGAATATTGGTTTATAGATAAAGAAATACTTAATACTAATATTTATTACTCATTAGAAGGATATTTATATCCAAATACATATGAGTTTAAAAATAAAGATGTAACTATTGAGGAAATATTTAAAACTATGTTAGATGAGATGGATAAAAAATTATCTACTTATAAAACTGATTTATTAAGTAGTAATTATTCTATTCATGAAATACTTACTTTAGCTAGTATTGTAGAATTAGAAGGAGCTAATAGTGATGATAGAGCTGGTATAGCTGGAGTTTTCTATAATAGATTAAATAGTAATGAACCTTTAGGTAGTGATGTTACTACTTATTATGCAGCTAAAATAGAGTTAAGTGATAGAGATTTATATCAATATGAAATAAATGATGCTAATAATTATAATACGCGTAGTTATCATTTAGCTGGAAAGTTACCAATAGGTTCTATTTGTAATCCTAGTATAAAATCAATAGAAGCAGTTCTTTATCCAGAAAATCATGATTATTATTATTTTGTTTCTGACATAAATGGAAAAACTTATTTTTCTAAAACTTATAATGAACATTTATCTACTAGAGATGATTTAATAGAGGCTGGATTATGGTACATATACGAATAGAAGATTTAGAAAGTTATGCATTTAATAATAATATTCCTATAATGCAAAAAGATGGAATAGAATTTTTATGTAAATATATTAAAGAAAATAATATAAAAAATATATTAGAAATTGGAAGTGCGATAGGATATTCTGCAATTAAAATGGCTTTAGTAGATAGTGATGTTAAAGTAACTACTATTGAAAGAGATAAAGAAAGATATGATATAGCAGTTAACAATATAAAAAAATTTAATTTACAAGATAGAATAAATATTATTAATGAAGATGCTTTAATATTAAATATAGGAATAAATGATAAATATGATTTAATATTTATCGATGCTGCAAAAAGTCAATATATTAAATTTTTTGAAAAGTTTGAAAAAAATTTAAAAGATGGTGGAGTTATTGTTAGTGATAATTTATCTTTTCATGGATTAGTAGAAGATGAAAGTAAAACTAATAATAGAAATACTAAACAATTAGTAAGAAAGATAAGAAAATATATAGATTATTTAAAAGATAATCCTAATTATAAAACAACATTTTATGAATTAGGTGATGGAGTAGCTATTTCTATTAAAATAAAATAATTATAATAAAAAAGTTTAATTTTAGTATTAAACTTTTTTACATGAAAAATGTTGGCCCATTTTCAGTAGTAGTATAATTATTTTGATTAATCTCATTATTATTTTCAATTATATTTATATTTTTGTTGTTATTAGTATTAATAGACATGTTGTTTACATTTTTAATCTCTTTAGGTTTTTCAGCTCTTTTAAATTCATTCATAACTTTAAACATTGTTTTAGCATTTCCAATCATTGGTCTTACTTGTTTAACAAATGGTATTGCTTGATTGGCAAAATTTAGTGCTCTTTGTGTACCATTTAATATTCCACTTAATGTAACACCACTTGTACCAAATATTCTTGAAAGAAAACCAGTTTTAGGTGTAGATAATGTAGTTGGCATTGTATAAAAGTAGGGATTATAGTAATTCATAATTTCCTCCTATATATTTTTCTAAAATATTATATGAAATTGTAAAAAAAAGTTTTATATTTTAGAGAAATATGATATAATTAATACGTATAAGAGTAAAAAGAATGGCAGGTGTTTCTTTTGAATTTTAGAAAACTATTAAAAAATATATTTAGTGGGATATCGAATTTTATTGCTGATATTGCTACTGGATTTGTATGGATTTTTGTAAAATTAAGTTTATGTGTATATAGATTTATTAAATATGTTTGGTATGGATTGTTATGGCCAATTATGTTTATAGCTATTATTATTAGTAAATTAATACTAAAGCATAGAGAAGTTGACGTAGAAAAATTAAGAAAAGAGAGTCAAAAAATATTAGAAAAAGAAAAAAAGAAAGAAGAAAAACATAACAAAAATCAAGAAGAAAAGATAGACACATCTAGTTATAAAAACGAAAATATTAAATTAGAAAAGAAGAATTTAGGATACTATATAAATTTAGTTTTAACAGCTATTGTTTCGCTTCCTTTAAGTATAAAGAAGAAAATTGATAATTTATCTTTAGTTAAACAAGCAAAAAATAAAAAAGCATTTGATACTAATACTATGCTTGTTGACTTTTCTGCTGATGGAGAAGATGAAGAAAATAAAGGTAAAAGAATTACTTGGGAATATATAGCAATAAATGAAAAAGGTAAAAAGATTAAAGGATATTTTGATGCTTTTTCTAAATTAGATGTTCAATCATTTTTACTTGGAGAAGGTTTAGCAGTATATAGTATTAGAACTAGTAAATGGATTCAATTCATGTATGGTAAAATGGGTGGTAATAGAACTAAAATTAAGAATAAAGATTTAATATTTTTATTAACACAACTTTCCACATATCTTAAATCAGGAATAACATTAGTTGATTCATTAAATATTTTGATTAGACAAGTACAAAAGAAAGCATATAAAAATATTTTAAGAGATGTTACATATGACTTAACAGTTGGAGAAAGTTTTTCAGCAGCTTTAGAAAAAAGAGGACCTGCTTTTCCAAAATTGTTAATTAATATGATTAAGGCTTCAGAGCTTACTGGAGAATTACCTGAAGCACTAGACGATATGGTCAATTATTATACTGAAACAGAAGCAGCTAGAAAAGAGATGATAAGTGCTCTTACTTATCCTTCTATAGTATTTGTATTCACTTTAGCAGTAGTTACATTTGTAATGATGTATGTTGTTCCAAAATTTGTAGATATATACAATTCTATGGATTCATCATCAATCCCACAATTTACTTTAATCGTAATAAATATAAGTCATTTCTTAGAAAAAAATATTTTATGGTTAATTTTAGGCTTGATTCTTGCAATATTATTAATAGTTTATTTATATAAAAATGTTAAGGTTATTAGAACAGGTATGCAATGGATTTTTATGCATATACCAGTTATTAAAGATGTTATAATTTATAATGAAGTTACAATGTTTTCTAAAACTTTTGCTTCGCTATTAACTCATAATGTTTATATAACAGATAGTATGGATATTTTGAATAGGGTTACAAATAATGAAATATATAAGATGATGATATTAGATACAGTGGCAAACTTAGCTAAAGGAGAAAAGATATCAACTGCTTTTAAAGATCAATGGGCTTTTCCAGTGCCTGCTTATGAAATGATAGTTACTGGAGAAAAAACAGGTCAATTAGCAGAGATGATGGCAAGAGTTTCTACTTACTATCAAAGTTTACATAAGAATACTGTATCTAGAATAAAAGCATTAGTAGAACCTTTCTTGATAATTTTCTTAACTTTCTCAGTAGGTGCGATATTACTTGCGGTAATAATACCAATGTTTAATATGTATACACAAGTTCAGAATTTAGGGTGATTAGATGTATTTTAGTATATTGTTGTTATTCTTTGTTTTAGGAACAATATTTGGATCGTTTTATAATGTAGTGGGATATAGAGTTCCAAAAGGGGAATCGTTACTATATCCCTCTTCTCATTGTACAAAGTGTAATCATAAGTTAGGTTCTTTAGAATTAATTCCAGTTTTGTCATTTTTACTATTAGGTGGAAAATGTAAAAATTGTAAAGATAAAATATCATGGTTTTATCCTATATTTGAATTTACTAGTGGAATTTTATTTGCACTTTCTTATGCCGTGTACGGTTTTTCATTAGAATGTTTACTTTCTATAGTATTCATTTCTATGTTACTAATAATAATAATAAGTGATTATCAAACAATGATCATACCTGATAGTGTATTAATAGTATTTTCTGCTATGATTATACTAATAAAATTCTTTATTGTTGGAATAAATGGAGTAGGGATATCTCTGTTACATGCTTTAGGATCATTTATATTTATGTTATTACTAAAACTATTCGGAGATTTTTTATTCAAAAAGGAATCAATGGGTGGTGGAGATATAAAACTACTTGCTGTATTTGGATTAATGTTTGGATTTCCAATGTCAATGGTTTCAGTATTTATGTCAGCTATTATAGGTTTACCGATATCTTTAATAGTATTAAAAAAGAATTCATCACATGAAATTCCTTTTGGACCATTTTTAGCCATAGCAGCTATCTTAATAGTTTTATTAAAACTAGATATAAATACTATATTAAATTTATTAACAATATGAAAATATTGTTTTTTTTACAAAAAAAATAAGCCATTCGACTTATTTAAATATATTTTTTCTTGAACCAAATAAATCTTTAGGATTAATTGGCGTTTTTATCTCTTCTTTAGGTTCTTCTATTTCTTTTATAGGTTCTATTGTATCAACTTTAGTTTCAATTTTTTCTTCTACGGAAGGGAATAATTCTTTAATTATAGGGTCTGTTTCCTCTTCAACTTCTGGTACTTTCGTTACAGGATTAGATTTTTCCATAATATCATCTATATTTATCTCTTCCTTAGTTAATTCATCAACAGCAATAGCATTATTTAAACCTGTAGAATTTAATGTACCATCGTCATCTAATTCAATAATTTTTAATAATTCTTCTAAAGTAGTTAAACCTTCAAGTACTTTAGTAACACCATCTTGAAGTAGGGAAATAACACCACTATTATATACTAAGTATCTTAGTTTATCTTTTTTTACATTAGAACTTATTGCATCTTTAATATCTTGATCAATAACAAGTACTTCATGAATAGCAATACGTCCATTATAACCATTTTTACATTCATCACAACCAACTGCTGTATATATTTCATTTATTTCTTTACCAATAACTTTTTTTATTATATTTTTTTCATAATCATTAGTAGGTCTTAATTTTTTACAATGTGGACATAATTTTCTAGCTAATTTTTGAGATATAATCCCAGTAAGAGCACTTGCAAGTAAGTATCTTTCTACATCCATATCAAGCAAACGTTCAATTGTATTTAATGAGTCATTTGTATGTATTGTAGATAATACTAAATGTCCAGTAATTGAAGCTCTAACTGCAATTTTAGCAGTTTCAGTATCACGAATTTCTCCTATCATTATTATATTAGGGTCTTGACGTAATATAGATCTAAGTACTGTAGCAAAGTCTAAACCAATCTCACTATTAGTTTGTATTTGATTAATTCCTTCAATATCCATTTCTATTGGATCTTCAACAGAAATAATATTAGTATTTTCTTTATTTAATCTTTGTAATATAGAATAAACTGTTGTAGATTTACCACTACCAGTAGCTCCAGTAACAAGAATAATACCATTTGGACTAGCTATCATCTTTAATACTTTTTTATAATTTTCTGTATTAAATCCTAAACTCTCAAGCCCAGCTAAACTTAATGAATAATCTAAAATACGAATAACTATTTTTTCTCCTTTATTAGTAGGTATAGCTGAAACACGAAGATCTAAATCAATATCTTCTAAAGTAGCTTTAATCGCACCATCTTGAGGTAATCTTGATTCAGTAATATTCATACCAGAAATAATTTTTACACGTGTAATTAAGTTTTTTGCTATATTGATTGGTATTTCTGCATAATCAATTAATTCACCATCTATTCTTATACGTGCTTTTAAGTAATTTTCTTGTGGATCAAAGTGAATATCTGACGCACCACGCTTTGTTGCATCTACAAGTATTTCATTTACTAATTCTACAACAGGAGTTTTTTCAAAATTAAAATTTTTTAACATATATTATCACCCTTTTTATTATGACTAGATTTTATTCTAAAATTATTATATAATAATATTGTAATAATTTCAAGATAGGGTGAAGATATTTATGAAAAAAAATAATAATAGAGGTTTTATGTTAGTGGAGACCCTAGTAGTAACAACTTTTGTAGCAGGAGTTTTAATTTTTCTATTTGTACAATTTTCAAAATTAAGTAAAGCTTACGAAGAATCTTATATATATAACACAGTAGAAGGGTTGTATGCTCTAGAAGACGTAAGAGATTTTATATGGCTTACTTCTGTTGATACTACAAATTCAGAAGGTCAAGTAATAACGTATAAATCTATTCAATATATACAACAAAAACTTGAAACTGAAGATTATATTGATATTACAGATTGTAGTTTATGGGGTAGTAGTGCTGATACAATGTATCAGCGTTGTAAATACTTATTTTCTACAATTAATATAGATAAAATATTTATAACAAAAAATGCAATTCCAAAGGATAATATAACTGGGTATAATGAAGGATTTAAAAGTTTTATAAATAAAATAAATGAAGAGGGTAATGAACCATATAGAATAGTCGCTTCTTTCAATAATTCTACATATGCGACATTAAGGTTTGGTGATAGTAATGAATAACAAAGGTTTAACTTTAGTAGAATTAATAACTACTTTCGCGCTTACTGCGGCTATAGTAGTACTTTTAATAAATGTAGTAGTAGTTATTAAAAATGTATATTCAAACACAACTGTTAAAACAGAATTATATATTAAACAAGCTAACTTAAGTAATATTTTAAATTCAAAAATAAATTATGATAATTTAACGCCATATGAAGAATGTCCTGAAGAATATCCTTATGATGTGGAAATGTTTTGTTACGGATTTGCTAACGGGGATCCTGATAGTTTGGTTGTATTAACCGTAAATGATAGAGTAATAAGGTTTGGAGATTTTGTATATGAATTAGATGAATTTGTTGAAGTTGGTGTGCCAGAAATATTTGAAGAAAAATCATTTTGGAGTTTAAAAATACCTATAACTTCTAAATTGTATCCAAATATAGATTTTGGTATTAATTTAGTTTATATAGATGAAACGGAATATGAAGCTAGTTAAAATACTAGATAATATTCCATGGATTAATCTTGATTTAAAATAAGGGTAATACCTTATTTTTTTATTATCTAATATACTAAAGACTTGAGCATGTATACAAAAGCCTCCAAAAGATATTAAGAACGAGGAAATAATAGCTTTTAATTCTATACTAAGATTAGATAAAGATAAAAATTTTAATCCTTGTGTCATTTCTATAATACCGAATATAAATTTATAATTAATATTTATAGTAATAATATTATCAATAATACAAGTAATTATAATACAAGTAGTAATAATACCTAGTATTAAAAATAATGTACTAATAGTATTATTAATTGAATCTTTTAATATAGATATAAAGTTACTTTTATTATTTTCTAATTTAAAGTCATTTAGATCTATATTTTTATCTTTTTTATTAAATAACCCTATAATCATACTAGATAAATAATGACTAATTAAGATTATTAAACCTATTTTCTTATTATTCAGAAAAGTATATCCTATAGTACCTATAACAAATATAGGATTAGTAAAATGACAAAAATTTAAACATTTTTGAATATCTTTAATATTTATTAAATTATTATCAAATAAATCTTTTAAGTATTTAGCATTACTAGGAGAACCACTTAAAATACTCATGATAAAAGCGAATGAACAGTTTTTATTAACTTTAAATATTTTCATTAAATTCTTTAAAATATCACTTATATCATAAACAAAATTATATTTTATTAATATATTAGATAACAACATAAAGGGAATTAAAGAAGGGAATAAATTATTTATACATAGTGAAAAAGAGAATCTAATACTTTCCATGATTTCATAAGAGTTAATTAATATAAAAAAAATTAAAATACTAAATATTATTAAATATATTATTTTTTTCATCAATTAAATTATATTCTAAGATTTGACATAAATACGAAATATATGTATAATAATTAAACGTTTGGTGATTTATATGGACAAAAAGAGATTAATTATAATATTAATATTTATCATTATTTTTATTATTTCAATAGTTTTATCTTTATTCTATTATAACGATAAATATTCAGTATATTTTGAAACTGGTACAGATGAAGCCATTTTAACTAAGTTTGTTAGTAAAAATGATAAGGTGGAAAAGCCAGTAGAACCTACTAAGGAAGGTTATATTTTTAAAGAATGGCAATTAAATGGAGAAACTTTTGATTTTGATACTGAAATAGAAGAAGATATAGTTTTAACTGCTAAATGGATTAAAGAAGAATATGTAACTATTAGTTTTGAAACTGATACAGATGAAGTAATAGAATCAAAAAAGATACTTAAAGGAGATTGTTTAGATGAACTACCTATAGTTACTAAAGAAAATTATGAATTTATTGGGTGGTATTTAAATGATGAGTTATATAATAATGAAGAAATACATAGTGATATAATTTTAATTGCTAAATATAAAAAAATAGTACCTACATATAAAGTAGGGGATAAGGTAAAAATTATTGGTAATTATTCTAAATCTGCTTATTCTTATCCTCATCAAGATTATAATAAAAAAGCAATAGGTTGGGAAAGAGAAATAATTGATATAATAGAAAATAGTGAATTCCCTTATAAAGTTGGTAATAGCCATGGTACTACAGGATTTTTTAAAGCAGATTCATTAGAAAAAATATAGAAAGGAAATTATATGAAAGATAAAAAACAAGAAGAAACTTTATTAACTGTTGATTTATATTCTTCTTTAGTGGAGAAAATAACAGGAGAAATAATTAATTTAAAAAAAGAACAAGGAGATTGTATTAGTACTATCTCAACACAAAAAGAAGTTTTAAAAAATTTAAAAAAAGAATTATGTGGCATAAAGAAAAATATAAAAATTAGTAAGAAAAATTTAAAAGAAGAAAAGAAAGATTTATATAAAATTAACAATGCTATGAGTCTTAGAAGCGATGCTTTAATGAGACTGAATGATGAATTTTTATTAAGCGAAGAAAGTTATATAAATTCAAGTAATTGCTTAAATATAAAAACTTCAAAACAAAAAAAGATAAATTAGTTTTTATCTTTTTTATATTAATCTTATTTCATCTTCAGTATAAAATTGTTTATTTTTATCTATTCTATCATAGAAAAGTATACCATTTAAGTGATCTATCTCGTGTTGAAAAGCAATAGCAAGTTCTTCTCTAGCTCTAACTTTTATTTTGTTACCATCTACATCATATCCTTCAACAGTAACTCTAGCATTTCTAAGTATATGACCTTCAACATCTCTATTTACACTTAAACATCCTTCACCAGCTTCAGCAGCAATCATCTCATTAGAAGAACTAACTATTTTAGGATTAACCATTACATAGTTATCAAACTTACCATCATCATATTCATGTACTATTACAATAATTCTTTCATTTATACCAAGTTGAGGAAACGCAAGTCCCATACCAGGTCTTAAATCATATTTTTTTTCATATTCCTCTATTTGACTATATGTTAATTCTGTTATTATTTGTTCTATAATATCTTTATATTCTTTAGTTAGAGGTAATTTAGCATCCACACTAATTTTTCTTAGTCTTTTATCTTTTTCATCTAATATATTTAATTTTTTAAACATAAAATCACTTCCGAGAAGTATTATACCATAAAAAAGATAAAAGGGAAACCTTTTATCTACGATCATCAAAAGCTCTTGTTCCTATAATGATACTAATAATATAAATGCAGAATGGTATCCTTGATATTTCATAAGAGTAGAAATTAAAATATTAAAGATAATCTTGCAAAACAACTAAATACAAACTATCAATGCTGTGAGCAATATTGTAACATCGTTTTATGCATGTTATAATTAATATATATTAACAGGAGGTAAGCATGAATAAATTAATTGAAGATTTAATTAAAATTATAAGTGATAATTATTTGATAGGAGTATTTAAAATAGAAAAAAGTGAAGAATCTACTGTAGGAAATGTTTATATAATTTATTCAAATACTGAAAAATTTGTTGCTAAAATATATGATGATTTAAATCATACAAAATCTATGATACAGCTGCACTCTGATTTAAGCGATAAATTTCACATACCTAAAATAATACAAAGCAAAAATAATTCTGGGTACGTAGAAATATTAACTTCAAGATATTTAGTTTTATATTCTTTTCTTGATGGAATTCAAATAGGCAAAAAATTTAATAAATTAAGTGAAGAAGTTGTTAAAAAGGTTGCTTCAGAATTAAGAAAATTACATGAATTAACTAGTAAGACAAATAATTATAATTTAAAAGAAGTACCCTTCCTAATATCAAACAATATAGAAAGAAAATCTTTATTACATTTTGATTTAACAAAGGGAAATATATTTTTTTATGAAAACAAAATAGGTTTTATTGATTTTGATGATGCTAAATATGGCCCATCAGTTTGTGATGTTGCAATCTTAATATCTCTATTGTTTTTCTCTAAAAAAAGAGGAGTAGATAAAAATAGTATAAATTTATTTATTGATACTTATTATGATAAAGATAAAAATTTAAAATTAGAAGAAATAAAATATATAAAAGAAATTGCTATTAAATGGGTGAATTTTACTCTAGAAAATAATGAGTTTAATCCTTCAACAACTGAAAGTTTTGAAGTAAAGAAAAAATTAATTGAAGAAATTAAAATAGATTTAAAGAACAACTAGTCAGTTATTAGTTATAATTATGTCAGAATATGAAATAGCTGTACGCAAGAGTGTATTAAATGAAAGAGAACAATTAAAGTATTTATTTAATAAATTTGCTGATGAATACTGGCTTAAAATAGACAAAAATAATATGGCATGTGAATCTAATAGTTATACACATGAACAGCTATTAGAGATGCAAAAGTATGCAATAGTTAAAATGAATAATTACTTAGACAAAAATTATAATAAAGATGATAAAATATTAAAGAAAACTAGAAATAAAGTTATAAAAAAATCAACAAATTGAAAGGATAGTTTATGAGAAGAATTGTATGTAAAAATGTAAAAAATTTAAGAGATTTAGGTGGTTTTTTTACAAAAGAAAATAAAGTTACTAAATTTAATTCTATATATAGAAGTGACCTACCTAAAGATATGAGTGAAGAAGAAATAAAATATTTGGTTGATAATAATTTAAGTACTGTAATTGATCTTAGAAAAAAGGAAGAAGTGAATAGAAAAGGCAATTGCCTTAATATTCCTGAATTTAATTATTATAATATTAATTTATTAGGAGATAAATGTCCTAATGAAGAAAGTGATATACCAAAAGGGTATATGGATATATTAGAAAATATAGACACAATGTACGATGTATTTAACGTGATTAGAAAAGCTAAAGGTAGCGTTTTATTTAATTGTAGTGCAGGTAAAGATAGAACAGGAGTTGTATCTATGTTATTATTACTACTTGCGCAAGTATATGAAGATGATATAATTGCTGATTATCAAGTTTCTTATACTTATATTAGAGAAGACATAAGAAAAATGCATAAAGATAATCCTGATTTACCAGCTTTTTTAGGTGGATCTAAATTAGAATATATGGAAGAAACATTAAAATTATTTTTTAATAAGTATAAAGATATAAATACTTATTTTAAATATTTAGGTTTTAGTGATAAAGAAATAAAACAAATAAAATCAAAACTTATTAAATAAATAACTTTAATAAATTTAAATTGATGTTATAGTGACACAATAAAAAATACTGATGTTTATTCAGTAACTATAGATAGATTAGAAAAACACTTTAAACAGTGTTTTTTTGATATTTAAAAAAAGATAATTATTATAAAAAAAGAGATAAAAGGGAAACCTTTTATCTACGATCATCAAAAGCTCTTGCTCCTATAATGATAACTAATAATATAAATAATACTAATAAAATAGCAGCTCCATATCCAGTACCACCGTATCCGTATCCACCGTATCCTTGGTTGCATCCACAGCCTCCATAAGGATATCCACCGTATCCTTGATGTTCCTTAAGAGTAGACATTAAAATATTAGATAAAGTCTTATAATACAACTAAATGCTAACTATTAAGGTTAGTGTTTTTATTTTGTGAAAAAAATTATAATATAGCGCTGACAATATAATGAAAGCGCGATATATTTAATATGAGGTAGCTATCTGATAATAGAAAGGAAGATTTATGAAGGAAAAAATAGAAGATATTAATTTTAATTTAACATCCAAAATGGTAAAAATACTTATTGATTTTAATAATATAAAAAAGGAAGTATTACAGCTAAAAAAATTATATAAAAACAATAATGATGAAAGATTACTAATTAAAATAGAAAGTTTAGAATTAAAGTTAATAAAAAAGAGAAATTTGTTTATTAAAGAATTTAGATTAAATAACTTGAAAGAAATAAAAGAGTATTTAGATATTAAAAATTAGTATAATACTTATAATTTTCTCATTTTATACATTAAAAACAGTGTTTCGTGCATATTATATAGATTTTATTCATAATTAAATTATAATAATTAAACTTAATTTAATTGACAAGTAGTCTCTAAAAATTGTATGATTGTATTGTAAGGACAATTAAATTAATGATTGGGGGAATTTATAATGGAACAAAAAAATTTAAATATGACGGGCTTTGCTTCTCAAGATAAGCCTTGGTTAAAATATTATACAGATGAACAAATAAGTGAAATAGCACCTAAAATGACAGTATATGAGTGTATGCATGCTAATAACAAAGATCATTTAGATGATATTGCTTTTGAATATTATGGGAACAAAATAACTTATAGAAAACTGTTTAGTAATATTGATAGGGCGCAAAAATCATTTGAAGAAATGGGTATAAAAAAGGGAGATATTGTAACTATATGTTCAATTACAACACCAGAAATAATATATTCTTTTTATGCATTGAACAAAATAGGTGCAATATCAAATATGATTGATGTAAGATACACAAAGCAAGCAATAGAAGAATTTTTAAATGAAGTAGAATCAAAATATTTTATAACATTAGATATATGTTATCCAAAAATTGAAGATATTTTAGATAAAACAAAAGTAGAGAAAACAATATTAGTTTCTCCAATTAATTCTATACCAAAATTATTAAAGGTTGGAGCAAAAATTTCAGATTTTGTAAAAGGTAAAAAATTATCAATACCATATTCTGAAAGTATAATTGATTGGAATAATTTTATTTATGATAAGGATATAACTAATGTAAATTCTATTTCTTTTGATGAAAATCAACCTGTAGCAATCGTTCACACAGGTGGAACAACTGGAATTCCTAAAGGAGTTTTATTATCAAATGAAAATTTTGTAAACGCAGCTATACAAATAAAAAATTCATCAGTTAAAGCTGATAGAAATTATAAATTTTTAAATATAATGCCACCATTTATAGCATATGGAATAGTTTTAGGATTGAATACACCAATTACTTTAGGATGGAATACAACAGTAATTCCACAGTTTGATGCAAATAAATTTGATGAATTATTAATGAAACATAAGCCAAATGGAATAATGGGAGTACCTGCTTATTGGGAAACAGTGATGAAATCTAAAAAAATGCAAACTGAAGATTTATCGTACATAAAAAATATATTATTGGGTGGAGATAGAATCAAACCTGAGTTTGAAAAAAGATTAAATAATTTCTTGCTAGAACATAATTGTGATGCTGGTGTTGGTAAAGGATATAGTATGACTGAAGCTAGTGCTTGTGCCACTTTTTCAACAAAAGAAGCAAATGAACTAGATAGTGTTGGAATACCATTAACTAAAACAGTTATTTCAATTTTTGAACCTGGAACTACTAAAGAATTACCATACAATGAGGTTGGGGAGATATGTATTAAAACCCCAACAATGATGTTAAAATATTTTGGAAAAGAAGAAGAAACTAATAAAGTTAAAGTTATGCATGATGATGGTTATTGGATTCATTCTGGAGATTTAGGTTATATAAATGAAAATGGAATTTTATTTGTAAAGGATAGAATTAAAAGAATGATAATTAGAAGTGGATTTAAAGTATTTCCTTCTGAAATTGAAAATTTATTTATTAAACATCCTTATGTTGAATCGTGCGCTGTAGTGGGGATTCCAGATGAAGTAGACGTAACTGTTCCTAAAGCATGTGTAGTTTTAAAAGAAGAGTATAGAAATCAATCAGAAGAAACTCAAGCACAATTATTAGATATGTTTGAAAATAGTACATTACCACCATATTTTAAACCTATAAAATTTGACTTTAGAGATAAATTACCATTAACTGATATAGGTAAAGTAGATTTTGTTTCATTACAGGAAGAAGAAAAAAATAAAGTATTAACATTGAAAAGGCAATAGTGATTATTGCTTTTTTATTGTAATAATGTTATTATTAATATAGATTATAAAGTAGAATAGGAGTGATGCTTTGTGCAAATTAATAATTATATATTTTTTTCAATAGCTGGATTAATAAATTTAATTTTATTAATGATTATATTTTTTTCAAAGAAAAGAAAAAATTTGTTTGAAAACAATATTTATATACTGTTAATGTTTTGTACTTTATTTGGAATAATTAATGAAATAGTAATGGTTTATTGTGTTCCTTTTTTAGAATTACATTTATTTATCAAAGAATTTGTTGCAAAATTATTTTTAGTTATAACTGAAGGGTGGATTTTTCTATTATGCTTATACACGGCAATTGTTTCGAATAATTTAGTAGATAAGAAAACTATAAATCTAAAAAAACAAGTATTTTTATTAACTATATTATATTGTGTTTTGGCAATTATAACTTGCTGTTTACCTATTGAATATGCATATAACGATACGGGTACATCTTGGCTTTATACTTATGGACCTAGTACAAAATTAGTTTTTGTAACAGCAATTATTTTTATTGGTATAAGTTTGTTATATATTTTTAAAACAAAAAATAAAACAAGAAAATTTATACCTGTATATGTTTATACTGTTTTAAGTATCATAGTAAGTTTTATTCAACAAATTGATCCTAATTTACTAATGATTAGTTTTATGGAAACTGTAATTATTTTATTAATGTATTTCACAATAGAAAACCCAGATGTAAAAATGGTAAATGAATTAGAGTATGCTAAAAATATGGCTGAAAAAGCAAATAGAGCTAAAAGCGATTTCTTAAGTAGTATGTCTCATGAAATAAGAACCCCTTTAAATGCTATTGTAGGTTTATCAGAATGTATTAAAAATAGTGATGATATAGAAGAAATACATGAGGATGCCAATGATGTTGTAATGGCATCACAAAACTTACTTGAAATAGTAAATGGAATATTAGATATAAGTAAAATAGAAGCTGATAAAATGGAAATAATAGAGTCTAATTATAATCCTTTAGAGGTATTAAAAGATTTAACTACAATTGCTGAAACTAGAATTGGCGAAAAGGAAATAGAACTTAGATGTAATTTTGCTGAAGATTTACCTAATTCTTTATATGGTGATCAAGGCAAATTAAAACAAATAATAACTAATATGTTATCTAATGCAGTTAAATATACAGAAAAAGGGCATATAGATTTTAATGTTTCTTGTATTAACGAAAAAGATAAATGTAAATTACAAATAATAATATCTGATACTGGTAGAGGAATTAAACCTGAACAAATGGATACAATCTTTAATAAATTTGAAAGAGCTGAAGAGGATAAAAATTCTACTATAGAAGGTACAGGTTTAGGACTTGCTATAACTAAATCTTTAGTTGAAATGATGGGGGGAAAAATATTAGTGCATTCAACATATGGAGAAGGTTCTAAATTTACAGTATTTTTAGAACAAAAATATTCTAAAGGTGAAGAAAATACAAAAGTAGTTAAAGATGAGAAAATAAGTTATAGTGATAAAAAAGCATTAATAGTTGATGATAATAAATTAAATATTAAAGTTGCTAGTAAAGTATTAAGTGAATTTGAACTTAATATAGATAGTGCTGATAGTGGATTTAGTGCTATTGAAAAAATAGAAAACAATGAACATTATGATATTATCTTTATGGATATAATGATGCCCAAAATGAGTGGAGTAGAAACATTAAAAAAATTAAAAGATATAGATGGATTTAATACTCCAGTAGTTGCACTTACAGCTGATGCTATGGAAGGTAAATCTACTAAATATATAGAGGTAGGATTTAATGATTATTTATCTAAACCAATAAATAAAGATGAATTAAAAAGAGTATTAGACAAATGTCTAAATGGAACTATGGAAACAGAAGAAGAAAAAGTTACTGAAGAAGATCCACATATTCATAGAGTAATACCTATAACGGATGAAGATATAGAAATGTTAAATAAAAAACTAGCTGAAGATTTAGCTAAACAAAAAGAACAAGAAGAAAGAGAAAAAAATAATATATGATTGTATTTGTAGGCTGCAGTAGTTCTAATGATGTAGAAAATATTTATTTTGAAGAAACTAAAAAATTAGCAAATATTTTATGTAAAAACAATTGTGCTTTACTGTTTGGTTCATCTGATGAAGGTATGATGGGAATACTTTATAAAACATTTAGAGAAAATAAATGTAAGATAATATCAGTTTTACCTAAAAATAATTATGGTATGTTAAAGTTAGTTGAATCAGATGAACAAATAGAAGTTTTAAACGCTAGTGAACAATTAAAGTATTTAGTTAATAATGGAGATTTAACAATTATTATGCCTGGTAGTTATGGAACATTATCTGAATTAATGACATCCATTCAAAATAAAAAATTAGGTGAACATAACAAAAAAATTATTATAGTAAATATAAACGGTTTTTATAATAACATAATAAATCAATTTGAAAAACAATATTACGATAAATTTGATTTATATCCTAGAGAAAAGTTATATTATGTAATTGATGATGTAAGAGATATAGAACTATATATCTCTTAGTTTTATAAAAAGGGAATTTTAAAAAACATTGTTATAATTGACAAATAGTTGATAAAAATTGTATGATTATATTGTAGATATTTTAATATAGATATATTAATAGTGGAGGAAAGACAAGATGAAAAAAATGAATGTTATTGTAATATTTGATAAAGAATTAGAAAGAACATTGATGTGTAAAAGAACAAAAGAACCATATATGGGGATGTATAATTTAGTTGGTGGAAAAAT
>SVAX01000012.1 GCA_015059155.1 Bacillota bacterium | reverse complement strand
ATCTTTGGTATTGCTCAATATAACTTTTTCGCAGTAATGGTAAAATTACCCCTAATTTTTATCTGCATTTTTTTGTATTTTTTTGTATTTTTATTAAATTTATCAATTTTTTTATTTAATGAAATTTTACTTAATCTTCGCAAACCCTTTAAAATAAAGGAAAAACTTGTTTGTCGTAATCAGTTATCTAGCAGTGTTTACCCCGTTACAGGAATTAATCCAACTACTACACTTAAATTAAGTATAGTTTGAAATATAAGCCCAAAAGTAATACCGAATGACAAATATTTGCCAAATAAGTCATTACACTTCATACTAATTTTTAGGCAATTATAAAATATTATTATAAATAAAAATGTTATTATTATTATTCCCATAAAACCAAATTCCTCTGAAATTATAGAAAATATAAAATCTGTTTGAGGTTCTGGTAAATAAAAATGTTTTTGTATAGAATTGCCAAATCCAAGTCCAAATAATCCTCCAGGACCTATACTATACAAACTTTGAATTATCTGAAATCCACTCCCCAAAGGATCACTCCAAGGATCTAAAAATGATAATATACGTTTTAAACGATAAGGCGCAACAAGTATTAAAGCAACTACTCCTACTACAGCAACTATACCAAACTTTAAAAATATTTTTATATTTAATCCAGCAACAAATAATAATCCTATTATAGTCATAACAAGTATAGTACCTGTTCCAAAATCTGGTTGAAGCATTATTATCCCAAATATACCTATGGTTATCAAAAGTATTGGTAATACTCCTTTTTTAAAATTTTTCATACAATTGGGATTATTAGATAAATATTTACTAGTAAAAATTATAAGACCTAATTTAGCAAACTCACTAGGTTGTATACCAAAAGAACCTATACCAAACCAACTTCTTGAACCATTTCTAACAGTACCTATACCAGGTATAAGTACGAGTATTAAAAGAACAACACATACTAATAATATTTTATTTGAATATTTAAAATATTTTTTATAATCTATCTTACTTACTATATTCATTAAAATTATACCTATAATAAAAAATAAAGCTTGATTCTTTAAATATTTATACGGATCATTATATTTATACTCTGCCCATACATATGATGAAGAATAAATCATAATAACTCCAAACAAAGATATTATAATAACACTTATTAATAAAGTTAATTCTACTCTTCTATTCTTCATTATATCACCCATATAATTTTATTTTATTTATCAAAATTATAGAACAACACCAAATATAATAGCAACCATACTAGAAAGTATTCCTACTAAACAAAATAATTTTACTATATCAATTTCGCTATAACCTTTTTTCTCAAATGAATGATGTATAGGAGTCATTAAAAATAATCTTTTTTTTGTAAATTTATAATAAACTCTTTGTATTATACAAGTTAAAGTTTCTATTACAAATACTATACCTATTAATATTAATAATATTTCATGGCGTGTAAGTATAGCAATAGCTCCCATAGCAGCTCCTAAAGCTAAACTACCTGTATCTCCCATAAATACTTTTGCAGGGTTTAAATTAAATAGTAAAAATCCTATTAAAGATCCTGATATAGAAAAACAAAACAAAGACACTTCTTCATATCCTTCTAGCCACCCTGTATTATAACTAATAATACCAAAAGTAAAAAAAGCTATTAAAGATAAACTACCAGCAAGTCCATCTAATCCATCTGTAATATTAACCGCATTACTGCTAGATACTAGTACTAATAATATAATTAATCCATATAAAAAACCTATATCAAGTTTTATTCCTAAAGTATGTATCCAAAGTAAGGGTTCATTACCACTTTTCATGAATAAATAAAAAAATATTATAGCTATTACAACTTGTAATATAAATTTTGAACTTTCAGTTAACCCTTTATTATTATTTCTTTTTATTATTAAAAAATCATCTATAAATCCTATTAAAGAATAAGATAAGAAAGTAAATATTACTATAAATATTGTAGTATTAAATTTTATTTTACCAAATAAACACATAAACAACATCACAACTATAACAGGTATTATAAATATTAAACCTCCCATAGTTGGCGTGCCTTGTTTACTTTTATGTCTTTCTTCTAAATATTCACTTAATCTTTGTCCAGCTTTTAATCTTTTTAATATAGGTATTAAAACTATACCTGTTACTATAGATAAAAGCAAACTAATCATCATTACAAGCACTGCTTTAGTTAGTATAATCATAAAATCCCTCTAGTTAATTTTATTCTTATATATATATATTAGGACAAAAAAACTTGATTAATTAATCAAGCAAAAATTATTTTGATTTTATTTTTTTAAAAAATAGAAATGTCATTATTAATATTATAATTCCAACACTAATATATAATAAATAATTATAATATTCTATGTCAGCATCTAAATATACATCATAAACATATAAAACTTTTTCATCATTTAGTATAGATATTGTCCCAAGTTTATCCCCTTTTTTTATATCCCTATTTAATTCTTCAACACCTTCATATTTATATATTAGATTTTCTTTACTTATTGTTTTTTCTAAATATAAACTAATTTCATCTTTTGATATTATATCATATGTTTTTGTTTTACTATGTTTAACATTTATAGTTTTAAGCATTTGTCCTTTACTTAAAACATCTATATATCCATAATTACTAGAATAATGTTTATATATATTAACAGAGTCAATAGCATGATACTCACCATTAATATCCGCATTTAGTGTTATTAATAAATAATCTACTCCTTCTAAAGTTGTTGTACTAGCTAAACATTTACCTGCATCATATGTAAATCCTGTTTTAGCTCCTGTAATAAAAGATGTATCAGTATCATATGAAGACAATGTTTTCTTTACAACTTTATTTATACTTTTTATCTTGT
Organism: Bacillota bacterium; assembly: GCA_015059155.1. GTDB lineage: Bacteria > Bacillota_I > Bacilli_A > RF39 > UBA660 > UMGS1613. The sequence continues at coordinate 31,388 of SVAX01000012.1, read as the reverse complement.
ATGTATTACTGTTAAATATTTCTTCAAATGTTTCATTTTCTAAACTATATATTAAAATTTTAGATAAATCAGAAGCAGTTGAATAATTATTTTCACTATCCATACCTACTGGATTATCAAATTTAGAATTGGTTACTCCTATTTCTTCAATCTTTTGATTCATTAAATTAGAAAATTCTTCTATACTACCACTAACAGATATAGCTAAAGCTTGAGCAGCATCTGCAGCACTAGGTAACATTAAAGCATACAGTAAATCTAAATAAGTTAGCTTATCTCCTACTTTAAATCCTGCTTTAGCATACCCATCTAATCCTTGTAGCATTTTTCTATTAATAGTAACTTCCTTATTTAAATCTTCAGTATTTTCTATCACTGTAATTGCAGTTACTATTTTAGTTAGAGATGCTATTTGTACTACTTCTTCACTATTTTTCTCATATATAACTTCTTTTTCGTTCATATTATATAAAATTGCATTCTTAGAATTTATTTCTAAAGCGTTAATATTTATAAATAAAAATAAAGTTATAATTACTAATATTATTTTTTTCATATTATCACCATAAACATTATACACCAAGGATTAAAAATTTAAAATAGAAAAGAAATATTGAATTAATATTTCTTATTGGTTTTGAAGTTCTTTTAATTTTTCTAGTTCTAACTCTTGTATAGATTTTTCTGGAGTTGGTAAATTTTCTGGCATTGTACCGCCTAATTTTTTTATAGTTTCTCTTACCACACTTCCTACTTCATAATGTGTATCATTAGCATCATCTTCATTATTAACTTTATCCTTTTTTAATTTTGCCTCTGTTTGAACAATACGAAATAAATTATCAGCTAACTCTTCACTACCCATATAATCTAATATTTCTTCATTATTATGAAGACCTTTTCTTTTTGCAATATCACTAGCAGTCTCACCGCCATATAAGCCTTTATATCCATAGTTAGTAAACTTACCGTAGTTTTCTACGCCAGAATCTTTAGCTGCTCTATATAAAAGTTTATTCTTATCAATAGTTTGACCACGAACAACTAATCTTCTACCATCTTCATCTAAAGATTTAAAATATTCTTCTGTTAGTTCTTGTTTTCTCGTCTGTACCGCAAAATAAGTTTGTCCTAGAGCTACTGACTTCTTTTGTGGATTTGAATTTTGTACAATTAAATAACAAGCATATCTTGAAAGTTTATAATCAATAGTTTCTCTTTTTGTTTTAGAACCTATTTCAACCATTTTCCTGAACTCAGGAAAATGGTCTAAAGCACTATTATTACTAGTTTCGCAAGCTACCATTGATTTTTTAATTACCTTATGAAAATTCTCCCACTTATTATACTCTAAAATAGGCATAAGTTCTCTAGCTTCCCAATATTCGTTACCATTTTTATCTAAATGTTTAATGCTCTCAAAAACATTTGTATTATATTCTTTAATTTCGTTCATACTAACCTCCTTTATATAATAATTATTTTTAATAATCAAGCCATTGTTTTAGTTGTATTCAAATTATATCACAAGAACATTTGTTTGTAAATGAAATTTATGTGAAACTTTGATGAAATTACCAATAACTTTCTTAATATATAAAAAATACCACGATTTGTGGTATTAAAGTTCTACATTATGATACACATTTTGTACATCATCTACTTCATCTAACATAGTAAGTAATTTATTAAATGTTTCTAAATCTTCACCTATTAGTGTAATTCTATCTTTTGGAAGTAAGGATATTTCATCTACTGTAAATTCTATATCTCCCTTAATACTTAATATAGCTTCTTTAATTCTAAATAAATCATTAGGATTACCATATATTAATGTATTTCCATCTGTATTTTCCATATCTACAAAGTCTATATCATTTTCTATTAAAGCATTCATAATTTCATCTTCTGTAAGGCCTGTAAATCCTACTATACATAAATTATCATACATATAAGCTACACTACCCATAGCTCCCATTTTAACCTTACACTTATTAACTACAGTTCTAACATCACTTACACTTCTATTTACATTATCTGTTAAACATTCTACCATTAATGTAGAACCATTTGGTCCAAATAATTCGTAAGTTAATGTTTCATAGTTTTCACCAGTACCACTATTAACTTTATCTATAGCTCTTTTAATTACATCACCAGGTACTTGGTCTTTCTTAGCTTTTTCAATTAAACGTTTTAGCGCTGGATTCCCTTCTGGAGTAGTACCTCCATTTTTTGCTGTTTGATATATTTCTTTAGCATACATACCATATAATTTACCTTTAGCTGCTCCTGTTTTAGCTTTAGCAGCTGCTATATTTGGAAATCTTCCCATAATTATCTCTCCTCCTTGTTAAAATTACCGTTTTGTGCTTTTTTTAAAGCATCTTTTGCAGCTATTTGTTCTGCTTCTTTTTTACTGTGAGCAGTACCCTCTCCATATACTATATTATCTATTTTTACTTCTACTGTAAATGTTTTGTCATGAGCAGGACCTTGTTCATCTATTACAACATACTCTAAACTTTTCTTATCTGTTTGTACTAATTCTTGTAATACTGATTTATAATCATCAAAGAAATCTACTGTTTTATCTTCTATTAAAGGTATAATATGTTTATAAATAAATTTCTTAACTTCATCATATCCCAAATCTAAGTACATAGCTCCTATAAAAGATTCAAAAATATCAGCAACTATTGCTTTCCTATACTTTCCTCCTCTTTCTTCTTCACCATGTCCTAATCTTAAATACTCATTTAAACCAAGTCTTGTAGAATATTCGAAGTTAGCATTTTCGCATACATAATGACTTCTATATTTAGTCATCTTACCTTCTTCATACTCAGTATTCTTATATAAATAATCACTTATAACTAAATCAAGTACTGTATCTCCTAAGAATTCTAATCTTTCATAACTTTTAACAGCATTTTCATTAGCAAACGAAGTATGAGTTAATGCCCTTTCATATAATTTAACATTTTTATAAGGTATTTCTAATTTTTCTAATAATTCCATTCATACCACCCATACCATTATATCAAAAATTTATAAAAATAGAAATTCTTATTTTACTTTTTCCTTCTTTTTTAGTATAATTATAGTGGTGTTAAAATGAAATATATACTAATAGGTTGTATTAGAGTATATCAGATGCTGCCATTTAGGTCTCATAAAGCCTGTAAATTCATACCTACTTGCTCCAATTATGGAATTGAGGCTATTAATACTTATGGCTGCATTAAAGGAAGTATACTTACTATTAAAAGAATAATGAGGTGCAATCCACTATCTAATGGTGGATATGATCCTTTGATAAAGGAGAAGAAATATGAAAAAAATTAAAAGTTTATTTATAGGAATTATATTGTTAGGGTTGACAGGATGTTTTAATAATGATTCTATGGAGGATATAAAAATTATCACATCTTATTACCCTATTGAATATGTAGTTAGTGAATTATATGGGGACCATAGTACTATTACTAGTATTTATCCAAAAGATGATGAAGCAATTGATTTTACTATTACTGATGTATTATTAGAACAATATAGTGAATATGATTTATTTGTTTTTAATGAATTATCAGATGAAAAAAATTATGTAAAGCAAATGTATAATGATAATTTATTAATAATTAATAGTACAGAAAAAATAAATTATGAATACTCTATAGAAGAATTATGGTTAGATCCAAATAATTTGCTTACTATTGCAAATAAAATTAAAGAAGGATTTAAAGAATATATAAATAGTACTTATTTAATTAATGAAATAGATGAAAACTATGAAAATTTAAAAATAGAATTAACTAAATTAGACGGAAAATATTATTCAACAATGAAAAAAGCTTCTAATACTACTATTATCGTTAGTGATGATGCTTTTCTATTTTTAGAAAAATATGGAATTGATGTTATTTCTATTGATCCAGATACAGCAAAAGAAAAAACTATTAATGAAGCTAAAGAATTATTAAAAGATGGAACTTGTGATTATGTATTTATTAAATATAAAGAAGATAATGAAGAAATAAATGAGTTTCTGAAAGAAACTGATGCTTCTTCTTTAGAACTTTATACTATGACAAATTTACAAGATATTAATGTAGAAAAGAACAATTACATTCTTTTAATGGATCAAAACTTAGAAAATTTAAAATTACAATTGTATAAATAAAAACGAAGAATTAATTTTCTTCGTTTTTTTGTGTTAAATTTTTTTCATCATTTCTGATCAATAAGTATCCAAACATCACTATAAAAGGTGTTAAAACAATACCTATAGATTGAATAATTTTATTATCTATTTTAAGCAAAATTTCACAAACTAATATTAAACCTAACAAAGTCCAAAAACAGTTCTTTTGCTTACCTATAAACTTTTTCATAATTGCCTTCCTTTTCTGTAGATGATCGTTATTATAACACACAATCATAAAAAAGTAAAATTAATCTATTACATATATTTATTCATAGACTTCATCATTTGATTAACTTGCTTTTGACTAGGAGTTCTTCCCATTTGTGTCATCATAGCTTTAATCATTTGTTCATTTATAGGTGGGTTTTTCTTCAAATATTTTTTCATGTAAGTTCTAGCTAAGAAAAATCCTAAAATAACTCCTACTACTAATCCTATTACTATATATAATATATCCATTAACATAAATATCATCCTTTCTTACTATATTTTACTATATTACACTTCGTTTTTCAAGCTTTTCAACTATTATTTAAATTTATCTCTTAACCAAAAATATTCATTAGTATCAAAATTGCATATAAATATATTTTTATTGTAGATATAAAATATACAAAGTATCTCTTTTAAATATTTATCATTATTAATAACACAACAACTTTTTCTTACTTCAAAATAATTATATTTATCTAAATAAAATTTATTATTTTTAAATTCTAAATTAGTTTTAGATTTAATATAATGTTTTAATGCTTTTACATCAAATAAATTACAAATATTATAATATAAACTAATACCATAACTATAATTTTCTTTATGCATAGTTTTTAACCTATATAATATATCATATAGATATTCTTTATTATTTTTAAAGTAATTGTCTTTTATTATAAATAAATAGTACATACTCCTCACCTATTTTATTGTAAATTATTTTTAGTAAGAAATATGTAGAATTTTATTTTTTTAATACTTTTTCTTCAATAACTTCTTCTATCTTAACATTATTTATATTAAAATATTTTAATTTTCTTTGTGGTAAAACTATATCACCTTTATTCATGCAACCAATCATATTTCCTATTATCTCGCTAATAATATATTCCTCACCATTAATAATAACTTTTTTATTATATTCAAGTTTTATTGTTTCTACTTTATCAATTTTACTTATTGCTTCATTAATTTTTATATCTTTGTGTGATTTTATATATTCTTTTCTTTTTTCTTTTATTTCATCTATTTCAGATGAAGTAGCTAATGATAAAGTATTAAAATTTTCTTCTTTATTAATGGTTTTATTCTTATAATCAGTATAAAACTTTTTATTGTTTATAATAATTACATCTAATTTTTGGCTTTTTAATTTGCTTATTTCAAAAACTAACCAATCAGGACCTTCTTCTCCATAAACATAATAGTATTTATTATCTTTATTAATAACACTACCTCTTTGAGTAATTTTTTGATTTTTAGAGTGTTCCACATATTCTTTTTGTTTTTTCAAAACAAAAAGTAATGAATTACTAGAAGCACTATTTAAATATTTAATGTCTTCATTATTATCTATTAAAGTAACTTTAGAATAATCTAAATTTCTAAAATAATCAAATTTTAAATTATATTTTAAATCTGTATTTGTTTGTTTTATTGGAATACATAAAAATTTATTATCAACAATATCAATTATTAAATAATTAAAAACTTTATTAATTATATCCCCTACATCAAGTTCAACAAAAATTTTATGTTTTTCTCCATCAATTTTATAATAATTATTTCTGCTTATTTTTAATTGTCTTAATAAACTTTTCATATCTTCTTCTTTTAATCTATCTAACTTTTTAATAAAAGTTTTATTATCAATAATACGTAAATCACTTAGTCTAAAAAAAGTTTTTTTCATCAATCTATAATCTAAATTATCTAATTCAAAATATTTGGAAATCTCGTTTTCATGATAAACACTAGTTCCAGGAGAACATACTAATCCTTTATCACACTTGTCTAATACAATAGACGGCCCTTCTAAATGTCCCTCTGGTATTAATTTTTTTTCCTCTTTAGTTTCATATCTTTTAGCCCAAATAATGTCACCTACATCTATTTGATCTAATAAACTATCTAACTTTGTTGTTTGTTTACCAATTTTAAATAACGATTTAAATAATTCTAAGAATTGTTTAAAATACTTCATAAAACACCCCTTACAAAGGCCTTTATCTTATCATAAAAAAATTAAAAAGTAAAGAAAAAGAGAATATACTATTCTCCGTTTCTTACTTTAGCACCTATCTTATTTTCTACATCGCTTATTATTTTATTAAATACTGTCATTACTTCTTCTTCAGTAAGTGTTTTATTTATATCTTCAAATTTTAAATTATAAGCAATTGATACTTCATCATTATTAATTTTATCTCCAGTATATACATCAAATACTTCTATATTTGTAAGTAATCTACCACCAGATTTTTTTATTACATCAATAATTTCTTTATTAGTAACATTCTTTTTAACTACGAATGAAACATCTTTTTCCATACCTAAGAATTTTGGTATTTCTTTAAATTTAATATTAGATGTTCTATTTTTTAAAAGTTTCTCTAAATTAATCTCAAATACAAATACATTATCTTTGGTAATTGATGGATGAAGTTTACCTATTATACCAATAACATTACCTTGTAAATTTATAGTAGCCGATACTCCAGGATGAAGTTCATTTGGAACATTACCACTAGCTATTGTATATCTACCACTATATCCTAAATAGTCAAGTAATTCTTCTACTATACCTTTTACAATATAGAAATCTACATTAGTATTATTTATATCTAAGTAATACTTTCCTGTCATAAGTCCAGCAAGTTTTAATTCTTCTTTGTATTCATCATTTTCTTTAAAGAATCCTTTTCCTATTTCAAAAATACAAGTATCTTTAAAATTACGAGCTTTATTATAGCTGTAGATTTGTTCTAAAGAATAAAGTAAACTATAACGAAGTGTTTTTCTATCTTCACTCATAGGATCAGCAAGATTAATATGAGTAAATTCATCAGTAGTGTATTTGTGTACTTGATCTTCTGGAATTAATGCATAAGATAAAGCTTCATTTAATCCCATAGAAATCATTTTGTTTTTTATTTGTCTTCTAGTTCTATCTAAATGACCTTCTTTTAAAGGTAAAATTAATTTAGAACCTTCTATTTTATTCATACCATAGTATCTTCCAACCTCTTCAATTAAATCTTCTTTAATTGAAATATCTAATCTTCTTGTTGGTACAGTTACATTAAATACATTATTTTCTTCTTTAACACTAAATCCAAGTCTTTTAAAAATATCAATAACTTCTTGTTTTTGTATATTTGTACCTAATACTTTATTTATTTTTTCTAAAGAAACTGTTATTTCTTTATCTTTAGAATCAGTATTATCTATACTAACCATACCACCAACTATAGTAGCATCAGCATACTTTTCTAACAAATTACAACATCTATCTATTGCCATATAAGTTCTTTTAGGATCAATACCTTTTTCAAATCTATTAGAAGCTTCACTTCTAAGTATTTTTTTAGCAGTTTTTCTAATTTTAATATTATTAAATATAGCAGCTTCTATTAATATATTTTTTGTATTTTCTTCTATTTCTGTAGAAAGTCCACCCATAACTCCAGCAAGACCTACAGGCTTACTTCCATCAGTTATTACTATATCGTCAGCTGATAAAGTTCTTTCTTCGTTATCTAACGTTGTTAATAATTCATTATTTTCAGCCATTCTAACTACGATAGTATCACCTAAAGAGTCGTTGTCATAGAAGTGTAATGGCTGTCCTGTTTCAAGCATTACATAGTTAGAAATATCTACTACGTTATTTATAGGTCTAATACCACTAGCAATTAATCTATTTTTAATAAATTCTGGACTTTCTTTTATAGTTACATTTTTAACTTGTTTAGCTAAAAATAATTTACAATTATCAGTTTTAATATCTAAGTTAAAATCTATATTTCCTTTTTCATTATAAGAAAGATCTATATCTTTTACTTTTTCTCCATATATAGCACCTACTTCATAAGCCATACCTAAAATACTTAATAAGTCTCCTCTATTTGAAGTAAGTTCAAAATCAATAACTTCATCATCAAGTCCTAAATATTTGATTGGATCTTCTCCGACTTTAGCTTCACTATTTAATTCATATATTCCAGCATAATCTTTTTCATTTAAGAATTTAGAATCTAAACCAAGTTCTGCCATAGAACATAACATACCATTAGATTCTACTCCTCTAATCATACCTTTTTTTATTTCTCCACCTGGAAGTTTAGCTCCTGCTAAAGCAACGATTACTTTAAGTCCAGTACGACAATTAGGAGCACCACAAACAATATTTAAAATTTCAGTTCCTACATCTACTTTACATACATGAAGGTGATCACTATCAGGATGATCAACACATTCAATAACTTTACCAATTACTAAGTTAGTAGCAGGTATTAATCTTTCACAAGAATCATATTCATTACCAACATTAGTCATATCTTCTGCAAGTTGTTTTGTAGTAATATTCTCTTTAATATCTACATAATCACTTAAAAATTTTCTACTTAGTTTCATGTGTCTCATCTCCTCTTCCAAATTGATTTAAAAATCTTACATCATTTCCATATATGGTTCTAATATCAGTTATACCAAATCTAAACATAGCAAATCTATCTAATCCTGTACCAAAAGCAAATCCTTGATATTTTTCTGGGTCATATCCACTCATTTTAAGCACATCAGGATGAACCATACCAGCACCTAATACTTCTATCCAACCTGTTTGTTTACAAAGTGGACATCCTTTTCCTCCACATTTAAAGCAAGTAGCATCTACCTCAACACTAGGCTCAGTAAAAGGAAAGAAACTTGGTCTAAATCTAACATCAGTTTTTTCTCCTAATAATTTTTTACAGAATGTTTCAAGTGTTCCTTTTAAATCTGCCATAGATACATTTTCATCTATAACAAGACCTTCCATTTGCATAAATTGATGAGAGTGAGTAGCATCGTCATCTCTTCTATACACTTTACCAGGACAAACAACTCTTATTGGGCCTTTTTCCTTATTAGCTTCCATTACCCTTACTTGACCAGTTGAAGTTTGACTTCTAAGCAAAAATGCTTCATATTCATTTTCCAAATAGAATGTATCTTGAGCATCTCTAGCAGGATGGCCTATAGGTAAATTTAATTTTTGGAAACAATTTTCATCTGTTTCTATTTCTGGGCCATCATATACATCATATCCCATAGATACAAATAAATCTTCTAATTCTTCTTGAATACGAGTCATAGGGTGCTTAGAACCACATCTAACTCTTTTACTAGGCAATGTTACATCTATTCTTTCACTTTCTATTTTTCTATTTAATTCTTCTAACTCTAATTCTTTTAACTTCTTATCATATAACTCATTAAAAGTAGTTCTAACAGTATTAACTTGCATACCATATTCTTTTTTATCTAAAGCATCCTTAATACCACTTTGTAATTCTGTTATTATACCTTTTTTACCCATGTATTCTACTTTTAAATCATTTAAATCTTTTAAACATGAAACACCACTTATTTTTTCTTCAATCTCTTTACATAACATTTCTACTTTTTCTATCATACTTTACCCTCCTAACAAAAAAACTATTATAAATATAGGGGCGAATTAATCACGGTACCACCCTATTTCATAATAGTTAATAAATATTACCTTTAAATGAGATAACGATCATTACTCGTTTACTATTAATAACACTAGAAAGTGAATTCATAAGAATTTATTAAAAGTTTTCACCAACCACTTTTTCTCTAAATAATAATTAGACTTACTACTATTCTTCCATCACAGTTTTTCTTTTCACATTTAATGTATAAATTATATCACACTTTTTTAAAAAAGGAAATATCATTTTTTTATATAATCCTTTCTTTTTAATAAATACTGAACTTGTGGGATAATATTACCAGTTTGATCAGTAAAAATATTGTCACATTTATAACCAGTATATAATTTAAAACCACAATTTTCAGCAATTTTTCTAGATTTAATATTATCTTCTCTTATAGATAAATGAATACTCTTATTTTTCTGATTTTTAAAATAATTATGTATTGTAGTTTCTAAACAATATTTACCTATATTTTTATTTCTATATTCATTTTTTATACATATAGATATTTCTAATCTAGTTAAATCTTTATAATATTTATTAAATATACTTACAATACCAATAAATTCACTTCCCAAATATATTCCATAATTATCTGCTGAAGTTACTAAACCTATAATTACATCTTCTAATTTTTCATAATCGTGATAACAAGTATGTCCATCATCAAATAAAACACCTTGTTCAATTAATTTTTTATTATCACTAATATCTACTAAACTAATATTTTCTATTATTTTTTCATTACAATATTTTTTTAATATATTTATAAATTTTTGTTCTAACTTATTATTCATATATTCCTTTTATTTAACTAATACTTTATGTTCTTCTAAGTTTATTTTATTATTATTAGCTATATGGCAATAATAAAATATTGTTTCATATATTAAAGAAATATTGTTGACCTCATCAGATAAATTAAATTTTTCTAATAATTGTTTTAAATCTTCATTTTTATTTGAATTATTATATTCAAATAATTTACTTAAATCTTTATAATTTAAAATTTCTTTTTTTGAAACTGATTCATTTTTTAAAAATGAAATAATATTTTTATATTCAGGATTTTCTTTAACTACTCCTAAATCAATTATATGTGCTTTATTTTTTATAGAATCATAATAAAATTGTTCATTATAACTACTTAATATTTCTGAATCAACAAAATAAGATAAAATTATTAATTCTTCTCCCTTAACTATAGGAAAAACATACTTATCATTTTGTCTTATATCATCACTTAAACTTTCTTCTATATTACATAAAAAGAAATTTTTCATTCTATCTGATATTTTTTCACTTATTTTTACTTTTTCATTTTTAACATTACCTATATAAGGAAACGTTTTAAAAAAATTAGAAATACTAGTTTTATCTATTTTAGATACATTATATCCTTTATCTTTAAAATAACTAGATATCTTTTTAGCATAATCCAATAAATCTTCTACTCCAATTTCTTTTTTATTTAAATTCATAATAGCTATAGCAATAATTGTACTATTTCTTATTTTTTTCATAACTCACTTCCAAAAATTATAATATATTAAGATTCTCTTTATACAAATAAGTACTTTCACCATGTCCAGGATATATCTTTATATTTCCATCATATTTTTTCAGCTTGTCCAAACTTTTCTTCATATCTAAAGCATTACCACCTTCTAAATCCATTCTTCCAATAGTACCTTTAAATATAAAATCTCCTGTAAACATAATATTTTGTTCTTTAAAATATATAGTAATTGAATCTTCTTTATGTCCTGGAGTATAGATTACTTCAAATTTAAAACCATTTATATCATACTCTTTTTCTTCTAAATTACTTTTATCTAATATTAAAGATTTATTAAAATAATTTAAAGCTCCTATATGATCAAAGTGGTGATGAGTTATTATTACTCCAACAACTTCCTTATTACTTACTTCATTTTTTATTTTTTCATATTCATCGCCTGGATCTATAATTAAACATTTATTATTATTAATTAATATATAACAGTTTGTTTCAAGATCTCCAACTACTAATCTATTTACTTGCATTTAATACCTCTTTTACAGGACCATAAGATTTTCTATATCCTTCAATAAGTCCATATGTATTTATAGCTTCTATATGTTTTTTAGTAGGATACCCTTTATGCTTATTAAATCCATACATAGGATATTTTTCATCTAATTCATACATTTCTCTATCACGAACAACTTTAGCAATCACACTAGCAGCTGCAATACTAATACTTTTAGAATCTCCTTTTATTATAGGAGTATGGGGTATATCTAAATCAGGTAGTGGCATTGCATCTACTAAGACGTGCTCTAAAGAGATTTGCTTTTTTACTTCATTAATCGCAATCATCATAGCCTTACGACTTGCTTCATATATATTTATTTCATCAATTTCTTCAGGACTAACTTTTCCTATACCATAAGCTATACAATTTTCTATTATATAATTATAATACTCATCTCTTTTTTTCTCACTTAATTTCTTTGAATCATTAAGACCATCTAATTTAAAATCTTTAGGTAATACACAACAAGCAGCAACCACATTTCCTATTAATGGGCCTCTACCTACTTCATCTACACCACCTATTAAATCTATCCCTTCTTTAAAAAGCTCATTTTCATACATCCATAAATCCATATCATCACTTACTTTCTATGATTACATATCTATCATAACCTTGTAAATCTTTTCTTACTTCTACATTACAATCTAAATACTTTAAAGCTAACTCACTAACTTTTTCACCTTGATTATAACCTATTTCAAAAAATATATAATATTTATCTTTTAAATGATTCTTATAATTTTTAAGTATTTCTTCATAAAAATAATATCCATTATTTTCTGCATATAAAGCTATATTAGGCTCATTATTCTTTACAATATCCATAACTTCTGCATTGTGAGCTAAATATGGTGGATTACTTATTATACAATCATACTTCTTATCTAATGGTTTTACCATATCACCATGTATAAAATTTATTTCAACATTATTTAATCTTGCATTCTCTTTCGCAAGTTCTAAAGCATCTAAACTTATATCTACTGCATCCATATTTATATTAGGTAATTTCTTTTTCAAAGTAATAGGTATACATCCACTACCAGTACCTAAATCAATTACATCTAAATTAGTATTAGTTAAATAATTTAAAGCAATCTCACATAAACCTTCTGTTTCAAATCTAGGTATTAATACCCTTTTATCTACCTTTATAACATTTCCATAAAAATCAACATCACCTACAATATATTGAACAGGTTCCCCATTTTCATATCTTTTAATTGCATCATCTATATTACCTTTATAATATTTTTTTAAATATTCTAAATCACTCATCTAATCACCTCATAAGATATAAAAATATTATACCACATTTTTATACAAAAAAAGAAGTTTACTTTAGTAAACCTCTTATATTTTTTTATATTAAAGTTGAACTGTTATTACTGGGCGAACACCAGCAAGATCAGCATAGCTCATGGCGAAGTCGCCGTTCAAAGCTTTAGTATTTAAAATCCAGGCTTTGTAAGTGGAACTTGCATAAGAGGAAAGTAACCAATAAGCATAAACACCAGATACTACATTTGTTTGATACCCATAATCTTCCATGTAATCAAACAAATATGAATCATCAGTTGAGTTCTTATCGTCTACCTCTGATAATTTTGGTAATCTTGCTTTCCCATTTAATGGAAAGTTGGTAAAATGTTCTCCTTCATCATCATATGTTTCATTAAGTCTTAATTCTTCTTTCCATGATGTTGTTGCATTGTTTAAGTAGTTCATTGCTGTTACTGGACCATTTGCATTTGACGTACCACTATACCACGCCACATATCCTTTATCCACTACATCATCTGAGTCTACTGGTTGTCCACTTGCATTTATATTAGCAAACATTATTAAATTAGTTTTTCCATCATTATTATTACCTAATACATAGAATGTATATCCTTCATCATTTTCTAAATCCATGTCTTCTTCTACTGCACATAGATATTCATCTCCCGGACTTATTTCTCCATCTACATCTGCATCATCTACTAATTTACATATTGACTCTGCTTCAGGTACATAATCAGCTACTGAACTATATGTTAACATTACATCTCCAAATGTTACTGTAAATGATCCATCTGCTCTTGCTGCACCTGATGCATAAGATATTGTTACTACTACTTGTTCACTTGTTCCTGCTGCGAGTGTATGATTTGTTATTAATGATGTACTTCCTGTTACTGCTGCATCATTTCCTACTTTTACACTCATACTTATTCCATTACATGCACTATCTACTAATGCTTGTGTTGTCCCTGTTCCAGGTGTACAAGTTTTATTCCCTATGAATGTTATATAGTTTAAGTATGCTAAATACTCTCCTGTATTTTTTGCATAGAATGTGTATGTTACACTATCTCCTGGAGCTGTAAATTTAGCACTTAATCCACTTATTACTGGATTTATTCCATTTGTTATTGTTGCTGCACCTCCATATGTTGATAAGTTTGGATTTACTGTTTGTGTTGTACTTGTACTATTTCCGTCACTAGAAAATATTACTCCGAACTTACTTGCATCTGGACTTACTGATGCACTTGTTTTAACATTTAATATACTTGAGAATGCTGCAAAACCTATTGATATTGTTAATACACATACTGCTAGTATTCCAAGTGTCATTACTTTTTTTCTTCTTTCACTTCTCATTTTATCCTACCCTTCTTAATATGCAAATCTCTTCTATTTTTTATACATACTTATTGTAACACATATATAATTATTATTTCAATATTTTTATATTCTTTTTTGTAAACTTTACAAAAAAAAGAATCCTAAGATTCTTTAAATTTGAGTTCCACAATTCATACAGAATTTAGCATTTGGAATTACTTTTTCTCCACAATTTGGACAAACTCTATCTTTTGTTTCCTCTGGTCTTTTAGTACCACATTCTGTACAGAAATTTGAAATTATCATATTTCCACAATTAGGGCATTTAACGCCTTCAACTTTAGTTTCTTCTTTTGTTTCTGGGCTAGGCATTACAACTCCTCCACCAGCAACATTCATAGAATCCATTCCAGTTTGAGCTTGTGATTGTTGTGACATATTAGCACCAAACATAGCTCCACCTTGATTTAGCATTCCAACTCCCATAAATCCAGTCATAGCTCCAGCTTCATTTCCTGCAGCAGTTTTAATAGCTTCACTAGCAGCAGCATTAGCACGAGCTCCTTGCATAGCAGGATTCATAGCATATAATCTATCTCCTTGAGCAGCTTTAATTGCTTGAGCAGATTCTTCTGTTGGAGTAGCACTAGCTATTGATACTCTTTCTACATTTATACCTTGAGAACCCCAAGTACTTTGTAAACATTCTTTTACAGCAGCACTTATTTCGGTTACAGCTCCTGGTAACATATCATAAGATATTCTTTGTGTAGCTACTTTAGCTAAAGCAGGTTGTAAAGCCTGTAAGAAATCAGCTAAGAATGTATCTTTAAAACTTTCATCTATAACATAATCTTGTTCTATGTTTCCACCATAAGAATGATAGAAAGCAAGTGGATCTGTAATTTCCATTACATATTCACCATAACATCTAATATCTACAGTCATTCCAAATTCACTATCTCTAAATGGAATTGGAGTTGTTGTACCAAATTTATTTCCTTTTATTAAACGAGTATTAACAAAATATACTCTTTGATCATGAGGCGCAACTCCACCAGTTGTAAATCTTTCTCCAAATTTTTTGAAAGATTCTATTAATCCTTTACCAAATCCACCATAGAACATTGATGGTTCAGTTCCTTGATCAAAAGTATATCGTCCAGCTTCAGCAGTAAAATCTACTATTTTACCATCTGAAACAACTATTAAAAATTGATCTTCTCCTACTACTATTTTACTTCCATTAGTAATTATATTATCTGTTCCTTTAGTATTTGAACCTTCTTTTTTAGAAACACCTTTTCTCATAAGTACATTATCTTCCATACGTTCACAATATATGTACTCTAACCATTGATCTGCAAGTGTACTAGAACCTGCAGCAAATGCAGCTTTAATTAAACCCATTTTATCACCCTTCCTTGTATACTATATACTAATATCATTATATAATAAAAATTAATTAAAATCAAATGTTTTTGAAAAAAAGAATAACTTAAAAGCTATTCTATTTTTTTATTTCTAATCCAAGTTCCATCAATTGTTTTTCATGAACTTCACTTGGACACTCACTCATTAAATCAGATGCAGAAGCTGTTTTAGGAAAAGCAACTACGTCACGTATATTATCAGTACCAGCTAAGATCATTATTAATCTTTCTAATCCAATTCCTACACCGCAATGATTAGGAGCACCATATTTAAATGCATCTAAGAAGAATCCAAACTTATCTTTAGCTTCATCCATAGTTAAACCTATTGATTCAAATACTTTTGATTGAGTTTCTTCATCATGTATACGAACTGATCCACTAAGTAATTCATATCCATTTAAAACTAAATCGTATGCTCTTGAATAACAGTTTTCTTTATCCGTCATAAGTTTATCAATATCTTCTTTATTAGGTGCAGTAAATGGATGATGACATGCTACATATCTATTTTCTTCTTCGCTATATTCAAACATAGGGAAATTTGTTACCCATAAAAAATTATATTTTGATTCATCTATTAGATTTAAATCGCGACCTAATTTAATTCGAAGAGCACCTAATGATGCATAAACAACTTTTTGTTTATCTGCAATTAATAAAACCATATCATTTTCTTCTATATTTAATTTTTTAATTAATTCTTGTTTTTCTGTTTCATTAATTACTTTAGCAATAGAACCAGTAAATTCACTATCATTATATTTTAAACATGATAAAGCCTTAGCACCATAAACTTTAACAAATTCTGTTAATTTATCTAAATCTTTTCTTGAATATTTATCTGCTGCATTTTTAACAACTATTGCATTTATAATTCCATTTTCTTCTAAAATGTTTTTAAAAATTGTAAACTCTGTATTATTAAATATTTCTGATACATTATTAAGTTCCATTTCAAAACGAGTATCAGGTTTATCACTACCGTAACGTCTCATACATTCACTATAAGAAATACGAGGAAACTTTTCTAATTCAATACCTTTTAATTCTTTAAAAATATTATTCATTAATCCTTCTGTAATTCCCCAAATATCCTCTTCATCAGCAAAGCTCATTTCAATATCTATTTGAGTAAATTCAGGTTGTCTATCAGCTCTTAAATCTTCATCTCTAAAACAACGAGCAATTTGAAAATATTTTTCCATGCCACCTATCATAAGTAATTGTTTGTATATTTGTGGAGATTGTGGTAAAGCATAAAATTTTCCATTAAATACTCTTGATGGTACTAAATAATCTCTTGCTCCTTCTGGAGTGCTTTTACAAAGTATTGGAGTTTCTAATTCTAAAAATCCTAAATTTGATAAATAATTTCTTGCTAGTAAACATACTTTATGTCTTAATATTAAGTTTGATTGAATATTATTTCTTCTTAAATCTAAATAACGGTATTTAAGCCTTGTATCTTCTAGTGCATTTACGTCATCAGATATTGAAAATGGTAATTCAATACTTTTATTAATTAATTCTAAAGATTCCACATCTACTTCTATTTCTCCAGTCGGTATATTTACATTTTTATTTTCTCTTTCTACTATTGTACCTATTACTTTTATAACATATTCATTTCTAAGAGAATTTGCTATGTCATAATATTTATTTTCTGGTCTAAAAGCCAATTGAATAATACCACTTCTATCTCTAAGATCAACAAATATTAATCCACCAAGATTTCTAGCTTTTGACACCCAACCATACAATTCTACTTTTTCTCCTACATTTTTAATTGTAAATGTTCCATTATTATATTTTTTCATAAATTCCTCCTTTAAATAAAAAAATCCATAAATACAAGGGCGATATGATCGCTGTGCCACCTTGATTCATAGATTTACTCTACCTTTATAACTTTTAACGTAGTTACCCGATTATTTAACGTTTGATGTCTTTCTATATAAAATCATTATTAGTTTACACCACCACTAACTCTCTTTAAATTATTTATATATACTCTTTCAAACAAATACAACTATATTATAACATTATTTTTATTTTTTTCAATATTTTTATCTAATTTCATTAACTTTTATTTTACTTGAAACATCTTCTTCTAATAATTCAGGATTATCAAATATATATTGAAGTAATTGTACAGATTTAGCAAAATAATATCCATCAGCTATTCTTTCATCTAAATTAATCCCAAACTCACATATACTTCTAATTTCTTTTTTACCTTTACTATTTATTATTTCTTCTTTTTTTATTTCTCCCATTGTAGCAAGAGATGAACAAGTACCAAAATCAGTAAGATTATGGTATATTGCTCCACATTTAATAGCACCTAAATTAGAAACTATTATACTACTATAATATAAATTATCTTTTATAAGACTTTTTGGAAGTAAATCTTTTTTATCCATCCATTTAAATAGTCCCATAAGAGGAACTCTTATTATATTAGGTAATTTACCAACAACGTCAATAGCACTATTAGCACCTTCCTTAACTGCCTTTTTATTTCTTATGCTATCTACTTTATCTTTAACTTTTTTACTTATTGTATTAATATTATCTTTTTCATCTATTGGTATCATAACCATTATTTCTTCACTTCTATCATCAAATGATACTTTAGCAACAAAAGAAATTGTTATATCATTGTGCTCATAAACATGACGATTTGCGATAAATCTATTTAATTTAGGTCTATTATAAAAAGTTTTACCTATAGCTGTTAAAAAAGTATGAAAATAAGTAATATCTTTACCATCTTTTTTCTTCTTTTCTACATATTCAACTAATTTAGTAACATCCATTTTTTGATTTATAAAAACATCACTATCACACCTTTTAGGTTTTAAATCTAACATTAATTGAAACATTCCATTTATATCTTTTATTATTTTTCCATCTCTTCTATTCCTCATAAAACACACTCCTATAATATAAAGTATAAAAAAGAATTGACTTTTTGTCAATTCTTAATTAATGTGTTCATCTAAAAAATCTATTAATTCTTCATATTTTACTTTATATTCTTCTTTTGTATCATTATTTTTTATCGTAATTATATTACTATTTTTTTCTTCTTCTCCTATAATAATAACAAATCTACTATTAAGTCTATCTGCGTTTTTAAAATTATTTTTTAGATTTCTATTATTATAATCTATATCCGTAATAAAACCATTAAGTCTAAGTTCCATACATAAATGAGTAGCATATTCTTTTTCATTTTCACTCATAGGAATAATATAACAATCAATACCATTTATTAAAGGCATTTCTACTTTTTCATAATCTAAAGCAGTCATAAGTCTTTCAAGTCCCATAGCAAACCCAACACCACTAGTTTTAGGTCCATCTAAAGTTTCTACTAAATTATCATATCTTCCTCCACCACATAAAACATTTTGACTACCAAAGCCTTCTACACTAGCTTCAACTTCAAATACAGTATGAGTATAATAATCTAATCCTCTAACTAAATTAGTGTTTACTTCATATTCTATATGCATACTATCTAAATATTTTTTTACTTCTTCAAAATGTTTTTTACTAGATTCATTTAAATAATCAATAGTTTTTGGAGCATTCTTTAATATCTCTGATTTAGCATCCACTTTACAATCTAATATTCTTAAAGGATTTTTTATAAATCTTTCTTTACAATCTTCACATAATTCATTTATATATGGTTCAAAATATTTAATTAAAGCTTGTCTATACATTTCTCTAGACTCACTATCACCTAATGTATTAATATTTACTTTTATTCCCTTTAAACCTAATAATTTATAAAGATTAACTGGTATACTTATAACTTCTGCATCAGCAATTGGATCATCAGTACCAAATACTTCTACACCAAATTGATAGAATTCTCTAAACCTTCCTGATTGAGGCCTCTCATATCTAAACATAGGACCATAATACCATGCTTTAACTGGTATTGTATGATTTCCATACATTTTATTTTCTATAAAACTTCTAACTATACTAGCAGTACCTTCAGGACGTAAAGTTAAATCTCTATTACCTCTATCCTTAAAATCATAAGTTTCTTTAGTTACTATATCAGTGGTTTCTCCTACACCTCTGTGGAATAAATTACTAGATTCAAATATTGGAGTTCTAAAGTATTCATAATTATACTTTTCCATTAATCCTTCGATTAATTCTTCAACATATAAAAGTCGTTTACCATACTCACCAAATACATCATAAGTACCTTTTGCTTTTTGTATCATATAATCACTTCTTTCGTTTTAAATAGTATACAATTTTTTTACTATTTTATCAATCATTATTTCTTACTTTTTTTATATTACGAGTTATATCTTCTTTATAATATTTATGAGTTGTAACAACTATAATAGCAAGTGGGAACGAGATAAATACACCAAGTATTCCAAATAATATTCCTCCTGCAAATAAAGCCATTATAGTTACTAGTGGATGAATTGAGTTAGTTTTTCCATATACAGTAGGATTTATTACATAACTGTCAATAGCGCTTAATATAGCAAACGCGATAATAGTTCTAAAAAGTAATCCTGGACTTACTACAACAGCAGTAATAGCAGCAATTATATTAACTGCAATTCCTCCAAAATATGGGATAAGATTAGCAACAGCTGCTAAAAAGCCTAAAAGAATAGCATTCGGATGACCAATTATTGTATAAACTAATGTATACTCTACTAAAGTTATTATAATTACTTGTACCATACCATTTAAATAATTTTTCATTTGGTGGTCTAAAGTTCTAACATAGTTAAATGTTTTTTTACTTTTTTTACTAAAGAAAAATTTAATTTCTTCTCTTATCTTATCCATATCAATTAAGAAATAAATAAATGCAGCAAATACTATAAATATCGTTGAAATAACTCCTAAAGATGAATCAATTATATTGATTGCCCCATCTGATACATAAGTACCTAAATTAGTAAGTATTGTTCTAAATGTATCGGTTAAACTAGTTTCAAGTCCAACTAAGTTAAAGTCAAAACTAGTCTGCCCTAAAGAATTAATAAATTGAATTATATTATTAAATAAACTAGTCATCTGGCTTATCATAACAGTAGTTATTAAGTAAATTACAAGTGAAGCTAAAGATAATATAACAAAAATTATTATTATTATACCTAACCATTTAGGGATTTTTTTATCAATCATTTTTTGTAAAAAAGGTTGTACTGCATAAGCCATAGCAAATGCAAATAAGAAAGGCAAACATATTTGTAATATTTTATCTGTTATACCCATCCATAAATGGCCTGTTTGATATAACAAGAAAACTATTAGAACTACTATAGCTATATTTACTAATTTAAAATTTACTTTATTTTTAAACATGTTATCCTCTACTTTCTAACATTATAGTTACAGGTCCATCATTAGTTATACTTACTTTCATATCGGCACCAAATATTCCTGTTTCTACACTAACAAAATTACTTAACTTTTCATTAAATTCTTCATATAATTTTATAGAATTTTCTCCACCCATAGCATTTATATAGCTTGGCCTATTACCTTTTTTAGTATCTGCATATAAAGTAAACTGCGAAATACTTAAAACACTTCCTCCTACATCAAGAATACTTTTATTCATAATACCATTTTCATCATCAAATATTCTTAAATTAATAACTTTATTTACTAAATAATCTATATCTTTACTAGTATCAGTATGAGTAAACCCAACAAGTAGTACAAACCCACTATCTATACTCCCTACTATTTTTTCATCAACAATTACACTAGATTTTAAACTTCTTTGTACTAATATTTTCATTTTTCACCTTTAAATACTATTTTATAATTCTTTCTACACGAGTTATACTATCTAACATTTCTAGATCATTAATAAATTTTAATAATCTTTCTTTATTAGGAACAAGTAGTGTTATATCAAACATATAATCATCATCGGTACTAATTGTATTTATACTTTGAATTACTACATCTGATGATGATGTTTTAGATATAATATCTATTAATATATTTTTATTATTACTTATTTTCAATGTATGAACTAATATATTAGTAGAATATTTTTTATCAATCTCTTCATTCCAAGAAACATCTATAAGTCTTTTATCTAATTCACTTATATTAGGACAAACACTTCTATGTACACTAATACCATTACCTTTAGTAATATAACCTACTATAACATCACCAGGAATAGGTTTACAACAAGCAGCTACATTTACTTTTATTTCATCTATTCCCTCTACTATAATATCATTCTTTACATTTATTTTAGTTTCGATATTATTATTAACTTTATTTAATATCAACTCTTCTTTTGATATTTCTTCACTATTAAATATATTTACAACTGATACAGGACTAAATTTATTATTCCCCATATTTATATATAATTCAGTTAAATCTCCTACGTGTAATTCATCTAATATTTTATCAATATTTTCATCTTTAAAAAATTCTGATGAAGATATTTTTTTTCTTCTTAATTCTTTAGTTAATAATTCTTCACCTTTTTTAAGATTTTCTTCTTTATCAATTCTATTAAAGAATGCTTTTATTTTATTTCTTGCTTGAGCTGTATATGCCATATTAATCCATTCTTTAGAAGGGGTTGAGGCTTTATTTGTATTTATTTTTATTATATCATTATCTTGTAATTTATAATCAAGTGGTACTATATTTCCATTTACAATAGCACCTACCATAGAATCTCCAACTTTACTATGTACTCTATAAGCAAAATCTATTGGAGTTGCCCCTACTGGTAACTCAATTACATCTCCTTTTGGAGTAAATACATAAATAATTTTCTTTAACACATCTTCTTTAACACTATTAACAAACGTTTCATCATTATCTTCTTCTTGAGATAATTCCATAATAGATCTAAAGAATTGTAATTTTTCTTCCATAGCAGATTGCATTATAGTCTTACCTTTTTCTTTATAAGACCAGTGTGATGCAATACCATGCTCAGCAAGTCTATCCATTTCATATGTTCTTATTTGGATTTCATAAAGTTGACCATTCTCACCAAATACTGTTGTATGGAGCGACTGATATCCATTTTCTTTTGGCATTGCAATATAGTCTTTAAATCTTTTAGGTATAGGTCTATATTTAGAATGTATCAAACCTAATGTTTGATAACAATCTTGTTCTGTATCAACAAAGATACGAAGAGCAAGTAAATCATATATATCACTAAACCTTCTACCAGTATCAAGTTTTTTATAAATACTATATATACTTTTAGCTCTACCTTTTATTTTATGTTTAATCCCATGACTATTTAATAAATTAATTAATGATTCTTTCATTAACTCTACATTAGCATTTCTCTCTACTTTTGATTGATTTAATTTTTCAACTATAGAAAAAAATACATCTGGCTTAGAATATCTAAGTGATAAATCCTCTAATTCACTTTTTATTTTATTCATACCAAGTCTATGAGCAATTGGAACTAATATATCTAACGTTTCTTTTGCATTTGACTTTTGACTTTTTTCACTTAATATCCATAGAGTTC
The DNA here is from genome assembly GCA_015059155.1 of Bacillota bacterium. Lineage (GTDB taxonomy): Bacteria > Bacillota_I > Bacilli_A > RF39 > UBA660 > UMGS1613. The sequence goes on along the minus strand of SVAX01000012.1, from coordinate 7,794 downwards.
TCATGTTATGAAGTCTATCCGCAAGTTTTATAATTATAACTCTAACATCTTCAGTTAACCCTACTATTATTTTTCTATGATTAGCTAGTAGTGCCTCATTATCTCCACTAAAATTAAGTTTATTTATTTTAGTTACTCCATTAACTAAATTAGCTATTTCCAAACTAAATTCCAAAGTTAATTCTTCTTTTGTTACATCACAATCTTCGATTGTATCGTGAAGAAGTGCGGCACAAATAGTTTGATAATCCGCATTTATATCAGCAAGAATATATGCAACATTTAAAGGATGTACTATGTAATCTTCTCCAGTATGTCTTTTTTGTCCAAAATGTTTTTCATACGCAAAAAGATAAGCTTTAGTTATTAATTTTAAATCTTCTTTATTTGTTATATAGGTTGACACCTTATCATGTAATTCATCAAAATTTATATTTGGATTATCTTTTCTCATATTTACCACCTTAATTAATTATATCATAGAAATATTAATTTAGTATACAAAATCAAAGTAAAAATAACTTATATTTTGACTTTTGTTCTGACAATATTTAAAAGATTATTAATAATTTATTATCTTTTTATAATTATAGAAAAAAAGAATCACAAAATGTGACTCTATTATTTGTTTCTAAGAAAATATCTTTTGTATGCCAGGATCATTTATAAACTGCATGTAGTGATACAACGATACACAGAATGCTACTATAAGTATAAATATATACCAAACCATTGATCTTACTCCCCACTTCGTCATATAAATACCTCCTAAAACAATATTTTATCTGTTTTAATTTCTTTGAATCTATAAAGTTTTGCTGGTCTCCCAGTTTTATTTGAACTAATTTTATCTAAATCTTCTATTACATCTAATTTAATTAATTTCTTTCTAAAATTTCTTCTATCATATTTTTTATCTAATAAATATTCATAAATCTTTTGTATTTCTGGTAATACAAATTCATTAGGATATAATTTTTTTATAGTACTATTTAAAACTAATTCCTTTTTTAAAAATTCTATACTAGCTTTTATATAATCATTTTCTTTATCTAGCTTATCTAATTCAATAAAATCAAATCCATTACTTAATTTTATACTATCTATATTAATAATATCAATATATAATACTTTTAATTCTAATTTATCTTTTTCTTTTTTACTAAATGTATAACACTGTTTTAAATTTAAATCTTTTATATCTATATTATCTTTAATATAATCATTGTTAATTAAATCCAATTGATCTAAACAATCTATTTCTATTATATTATTATCTTTTACTAATAAATTTATTTTACCATCTATTATAGTAAATATATTTATTATATTTTTAACTACTACTTTCATAATACCTCTCTTTGTGTCCAGAATACAATTTTATTATAATATGAAGTCCCTATTTTGTCAAATCATAAGATGTTCTATTAATTTATCAATTTTTTCATCTTTAAATACTATATCATAGATTATATTTATTGTAGGTATTTCTATCTTTTCTTTCTTCATTAATCCATATATACTTTTTAATGTATATAATCCTTCTACCGTCATATTATTCTTATATTCTTCTATTTCTTCTTTAGAAGCATTAGAACCAATTAATTTACCAAATGTATAATTTCTACTTTTTTCACTTGTACAAGTAAGTATGATATCCCCAAAGCCTGCAAAACTAAGTATAGTTTTTTTTGATCCACCTAATTCATATATTAACTCTTTTATATCATGAAGAGACTGAGTTAATAATAATGCTTGAGTTGATATCGGATATCCAATTCCATCTATCATTCCGGATGCTATTGCGATTATATTTTTAACAGCTCCACACACTTCTATTCCTATTATATCGTTTGTTGGATATAATTTAAAATGATCATTACAAAATGCACTTCTTATTATATCTAATGTTTTTTTTGATTTAGATGCAACTGCTAAACCTACAGGAACACCTAAAACTAAATCGATTGCAAAACTAGGTCCAGATATAACACCTATATATTTAGTTTTTATTTGTTTTTTTATTATATCATGAACAAACAAATAAGTTTCTTGTTCTATACCTTTACTAGCTATACAAATGTGTTGATTTGATTTAATATATTTTTTAAGATTTTTACATACATCAGATATAAATTTAGTTGGAATAGCTATTACAATTAATTCACTATTTCTTATAGACTCTTCTAAATCAGTAGTTATAACCACACTATTATCTAATGTATATTCTTTTAAATTAGAACTTTTTCTAGTTTTTAATAGTTCATTTTTTTCTTCTTCAAAAGGAGTCCATATAACTACTTCATTTTTATTTTCTACAAGTACTTTTGATAAAGCAAGACCATAAGCACCTGCTCCAAGTATTGTTACTTTCATTTTATCACCACTTTCATTATATAAAATTAAAAGTACTTTTTCAAGTACCTTTATTCAGTTCTTAAAGCTATTACTGGATCTTTTTTACTTGCTATTTTAGAAGGTATTAATCCAGCAATCATAGTAAGCAATGTACTAATAATTATAAGAATTATTGCTGCTTTAATAGGAAGAGTCGCTGACACAACTACACCTGTTACATTCTTAATAAGTATATTAATAAATACATTTAATATACAAGTAATTAGTATACCTATACCACCTGATGTTAATCCTACTATAAATGTTTCAGCATTAAATACTCTAGATATATCTTTCTTACTTGCGCCTATAGATCTTAATATTCCTATTTCTTTAGTTCTTTCAAGAACAGAAATATAAGTGATAATACCAATCATTATACTAGATACTACTAAAGATATAGATACAAATGCGATAAGTACATATCCAATAACATCTACTATTGTAGTTACACTACTCATAAGTAAACCTACATAATCAGTATATTCTATCTTATCTTCTTCATCTCCTGATTCTATTTTTGAATCATTATATTTATTAATTATTTCTTCTATTTTATCTTTAGATTCAAAATCTTTAGGATAAATATTTATAGTATACGGATTATCTAAGTCAACTGCACCCATTTTACTTAAGTTATTTTCTAGTGTTTCTAAATCCTTAAATTCTTGGTTTGTAAATACATTTATATTTTGATTTTCTAATTGTTCTTTTACTATTTCACTTTCATTGATTTCATTTATAACATATTCAGATAATTCTTTAGTATATCCTATACCATTTGTTATCGATATATTACTTCCGTCTTTTGGTTTAATTATACCTACTATATTTAACTTTATTCCATTATCTACAAGTTCACTTAAATAGTGTAAATCATTACTCTTATCTACCCAAACACCATTTTCTTTTTTATAATAATCAGAATTTAATACAAGTTTATAATCAGTATTTAATATATCTTCATATGAATATTTAGTTTGTTCAAATTCTTGAATTTCATTTCCATTCATCATATTCATCATAGTTTCTTGTATTTCTTTTTGATCTTTTAAGCCTATTGCATATAATACATAATCTACAATTTCATTATTTTCATCAACTATTAATACCATTTCATCATAACTCTCAGGCATTTTACCACTTATTACTTCATATTGACTATTTAATAAAGTTTTATTAGTTGTAAGCTCGTTAAATATTTGAATTCCACCTGACATACTACTATTAGTATTTTGAGCATTAGGATTAAACATACTCATCATATTACTAGGATTTACTTTTAAACTGGCATTAGTATATATTTGTAAATCTAAATTATATGTGTATTTAATATCATTAACATATTTTTTTAAATCCTTATTATTATCTAAATATTTTTTAAATTCAATTAAATTGTTAGTAGTAATACCACCATACATAGTACTAATCATATCCGTCATTATATTATTTGAATATATAGCATCTAACCCATGTTCATCATTAGAATTTTGACCCATAAAAGAAGACATTAGAGTAGCTGTATCTACACTATTTTTTTCTATTGTTAAAGGATAACTAGTTAAAGTATCTTCTTGAACCTTCGCTATATAATTATTAACTCCATTTGATAAAGAAAGTATTAAAGCTATACCAATTATTCCTATAGAACCTGCAAATGCAGTTAAAATAGTTCTAGCTTTTTTAGTCATTAAATTATTAAGCGATAAAGATAAAGCAGTAAAGAAACTCATACTTGTTTTTTTACTTTTACCTGTTTTATAATCTATTTTATCTTTACCATCATATGGATTAGTATCATTTATTACTTCACCATCTTTTAAGCTTATTATTCTGTTTGAATATTCATTAGCTAATTCTGGATTATGCGTTACCATTATAACTAATTTATCTTTACTTATTTTTTTTAATAAATTCATAATTTGAACACTAGTCTCAGAATCTAAAGCACCTGTTGGTTCATCAGCAAGAAGTATATCAGGATTATTTATTAGAGCTCTTGCAATAGCTACTCTTTGCATCTGCCCGCCACTCATTTGATTTGGTTTCTTGTGAATATGTTCACCTAACCCTACTTCTTTTAAAGCCTTAATAGCTCTTTTTCTTCTTTCTCTTTTTCCTATACCTGAAAGTGTTAAAGCAAGTTCTACATTTGATAAAACCGTTTGATGTGGGATTAAATTATAACTTTGAAATATAAAACCTATTCTATGATTTCTGTATGTATCCCAATCTTTATCTTTATATTTTTTAGTAGAAACTTCATTTATAACTAAATCCCCACTATCATATTTATCTAAACCACCTATTACATTTAAAAGTGTTGTTTTCCCACTTCCAGATGGTCCTAGTATAGATACAAATTCATTTTCTCTAAAATTTATATTGACTTTATTTAAAGCTTTTTGAGTAAATGAACCTGTTTTATATATTTTTGTAATATTCTTTATTTCTAACATAAAAACCTCCTTATTTAAATATATAGAATTATAATGGAATTATTAAAAAGTGAATTACTCACCTTTTATTGATTCCGTAAGTTCTATTTTTGTTTCTAATAATGTATTTTCTCTATAATACTTAACTGTTATCGTATCCCCTATTTTATGCTTATATAATAAATATTTAAAATAAGATACATCCTCTACTTTTTCTCCATCCATTTCAACTATTACATCTCCAATTTTTAATCCAGCTTTAGATGCAGGTTGCTTTTCTTCTATATAGCTTAAAACAGCTCCAAATGTTACATCACTACTAATTCTTATATTGTAGTAATATTGTAAAGCAAATGTATTTGTAAGATCCACAAGTTGAACTCCTAAATATGGTCTTGATAAAGTTGTTCCACTTTCTATACTATCAATAATTTCTAACACAGAATTTATAGGAATGGCAAATCCCATACCTTCTACACCACTACCTACTAATTTAGATGAAGTTATACCAATGACTTCTCCTTTTATATTACAAATAGGTCCACCACTATTACCACTATTAATAGATGCATCCGTTTGAATTACTTCCATAAGATAATTTCCACTTGTAAGTTCTACTGATACCATTCTATTTATTCCAGATACAATACCTTTTGTAATTGTACCCATATATTCTTTACCCAAAGGAGCACCTACAGTAAATACTGTATCTCCAAGTTCAATAGTAGAGGAATCACCTAAAGTAGCAACTTTTTTTATTTTATCTATTTTAACTTTAAGTACCGCTATATCATAATATTCATCACCACTTACTAAACTAGCTTCTACCTCTTCTCCATCTGAAAATGTTACAACAAACTTTCTACCATTTTTTATAACATGATAATTAGTTAAAATATAACCATATTTATCATCTTTCTTATAAACAAAACCAGATCCAGAAGATGAACTTCTATCCCCTGTAACCTCAATATATACAGCAGCTTCATAAACATTGTTTATAGCAAGTTTTAAATCACTTATTTCTTCTACTGTAGTTGTTTTAACATTTTCACTAGTAACTTTTCTAACCAATATATTTCCGTTACTAACAATAGCAATAAAAGCAAACATTATCCCAGCACCCAAAACAAATGAACATATTGTTAAAAATATTTTAGAGGTAAAAAAATTTTCTTTCTTTTCTACTTTATTATTACTTTCTTTTATAATTTCTCCATCAATTATTTTGTTTTTATTTTCCATATTATTCCTCCTAGCTATAATTAGTTTATACCTTTTTTATGAAAAAAATATGAAAAATGTAATTATTTTAAGAATTTAATGTATATGTAGTGTCAAATATCATATCATCAATACCATTATCTATAAGTTTACTTTTATTCTCTTTTTCTATTTCTTTTAAACTTTTATTAGGAATTGGCAATTTTTCTGGCATTGTACCACCTTGATTTGCAATAAAATTTCTAATATCCCTCCCCATATTATAGTGAATTATATTAGCATTATGTTCACTTTGAATACTATCATTTTTTAATTTTTGTTCAGTTTGATTTAATGAATAATTTTCTTTTTTAGTTAAATTTCTTTGATAGAATCTTTTCTCATATTCAGTAAGTTCATTATACTTTTTTCACTTAATTCTTGTTTTCTAGTTTGCACTGCAAAATAAGTTTGTGCAAGAGCTATTATTTCTTTTCTTGAATCACCATTTTGAGCTATTAAATAACAAGCATATCTTGAAAGTCTATAATCTTTATTCTATCTTTTAATAAATATAATTTCTCTTCTTTGGCATTATAACCATATCCTGTAACTATTATATTATACCAATTTATATTCTCGAGCAATTATTCTATCATCAGAGCAAAACTCTATTACATACATGTTATCTTTTTTACAAATAATTATTCCTACTGTTTTGTTTTCTTCAATTGTTTTTATATTTTTATCAATGTAATTCATATATGTCATAACCTGACCCGTATGCTCTTTCTTAAGTTCTGTTATTTTCAACTCTACAACTACATAACATTTATATTTAATATTATATAAAAGTAAATCTATGTAATTATATCTATCATCTAATTTAATTTTATATTCATTACCTACGTAAGTAAATCCATTACCTAACTGTAATAAAAATTCATCTAAATTATTTAATATAGCTTGTTTTAATGCATATTCAGTTAAATCTTCTTTTAATAGATTTGATTTAATTATTATTGGATTAGGAACTAAATCATTTACTTTTAATTCTTCCGATTCAATGAGTTTAATTTTAGTTTCATCATTTAATCTATCATATTCTTGATTATTAATTCTTTCTTGTAGTTCTCTTTTATTTAGATTATTATTTAGAGTAACGTTAATATAATAAATTATTTCATCAACACTTTTCAGTGATAAAAGTTGTATATAATGACTCCAACTCAATTTTGACACCAATGGTGTCAATTTTTCATTGCTAAATACCTCATAAAATTTTCTCATTCTATACAAAGTTCTTTCATTGTATTTTTTTCCAACTTCAATCATTAATTTTTCTGAATATTGCTTAATTACATTTTTACCATATTCTTTACCTGCTTTATTTAATAGTTTCCCATTCTCAAAATACGTTATAACTCGATTTTTATTTTTAGAAAAATCTTTAGATTTATCGTATATTTCACATTTTATTAAATTTTTCTTTATCTCATTATAGTAATTCATATTATCCCTCCTGTTTATCAAGATAACACACTTAAATTTATTATTCAAATGAACATTTTTGCTTAATTGTAACCTAATTTTTACAGAAACAAAAAAATTACAGGTAAATTTTTAATTGGTTCTATAATAAATAGTGTTGGTGAATAACTTGACACTATTTTTCATTTTATAAAAAAAAGAGTCATTTCAGAAACTTTATGATACAATGTGATTGGATACTAAACATTGAAAGGATCTGATTAAA
>SVAX01000011.1 GCA_015059155.1 Bacillota bacterium | reverse complement strand
TCACATTAAATAATCCAAGTAAAGAAGGCTATACATTTAAAGGCTGGAAAGTAAATGGAGAAGAATCAAATGGAAAGATTGAACAAGGAACAATAGGAAACTTAAGTTTTGAAGCAATCTTTACAGCTAATCAATATCAAATTAGTTATATAGGAAATACAAGTACAAGTGGAAGTATGAATAATAGTACTCATTATTATGGAACGTCTAGTAATTTAACCTCAAATTCTTATAATAAGGAATATACAATTACATATAAAATGAATTATAGTAGTGCTGAAGATCAAACAAATACAGTATCAGCTATATTTAAAGGTTGGAGCACATCTTCAAATGGAGAAGTAATATATACGGATAAAGCTAGTATTACTAATTTAACTATTGAAAATAATAAAGTGATAAATTTATATGCAATATGGGAAAATACTTCAACCACTCATATTATTCCAACAAGAGAAGGATATGTTTTTGGAGGCTGGTATAAAGAAGAAAGCTTTATAACAGAAGTTACAGACAGTACAACTATTTCCTCTAATATGACTTTATATGCAAAATGGAATATTATTCCAAAATTAGAATCATTAAATTTTAAAATATATACAACATCAGATTGTACAGAATTACATCCGCAATCTGGCATTATATTGAAGGGTATAAATACATTTAACATTCAAATACCACAAGATGGAGTTATTGATACAAGATCATTACAATTTGTAACTAATACGCCAATAACATTAAATGAAAATGCTGAAGCTCCAAATACAAATTATGAATATATAACAGCAGATAGACAATATAATGGAAAGTATAAAATAGAATTATCATCAATGAGTCTTGATATTTCAACTTTAGATGGTGGTAAGACTTGGGTCGGTTCAAATGCAAATGGAAGTGGTTCTTCTGACCCAGTAGAAGCATCATCGTTCTTTAGAATAGTGACAAAAAATATTGGGGTTGTAAAAGACTTTGGAATAACGAGTGAAGGAGTAGGAACTCCCTTATATTTAACAACTAAAGCGAAAGTTGGTGGAAGTACATATTTCTTCTTTTATGAATCTGGTACTAAGTTAATTACAGTAAACTTTAAATATGGAGAAAAAACTGTTGAAAGTATTTTAGTTCCATATGGTACTATGTTACCTGAATTTAATGATATTAAATTAAGTGGATTTAAATTTAATGATTGGTATTCTGATAGTAATTTAACTTCAAAATTTGATTTTAGTAAACCAATTGTTACAAACGCTAATAGTATTAATATTTATGGTGATTATGAGGCATTAGAGGTAGATACAGATTGGTATGATGAATCAGCCTCATCATATATATTATGTAAGGATAATGATTTAAATTCTAGAGCTGAATTAAAAGGATTTGCATCGTTAGTAAGTTTAGGGACAACATTTAGTGGTAAAACAGTAAACTTAAATTGTGATATAGACTTATTGAATGAAGAATGGACGCCAATTTCTGAAAACTTTAAAGGAACATTTAATGGTAATGGACATATAATATCTAACCTTAAAATTACGCAAATAGCTGAGAATCAAGTTGGTTTCTTTAGTAAGTTATCTGGCGCTACGGTTGAAAATTTAAAATTTAATAATATAACTATTAATAGTTCTACTAGTCAAGATATTGGTACATTAGCTGGTTCAACTTCAGGAACAACTATTATTAATAGAATTTCAATAAATAACGCTATATTAAATGGAACATCATTTGCTGGTGGGCTTATTGGAAGTGCTGGAGGAACAACAACAGTAAATGAAATAAATATAACAAATAGTCAAATAACAGCAACAGGAACTGATACTGGTGGAGTTATAGGAATAGGCGGTGGAGTGTTAACAATATCAAATGTTTTTGCAGATATAGATGTTGAAGCACAAGCTAAAGGAATAGCAGAATCTTTAGTTACAGATTCAGGTGGAATTTTAGGTAACTATAATGGATCTGCAGGAAATATTATTATGTCAAACTTGATATATATTGGTAAATTTAAATCCGATAAAAAAGGATGGTTGGGAACATCTGCCAACGGATATACAGGTGCTATATATGGAAGAATAGGAACCGGTTCAATGAATGATAGTTTATCAGGAAATATGGATAAATCAACATGGTTTTATAACAAGGATACTATTGGAACTAGTTATTCAGCTCAACTAAATAAAGGTACTGGAAAAACAACTTTAGAATTACACTCATCATCAACTTATGATTCAAGTTGGTCTGCATGGAATACTAATGTTAGTGGCAGTTACCCGATATTAAAATGGTTACAAAGCTAACAAACTAAAAAAACTAGAAATATTCTAGTTTTTTCTTTTTAGTGTAACATTCATATAGAAAAAGTATTGACAAAATACTTTTTTTATTATATATTTTAAGAGACGTTTTGCAAAGAATCTACAATTTATTAAAAAACAACTAGATGGCTACATTTAAAAATGTGGTTTTTTGCGTTATGTAAAACTAAATGAAGGGAGGATAATTTGGAAATGATAAATTGTTGATTCTTTAGGGAAAGGAGTTGATAAAATGTCATTCATCGAGGTTAAACATATTAAAAAAACATTTAAAGTACCTATAAAATCAGACGGGAAATTTGGTGCTTTAAAAACTTTCTTTAATAGAAAATATAATTATATTAAAGCAATTAGTGATATTTCGTTTTCTATTAAGAAAGGAGAAATAGTTGGTTATATTGGCCCAAATGGAGCAGGTAAATCTACTACGATAAAAATATTATCTGGAATACTTGTTCCTGATAGTGGTAATGTTGTAATTGATAAAATGACACCTTGGATAGATAGAAAAAAGTATGTATCTAAAATAGGTGTTGTGTTTGGTCAAAGAAGTCAATTATGGTGGGATATACCTGCTATTGATTCATTTAACTTATTAAAAGATATATATAAATTAGAAGATAGTGAATATCAAAAAACATTGAATGAATTAATAGAATTATTAAACTTAAAAGATATAATAAATATTCCAGTAAGACAATTAAGCTTGGGTAATAGAATGAAATGTGAAATAGCGGCTTCATTAATTCATAGACCTAAAATATTATTTTTAGATGAACCTACAATAGGTTTAGATGCAGTCTCTAAAAAAATAGTTAGAGAATTTATAAAAAAAATAAATAAGCAAAATAAAGTTACAGTAATACTGACAACTCATGATATGGCAGATATAGAAGCACTCGCAAAAAGAATAATATTAATAGGTAAAGGACAATTGTTATATGATGGATCACTTACTAAATTAAAAAGAAAATATGATTATTTAAGAAAGATAACAGTAATAACTAAAGATAAAGTAAAATTAGAAAATGATTGTGTAGTAGAACAAAATACTATTGATGATGGAATAGAATTTATAATAGACATAAGGAAAATTGAGATAAATGAATTTATAAAATTAATATCATCTAAAATATCTATAAGTGATATTGATATAGATAGTGGTAATATTGATGAATTAATTGTTAAATTATATGAGGATTTTAAAATATGAAATCTTATATAACTTATTTTAAATTAAAATTTAAAACGGGACTTCAATATAGAGCAGCTGCACTTGCAGGATTATCAACGCAATTCTTTTTTGGATTTGTATATGTTTCTATATATGTAGCATTCTATGAATCAGGTAGTGGTAATTTACCTATGGAATTAAAAGAATTAATAAGTTATGTTTGGTTAGGACAAAGTTTATTCGCACTTGTTAATTTGTGGTATAAAGATAAGGAAATAATAAATCTTATAAAATCAGGAAATATTGCTTATGAGTTATGCAGACCACAAGATTTATATTTGATGTGGGCAAGTAAAATACTTGGAGAAAGATTATCTAATGTAGCACTTAGATTTTTACCAGTAATATTGGTTGCTATAATACTTCCTAGCCCTTATAACTTAGATTTAAGCATAACTTTACCTAGATTAATATTATCTATCATTACTATGGTGTTAGCTACTATACTTATGACTGTACTTGTACTTTTATACCATGTCATTTGCTTATTCACTCTAGATGAAAAAGGTGTTATAAATATATTCATGGTAATATCTGATATATTATCAGGAATGGTAATACCAGTACCATTTTTCCCAAATTATTTACAAAATATATCAAATATATTACCTTTTAGATATATTTCGGATTTTCCTTTTAGACTATATGTTGGAAATATAACTATTAACGAAGGTTTAATTGGAATTATGATACAAATAATATGGATAATAATTTTAGTAATATTAGGTAAATTAATTACTAAAAAAGCATTAAAGAAAGCAGTAATACAAGGAGGTTAATATGGGGTTATATTTTAAATATTTTAAGATTCATTTTAAAAGTGAATTACAATATAAATTATCTTTTATGATGTCATTTATATCTCAATTCTTTGTATTCTTTGGTTATTATTTTACAATCATTTGTTTATTTGATAAATTTTCAAATATAAAAGGATTCACACTCTATGAAGTATTACTTACTTTTGGAATAATACAATTTGGTTTTTCATTTTGTGAAACATTTTTTAGGGGTATAGATCAATTTGATGATTTAATAGTAGCAGGTAATTTTGATAAGTTACTTTTAAGGCCTAGAAATATTTTATTACAAGTCTTTTGTGAACAAGTTAGTTTTATAAAATTGTCTAGATTATTACAATCAATTATAGTACTTGTAATAGCTATTATAAACATAGATGTTATTTGGAATATAGAAAAAATTATTACTTTAATATTTATGATAATTAGTTCAATATTCATATTTTTAAGTATATTAATTATAACAGCTGCCTATTGTTTTTATACGATAAAAGGTTTGGAAGTTAGAAATGTCTTAACTTATGGTTGTAGAGAAATGGCACAATATCCAATAGGTATATTTAAGAAAGGTTTTGTTATGTTTTTTACACTAATAGTACCTTTTGGATTTATTAATTATTATCCATTATTATTTATATTAGGAAAAGAGACAAATAAGTTATTTATAATTTGTCCACTAATAACTCTTTTATATTTGATACCAAGTATTATTATATTTTATAAGGGTATGGAAAAATATTCTAGTGTAGGGAGTTGATAATATGGAATATTTAGATTTATACGATGAAAATCAAAATTTAATTGGTGAAAAAGTTTTAAGAAGTAAAGACATGAAACCTGAGGATGGCAAATATATAAAGATTGTTATAGTGTTTATACAAAATAGTGAAGGTAAATTTTTAATACAAAAAACATCCAAACAAAAAGGTAATACTTGGGCTACTACAGGTGGACTTGTTTCATCAGGTTATACTGCAGATGAAACGATTGTAAAAGAGATTCAAGAAGAATTAGGGATAGTTATTGATTTTAAAGATATAAAATATATTGAAACAATAAAAAGGGAACATGCTTTTCAATCTACTTATTATCTAAAGAAAGATATAAATATTAATGAATTAGTTCTACAAAAAGACGAGGTAGAATTTGTTAAATGGCTAAGCATTGATGAGATAAAAGAATTAATAGAAAGTAATGAATTTAGAAAAGGAAATATTCTTGCTTTTAAAAATTTATTAGAAAAAGAAAAATTAATATAATAAAGGAGGTAATATGAAAGAAATAACATATGTAACAGGTAATTGGGCTAAAGTGGCAAGTGCTAAACAAATTCTTGAACCATTAGGATTTAAAATTAATAATGTAAAAATGGATACTATAGAAATACAAGCAGATAATATGGAAGAAGTTGCTAAATTTTCAGCTAAATATGCTAGTGAAAAATTAAAAACTAATGTACTTAAAAATGATAGTGGATTAGTTATTCCTGCTTTGAATGGTTTTCCTGGACCATATACACATTATGTAGATGATACATTAGGAGAAGATGGAATACTTAAACTTATGGAAGGTATTGAAGATAGATATGCTTATTTTGTTGAAGCTTTAGCTTACTGTGAACTTGGCAAAGAACCTATTGTGATAGTAGCTAAAACAGAAGGTACAATAGATACTAAAAAAAGTGGCGAATACGGTTGGAGTTGGGATTTTATTTTTATTCCAAAAGGTCAAACAAAAACTATGGCTAATTTTAAAGATGAAGATAGATGGAATTTATGGGATAATACAGCCTATTTAAAATTAGCTGAATACTTAAATAATGAAGAAAAACATTAGGTTTTTCTTTTTTTGTAGAATTTAAAAAAATTATGATATAATTTAATTAAGAAATTAGGTGGATTATGAAAACAATACTATATAATTATGATAATTTGAAAGAAGAAGACATCAATAGAGTAGTTAGAAGAGCTAAAGCACTTATGATTAATTCTAATGATGAAATTTTATTTGCTCATAGTTGTAATAATTATTTTTTTGTAGGTGGAAGAGTAGAAGAAAACGAAACATTCGATGAGGCTATCGTTAGAGAAATAAAGGAAGAAACTGGTATTGATATTTGTTTAGAAAAGAGGGAACCTTTCTTTACTATAAGTTATATGAATAAAGATTATCCTAGTAGAGGTATCAATACAAAATCAATTTCTAATTATTATTTAATTAAATATAATAAAAATATAAATTTAAATAATTCAAGTTTAACTGATGAAGAAAAAGCAGGTAATTTTAAATTAGTTTATATTCATAAGAATAAAGTATTACAAGAATTAACTAGTAGTTTAAAAAATTCTTCTAATGAGAATGTAGTTAGGGATACAATAGAAGTAGTGAAAGAATATTTAAATTTATAATAAATTAACTCAGGAGGTTTTATGAAAAAATATGTAGATTTTGATGGCGTAATATTTGATTCAGAAATATGGTTATTTGATGAAGAATATAGAAATTTAAACATAAAAAATGAATTTGATAAAATAAAATATATTCAAAATAAAAATTGGGATGAAATATTAATGAAAAGTGAAATTATAAACGACGCAATTAATATATTAAAGGAATTAAGAGATGTTGTTATTTTAACTAAAATTCATTCTATGGAAAATGAGGGTGTAGCTAAAATAAAATTACTTAGAAGCTTAGAAATAAAAAATGAAATAATATTATCTCCATATACATTAAAAAAATCTGAAGTAGTAGATCCTAGAGGGAATATATTAATAGATGATACTATTCATAATTTAGATGATTGGAAACAATACGGTGGCATTCCAATATATTTTAATAAAAATAATTGTGATGTAGATGGATGGGGTAATGTTAATAAAAATTATACTAAAGTTAATAGTTTAGACTATTTGAAATATATGAGATAATATAATTATTTAAGAAAAAAATATAGATAATAACGTGTTTTAAATGTGTTAATTTATAACAATTATTATTTATGTTATATAAGGAGGATATGTTATGGATTGTGTATTTTGTAATAAATTCAAAGAAAAAACACCAGTATTTGAAAATGAATTAGCGCTCGCATATTATGATGAATTTCCAGTAAATAAAGGACATATGTTATTTATAACTAAAAGGCATATTGAAACATTTTTTGATACGAGTATAGAAGAACAAAATGCTATATTTGAATTAGTTAGAAAAGCAAAAATAGATTTAGATAATTTATATCACCCAGATGGATATAATATAGGGCTTAATTGTAACGAATCAGCTGGACAGAGTGTTATGCATATTCATCTACACTTAATTCCAAGGTATAAAGGTGATGTAAAGAATCCACGTGGTGGAGTAAGAGGAGTAATTCCGAAAAACAAAGATTATTAGGAGGAAAATATGGAAAGAGTATATAATAAATTAGTTAGAGATAATATACCAGAAATAATAGAATCAAAAGGAGAAAAACCTATAATTAGTATATTAGATGATCAAAGATATAAAGAAGAATTAGAGAAAAAATTATATGAAGAGTATAATGAAGTAATTGAAGCGAGTGGACTTGATAGAGTAGAAGAATTAGCAGATATGATAGAGGTTATAAAATCACTTGCTAAATTAGAAAATAAAACATTAGAAGAAGTAATAGGAATTGCTAATAAAAAAAGTGAAAAAAGAGGAGCATTTGATAAAAAGATATTTTTGGAAAAAGTAATATAGGTAGTAAAAAATTTTCTATTGTATATAGAAAATTTTTTTGTTCCATATAAATTTGCGTTTTTAATAGATTTGTGATAACATATTAAACAATTTAATGGGGGATTTTTATGTGTGAAAAATATTTAGTTATAAATGCAGGTAGTTCATCTTTAAAGTTTTCTTTATATGAAATGCCTGGAAATAAAGAAATTGTAAATGGTTGTGTTGAAAAAATAGGTAATAATGACAGTTTTTATACTTTAAAAACTAGCAGTAAAAAGATTGAAAAAAAAGAAACAATAATGAACCATACAAAAGCAGTAGAAATTATGCTTAATGAATTATTAATAAATAATTTTATAAGTAATATTGATGAAATAAAAGGAGTAGGACATCGTGTAGTTCATGGTGGAGAAAAATATTCTGAATCAGTAGTTATAACAGATGATGTTATAAATGATATAGAATTTTTTAGTAAATTTGCGCCACTTCATCATCAAGGTAACCTAGCAGGTATAAATGCAATGCAAAAATTATTACCTACTGTTCCACAAATTGCTGTATTTGATAGTGCATTTCATCAAACTATTCCAGAAGAAAATTATATGTATCCAGTTCCATATTCTTGGTATAAGGAAAATGGAGTTAGAAAATACGGTTTCCATGGTACAAGTCACAAGTATATTACAGAAACAATGCAAGAATATCTTAATAAAGAAGAAGTAAATTTAATTATTTGTCATATTGGTAATGGTGTTAGTATGTCAGCAATAAAAAATGGTAAGAGTTTTAATACCACAATGGGATTAACACCTTTAGATGGACTTATGATGGGAACACGTAGTGGTTCTATAGATCCTTCTATAATTGAATATATTTGTAAAGAAAGAAATTTAAATGTTTCAGAAGTTACAACATTATTAAATAAAGAGAGTGGTTTAAAAGGGGTATGTGGTGAAAGCGATTTTAGAGATGTAACTGCTTTATTAGAAAATAAAGATCATTTAGCTAAACTTGCAGTGACCTTATTTGAAAAATCAATAGTTAAGTTTATAGCACATTATTATTTTGAATTAGAAGGAAATGTAGATGCAATTATATTTACAGCTGGCGTTGGAGAAAACATGTCTTATATAAGGGAAGATATTATTAATTATATATCAAAACCAATGGGCATAAAAATAAATAAAGAAGTAAATGAAAATATTGCTAAATTCAAAAAATATCAAAGTGGTATTATAACTACCGAAGATTCTAGAATAAAGGTTATGGTTATTCCTACTAATGAGGAATATATGATTTTAAAAGATACGTTTAGATTAAGCAAAAAAGAAAAAACAATTCAAAAAGTTTTAAAAAAATAATACTGTAAAAAGGAGGAGAATAATGAATAAACTTTTATTAGAAGAAAAATATATTTTAGAATATATAAGAGACACCATAAATGATTTTAAAATTCAACCAGTAAATGTTAGTAATAACAAATATCATCATAATAGTAATTATAAAGATGCACCTTTAATAATAAAATATGGAATATTATCTTTATTGGAATTAAATAGATTAGGTATAAAAAAATATTCTAAAGAAATTTTAAAATTAATGGATGATACTGAATCTCATATTAATGGTATCGATTCTGTTTCTCTATCTATAGTAGGATTACCTGACTTAGATATGAAAAAAGATGAATATAATCCGTTTCATTCGAATGAAGTAGATTTTACTATTTCTGATGATATACGTACTCGTAGAAATTCAAAACATTATGATAATGAATTTCTATGTTATAACAGTATAAGTGTTGATAAATTAAAATCTGTTGATATTAGATTACTTAATTTAATTAAAAGTAAAGAAAGATATACAGATTATTATTCTATCGAACAAATAATTGATAAATACAATTGCTTAGGAGATATTGCTTCACAACTTAGAGAGTCTAACTTAGATATTCCTTTTAGAGAAATGTCTATTGACAATTTAACAATGGATATTGACAAAGTATCAAATACTCCTAAATTGATATTAAAAAAATAAATTTATTATATTTTATTTAAAAAGTAATTAAAATTAAAATTTAAAATCAATAAATGTTAAAAATACTAACAAGTTATTGATTTTTTTTCTTTTAAAGTGTATTATATATTCATACGAGAGGTGTTAAAAATGAGAAATTTTAGTGAACAAGAATTAGTAAGACGTTCAAAATTAGAAGAAATATCTAATTACACAAACCCATATCCAGAGAGATTTGAAAAGAATTATGAAATAAAAGATGCTATGAAATTAGAAGATGGAGTAGATAATGTAAAAACTGCTGGAAGAATTGTATTAATGAGAAAGATGGGAAAAATGTCATTTATTACAATTCAAGATATTGAAGGTAGAATACAAGTTTCTATTAAAATGGATATGATAGGTGAAGATGCTTATAATAGATTCAAAACAGATTATGATTTAGGGGATTTTATAGGAGTAGAAGGAGAAATCTTTACAACTCATACTGGTGAAAAAACAATAAGAGCAAATGAAATTACTTTCTTAGGTAAAGCTTTAAAACCACTTCCAGAAAAATTCCATGGATTAACAGATCAAGAAACAATATATAGAAATAGATATGTTGATTTAATAACAAATGAAAAATCAAGAGAAAACTTTTTATTAAGATCTAGATTTATTCAAGAAATAAGAAATTATTTAAATGGATTAGGTTATATCGAAATAGAAACTCCTATTTTAAATATGAAAGCTAGTGGAGCAACTGCTAAACCATTTATCGCACATCATAACGCACTTGATATGGATGTGTATTTAAGAATAGCTCCAGAAACTTATTTAAAAAGAGCTGTAGTAGCTGGATTTACTAAAGTATTTGAAATTGCTAGATGTTTTAGAAATGAAGGTATGGATACATCACACTTACAAGATTTTACAATGATTGAAGGATATGGAGCATATTTAAATTATAAAGATAACATGGTACTTTTAAGAAATATGTTACAAACAATAATTCAAAAATTATTTGGTACATTAGAAATAAACGTTGGAGATAAGGTTGTTGATTTATCAGGAGAATGGAAAGAAGTTTCTTTTAGAGAATTAATATTAGAATATTCAGGAATAGATATTAATGAATTCAATACTAAAGAAAGTCTTTTACAAGAAATAAAAAATAAAAATATTGTAATTGAATCAGATACTCCACTTGAAGATTTAGGATATGGTAATTTAGTAGATCAATTATACAAGAAAGTTGCAAGACCAAACATAGTAGAGCCTATATTCTTAACAGAGCATCCAATTAGTTTATCACCACTTGCTAGAGCTAATGATGATAATCCAAATATTACTGATAGATTCCAATTAGTTATAAATGGAGCTGAAATAATAAATGCTTATTCAGAACTTGTTGATCCACAAGAACAAGAAAAAAGATTGCTAGAACAAGCAGCCTTAAAAGATAGTGGTGATGAAGAAGCTATGCCAATGGATTATGACTACATTGAAGCTATGGAATATGGTATGCCACCTATAAGTGGATGGGGAATGGGAATTGATAGAATTTTACAATTATTAACTAATAGTGAAAATATAAAAGATGTAGTAATGTTCCCATTAATGAGACCAGAAAATAAATAGTTAGAAGTTTTTCTAACTTTTTTTATAAATATATGATATAATAAATCATAACAAATAAAGGAGAAAAACATGATAGATTTACACACACATACAACTTATTCAGATGGAGCAAGTACTCTAGAAGAGTTACTTAAAGAAGCAGAAAAAAACAATGTTACAATTTTATCAATAACAGATCATGATACAGTAGAGGCTTATAAAGAATTAAAGGAAAAAGATTATTCTAAGTTATATACTGGAAAAATTATAACAGGTGGAGAATTTAATGTAATATTTAATAATGCAAAAATAGAATTACTTGGATATAATTTTGATGTAGAAAAAATAGAGAAATGGTGCACAGAAACATATAATAAAAATTCTGATTATATGGATTTAGATAAAGAGTTTAAATTAATGATGAAAACTTGTCATAAGAATGGAATTAAAGTAGATGATTTAACTTATGATAAAAGTATGGGATGGCCTATAGATATTATTTTACCTTCAATAAAAAAATATGAAGAAAATAGAGTACTATTTACTGATAAAGAGTGGAATGATCGAAGTTACTTTTTTAGATGTTGTAATTGTAATATGGATTTTCCGTTATATATAGATTTTTCAAATCAAATGCCAAGTGCTAAAGAAGTATCAGATGCTATAAGAAATGCTGGTGGTAAAGTATTTTTAGCTCATTTATTCACATATCCATTGAAAGATCACATAGTTTATCTAGATAAACTAGTTAGCGAAAATATAATAGATGGAATAGAAGTATATCACTCTAAATTCACTTTAGAAGAATCAAAAATATTAGAAGAATATGCTAAAAAGAATAATTTACTTGTAAGCGGTGGCACTGATTATCATGGTAAAAAGAGACCGAATAGAGAAATAGGTAAAGGTTATAATAATATAAATATAAGTGAAGATGTTATAAATGACTGGTATAGAGTTTAAAATAAAAAAATTATAATGAATTTTATGCGTATATTAGTTTTTAAACACAAAAATGACTATTTCAAACAAAATAAATTGAATAAATAGTAAAAATAAGTATTATATAAAATAATTAAATGTTTTAGAATTTTATTAATATTTAATTAATCTTTTAGATAAACGACTTTATGTTTATCTTTTTTTTGTTGTATTTTAATAATTTTTATTGAAATCATTAATTGAAATATGTTAAAATATATTTGTAATGAAAGTAAAGTATTACAAAAGTAAAAAAATTGATTGGGGGAAAAATTATGGAAGAAAAAAAAATAACAGGGTATCCTAGTATAGATATGCCACAATTAAAATATTATAGGTCTAAACCATTAAGAGAATTTGATGTTAATCAAACTGTTTATAAGTTAATTAAAAATGCTAACACTTATAATTTAGATTATGATTCTATTGGTTATCTAGGGGAAAGATTATCTTATGAAAAACTATTTAATGATGCAGACAGGGTTGCAAAATCATTTGTTTCATTAGGAGTTAAAGATGGTGATGTAGTACCAATTTTGACTACTAATACACCTGAAGTAGGGAAAATTGGCTTAGCATTAAATAAAATAGGAGCTGTAGCAAAATGGGTTGACCTTAGATGCAGTGAAGAAGAATTGATTCATTATTTTAATGTTCATGATTGTAAAATTTGTGTTTGTTTTGATAAGATAATTAAAAATGTAGAAAAAATCATATCTGAGACTGATATTAACACAGTTATTGTTAACAAACCATCTGATTCATTTTCAATGCCGAAAAGAATTGGTTATGATATAATAACTACTTTAAAAGAACCTAGTTCTATTGTTCCTAAGGATAAAAAGTTTATTACATTTGCAGAATTTATGGATTTAGGTAAAAACTCGGATTTAAATGTTGTTGAAGCCAGTTATGAGAAAGACAAACCAACATTGATTGTACAATCAAGTGGAACTACTGGTATGTCAAAATCAATAATACATACTGATTACTCAGTAAATAATTCTTTTAAAGAATGGAGTTATACTGATTTACCATTACATCCAGGAAATTCATTATTAGTAACTGTACCACCATTTGTGGCTTATGGTTTAATTGGATCTTATTTTTTATCATTATCACATGGTATGAGAGCAGAATTATGTCCTGTTATAGACGCGACTACAGTTTATGATAATTTAGGTAATTTTGATATTTCCTTTGCTGCACCATTACATTATAGGTATATGAGGGAACAAATAGAAACTAAAAATAATGAAGATAAAATTAAAGCACTACAAAGTGTAAAAGCATTTGTTACCGGTGGAGATAAAATATCAGAATCTGAATTAATTGAAATAGAAAACTTATTAAAACAGTATAATTGTTATGTACCATTATTAAATGGATATGGAAATAACGAAGGTTTAGGTGCTGAATGTGTAAATCCATTTTTACATAATAAATTTGGTTCAATAGGTGTGCCATTACCACATAATAAATTCATAGCTGTAGATTTAAATACAGGTAAAGAATTAAAATATGGGGAAATAGGAGAAATATGTGTAAATACAGAAACAAGTTTTGTT
Organism: Bacillota bacterium; assembly: GCA_015059155.1. Lineage (GTDB taxonomy): Bacteria > Bacillota_I > Bacilli_A > RF39 > UBA660 > UMGS1613. The sequence goes on along the minus strand of SVAX01000011.1, from coordinate 22,916 downwards.
GAGTACACAAACAATCCAGAAGCTACATCTGAAATAAAAAAGATTCATGAAGATGGAAAAACATGGCTACATAGTGGGGACTTAGGTTATATAGATGAAGATGGTTATATATTCTTAAAAGGAAGAATTAGAAGAGTTATCATAAAAGCAGCTTTTAAAATTTCACCTGATACAATTGAGAAGGTTATATGTTCTCATCCTGCAGTAAAAGATTGTGTTACAGTTGGAGTTAATGACCCTAAAGATGTTTCTGTACCTATGTCATTTATAGAATTAAAAGATGAATATAAAGGTAAGGAAGAACAAATTAAGGAAGAAATAAAAGAAAAATGTATAAAAGGTTTAAAAAACTATGAAATACCATCATATTTTGAAATCATTGATTCAATTCCATATACTCAAAATAACAAACAAGATTTTAGAAAATTAGAGCAAATAGGTAATGATTTAATTGGTTCTAATACAAATGAAGAAGTAAAAAAATATATAAAAAAATAAAATGTGAAGTCATCAAAATTTGATGACTTTTATAATAAATAAAAATAGAAAGATTTACTTTTTAAATTCTAAATGATATAATTATGTAGAATAGAGGTGTGTTATGAGTTCAACAATATTTTTATCTGTATCAGCTTTAATATATACAATCATTATTTCTGTTGTATTTTTTGTTAAAGAAAAAGTTCAGAAAAAAGAAAATGCTATATATGGTTATTTATTAATTACTACAATAGTATCATGTATAGTTGAATTATTAATTACTCTTTTTGAGTATGAATCAATTATGGGAGTTTTTGTACAAAAAACTTTCTTGATTTGTTTGGTTGTATGGTTTAGCTTGTTTGTAACTTATACGTTCATAATAACTAGAAAAGAAGAAAAACAACATATCAAAAAAACTAATGTATTTATTGTAGTTAATACAATTATATTTATTTTGATATATTTACTTCCAATTTATTTTTATGATGTTCCTCCTGCAAAATATACATATGGTCCTGCGGTTGATATAGTGTTTGGTGTAGTAGGCCTTTATATTACATTCTTAGGTATTACTTTAATTAAAAATTTTAAATACCTAAAGCAAAAAAAATATTTACCAATTATATTAGTTGTTGCACTGTTTACCATGATTGTTATAGTGCAAAAAATCAATCCAAGTTTATTATTAATAAATGCTGTTCTTGGAGTTGTTACTTCGATTATGTACTTCACAATAGAAAATCCAGATGTTAAATTAATAAACCAATTAGAACTTGCTAAAGATCAAGCAGAAAAAGCAAATCATGCTAAAACAGATTTCTTAAGTAGTATGAGTCATGAAATAAGAACACCATTAAACGCTATAGTAGGGTTCAGTCAATGTATAGAAAATGCTACTAATTTAGAAGAAGCTAAAGAGGATGCTAGAGATATAGTAATGGCTTCACAAAACTTACTTGAAATAGTAAATGGAATACTTGATATAAGTAAGATTGAAGCAGATAAGATGGAAATAGTTAATACTGAATATAATTTAAGAGAAATACTTGATAATTTAGTTAAACTTATAATACCAAGAATAGGTGATAAAGATATTGAACTTAAAACTAATTTTGCTGTAGATTTACCAGATGTATTATATGGTGATAGTGGTAAAGTAAAACAGGTTATAACTAATGTTTTAACTAATGCTGCTAAGTATACTGAAAAAGGTGAAATTAATTTTAATGTTAGTTGTGTAAATAATAAGGATAAATGTAAATTGATTATAACTATAAAAGATACAGGTAGGGGTATTAAAACAGAACAAATAGATAAATTATTTACTAAATTTCAAAGACTTGATGAGGATAAAAATACAACTACTGAAGGAACAGGTTTAGGCCTTGCTATAACTAAAAGACTTGTTGAAATGATGGGTGGTAAAATAGTTGTTCAGAGTGAATATGGAGAAGGTTCAACATTTACTATTTGTTTAACCCAAGAAATAAGAAATGGATTATATAAAAAAGAAGAAGTTATAGAAGAAATATTAAAATTTAATAATAAAAAAGTATTATTAGTAGATGATAATAAATTAAATATAAAAGTTGGTACTAAAATTTTAAAAGAATATAACTTAGATATAACTCCTTGTGAAAGTGGTTTTGAATGTCTAAATAAAATAGAGAATAATAAAAAGTTTGATATTATACTTTTAGATATTATGATGCCTAAGATGGGTGGAGTAGAAACATTAAAAAAATTAAAACAAATAGATGGTTTCAATACTCCTGTAATTGCACTTACTGCAGATGCTATTCAAGGTAGAGAAAACAAATATTTAGAAGTAGGATTTAGTGGCTATTTATCAAAGCCAATAGAAAATGATGAATTAAAAAAAGTGTTGTCAAAATTTTTAACAAGTACTAAAAAAGAAAAGGTTGAAATGGTGGAAGAAGAAAAAAATATTGAAATAGATATAGATTATTTAAAAGAAAATGATATTGATGTAGATAGTGGTGTTGAATTGCTTGGAGATATTGAAATGTATAATGATACATTAAAAGACTTCTTAATTGAGAGTGAAACAAGAATACCTAAAATGAAAGAACATTTAGATAATGAGGACTCTAATAATTATGCAATACTTAGCCATGCTATGAAGAGCGATAGTAAATATTTAGGATTTAAAAAGTTAGCTGAGCTTTCATTAAATCATGAATTAAAAGGAAAAGATAATGATATCAAATATATAAAAGAACACCATCCAGAACTTATGGATGAAGTAGAAAGAGTAATAAACGTAGTAAAAAAATATTTAGGAGATGAGTAATATGGAAAAAGCAATTATAGTAGCAGACGATTCTATGATAGTTAGAAATATTATAGAAAAAGCATTAAGTGATGAATATATAGTTTTAAAATCTTCTAATGGTAGAGAAGCAATAAAACATATAACTGATAAAAAGTATGATATAGTTGGAATGTTGCTTGATTTAAATATGCCAGAAAGTGATGGATTTATGGTACTTAATTATTTTAAAAATAATAATTTATTTAAAAAATATCCAATAGTTATAATATCGGGTGATGATACTAAAGAAACTATTAAAAGAGCTTTTTCATATAATATAGTGGATATGTTAAATAAACCATTTTCTAAAGATAATGTAAATAATATGGTAAATAAAATAATTAATTTTAAGAATTAGCTTAACTTTTCAGTTAAGTTTTTTTGTTTACATAAACCTAGATAAATGGTATAATTATATAGGGATAAAAGATGATTAATACTGTAATGTTTTTTTGTATGGCAATAAAAGATAAGGAAGGTATTAATTATGAAAAATGAAATAATTTTATTTGAAAATCAAGATGTCAAACTTGATGTAAATATAAAAGATGACACAGTATGGCTTACTCAAACTCAAATAGCACATTTATTTGGAAAAGATAGGAAAACTATAACTAGACATATTCAAAACATTTATAAAGATGAAGAACTGGAAGAAAATTCAGTATGCTCGTTTTTTGAGCATACTGCTACAGATGGTAAAATTTATAATGTGCAGCATTATAATTTAGATATGATCATTAGTGTAGGTTATAGAGTTAAATCTAAAAATGGTATTATCTTTAGAAAATGGGCGAATAAAATATTAAAAGAATACTTGCTAAAAGGATATGCAATAAATCAAAAAAGATTGGAATATTTAGAGAAAACAGTTAAGTTAATAGATATTGCTAATAGAATAGATGATGAATTAGAAGGTAATGAAGCTAAAGAAATATTAAAAGTAATAGGAGATTATTCTAAAGCTTTGAATTTACTGGATAATTATGATCATAAAGATATTATTAAAGTAAAAGGAAATATTAGTGATAAAAAGATAACTTATGAAAAATGTATAGAAATAATAAATAAATTAAGATTTAATAATGATAGTAAGTTATTTGCTTTAGAAAGAGATAAAGGGTTAGAATCTATAATAGGAGATATTTATCAAACATTTGATAAAAAAGATGTATATAAAAGTATAGAAGAAAAGGCTTGTAATTTTTTATATATGATTATTAAAAACCATGTTTTTATAGATGGTAATAAAAGAATAGGCGCTACATTGTTTATCTACTTCTTGCAATTTTATAATATTTTATATAAGAACAATAAACAAGTAATAGATAATAATACTCTTGTTGCTTTAACTCTTTTAATCGCTGAGTCTAATCCTAAAGAGAAAGATTTAATAATAGATTTAGTTATGAATTTTTTAGAATAAGATAATAAATAGTATTTTGGAATTACAAAATACTATTTTAATTTACTTTTTAATAAATAATCATTAGACACATTAGTATTAATATTTTCCACACCATGTTCTAGTTCAACATTAATACCTCTTTTAAAATCTTGAAAAGGGAACTTGCTAAAATCAATATTTAAGTATCTGGCAATTCTTAATGCTTTATTATTGCTAAACATATAATCACAGTTAAATTATATTGCTTAAAAAACTTAATTATGTTATTATTATTTGTGGAAGTGATTTTATGAATTTGCCAGATTTAAAAGAAGCAAAAATTAGAACTAAAAAAGAAATAAAAATAATAAGAGATGACTATAAAGTACCACATGATATGAAAACTATAGGTAAGAATAAAAAATATTATTTAAAAACATATGGTTGTCAAATGAATGTGCATGATAGTGAGAATATAAAGGCAATTTTAGAAGATATGAGTTTCAGTGAGGCTATGGAAATGGAAGACGCTGACATAATACTTTTAAATACTTGTGCGATAAGAGAGAATGCTCATAATAAAATGTTTGGTTTTTTAGGAAGGGTAAAACATTTAAAACATAGTAAACCTGATGTAATATGTGGAATATGTGGATGTATGGCTCAAGAAGAAAGTGTAGTAGATGATATTAAAAGTAAATATAGATGGGTAGATATAGTTTTTGGAACTCACAACATTCATAAATTACCTGAAATACTTAAAGAGTCAATTGATAATAAAAAGCAAGAAATAGAGGTATATAGTATTGAAGGTGATGTATACGAAGGGATTCCTATTAAAAGAGATTCTAAGTATAAAGCTTGGGTAAATATTCAATATGGATGTGATAAGTTTTGTACCTATTGTATAGTGCCTTATACTCGAGGTAAACAAAGAAGTAGAATGCCAGTAGATATAATTAATGAAGTAAAGGACTTAGTAAATAATGGATATAAAGAAGTTACTTTGCTTGGTCAAAATGTTAATGCATATGGCAAAGACTTAAACATTAATTATACTATGAGTGATTTATTAGAAGAAACAGCTAAAACAGGTATAGAAAGAATTAGATTTGTAACTAGTCATCCATGGGATTTTGACGATAAAATGATTGATATCATTGCTAAATATGATAATATAATGCCATATATTCATCTACCGTTACAATCAGGTTCTGATAGAATATTAAAATTAATGGGTAGAAGATATACAAAGGAAAAATATTTAGAATTATTTAACAAAATAAAAAAGAACATTCCAAATTGTTCAATAACTACGGATATAATAGTAGCTTTTCCAGGAGAAACTATAGAAGATTTTAATGATACGTTAGATGTAGTAAATACTTGTAAATTTGATTCTGCATTTACGTTTATTTATTCACCACGTATTGGGACTCCAGCAGCTAAAATGAAAAATGATTTAACTATAGAAGAGAAAAATGATAGATTATATAAATTAAACGAAGTAGTAAATAAATATGCTAATGAGGCTAATCAAAAATATATGGGTAAGATTGTTAAAGTATTAATAGAAGCGCCTAGTGAGAAATCTGGTAAACTTATGGGATATACAGATACTATGAAATTAGTTAATGTTGAAGCAAGTGAAGAATATTTAGGGAAAATAGTAGATGTAGAAATAACAGATGTAAAAACTTGGAGTTTGGATGGTAAATTAATTGATTAAAAAAGTATAAAAAAATATACTTTTTTTTCGTATTTGTGATATAATTTAATAGAAAGTAGAGGAGTAGATAGTATGATATGTAAAAAATGTGGAGCAAATATTGCTGAAACATCAAAATTTTGTGGATACTGTGGAAATCAAATGGAAATAGAAAATCAAACAGTTAACACATTTAATAATGTGAATGAAGTTAATTCACAAAATGTTAATTTAGAAAAAAATATACCAATAGGGCAAGAACAACCAATAGTTAATATGGCACCAATTCAAGAACAAACTGTTAATCTTAATTTGCAGGCACAACAAGTAATCGAACAACCAATTCCAAACCAAGGCCAAACACCAAATAAGAAAAACAATAATTTAATTTTATTAACTAGTGGAATTCTTGTTACTTTGATTGGTGTTATAATAATCATAGTTTCAATTTTTAAAACAAATGGAGCTTCAATAACTGTTTTACAAAAAGCTATAAATAATTTAAATCAAGTAGCTAGTAATAGTTTGACAGTTAAAGGTAAATTATCTTTAGCAGCAACTACTGGAGAATCATTTGAAATCAATGTTTCATCAAAAGTTCAGAAAAAAGAAGATAAATATAATATGGAATTAATGTTAGAAAAATCTATGTTCTTTGATGAAATAAAATTATACGGTACAGTTTCTAAAGATAATATATCATTGTATGCTAAATCTAGTTTAATCGATATGTTAGGTTCAACATCTTCTATAGAGGATAAATGGGTTTATTATACATTAAATTTAAAAGAATTAGGTGTAGATTTATCTACTTTAGAACAAAATACAGAGTTACAACAAACATTTAATAATATTAACTTAGAAGATTTGATAGATAAAAAACATTTCTTATATATAGGCAAGAAAGACGGATTAAAACATTATCAGCTAGTAATTGATCAAAAATTGATAGAAAATATTATAACTAAATTAGCTGAAATGAGTGGTGAAACGATTGATGATACAGTCGATATGACTGAAGAATTAGAAGAAACAATAAAAATAGATTTCTACATAAATAATTCAGATGAATTAGCTAAAATTGAATTAAACATGTCTGATTATCTTACTGAAGAAGATGGTCTTTCTAAACTTGTGTTTACTTTAGAATTTACTGGATTAAATAGTACGATTGTTGAAATACCAAATGAAGCAATAACATCAACTATGGATTTAGAAACTTATATGAATTCTAATGCTGTTGAAACAGATGACTATGATTATGAGTTTGACTATGATTATGATATAAATTTTGATGGCGCATTATATGAATATTAAAAAGTAGAAAAATCTACTTTTTTTTATGCATTTTTACTAGTTTTTTTCATATATTAAATTGAGGAGTGATTATATGTCATTATATAAGGAGATAGTTACTAAAGCTGTTATTGGTAAAGGTAAAAAATATTTTAAAGATAATTATAGTATAGATGTAGATAATACTCCAACAACAATACTTGGATGTTGGGTAATAAATCATAAATTTAAAGGATATAAAACAAATGAAAAAATAGGAGTAAGTGGATCATATGATGTTAACATATGGTATTCATATGATAATGACTCTAAAACTACAGTTGTAAATAAAAATATATCATATAATGATTTATTTAATGTCAGATTAAAAGAAAGTGCCGATCTTTCCAACGACACAGATATAATCGTTAGAACACTTAAACAACCTAGTTGTTTAGGAATAAATATAAATGGAAAAAGTATAACATTTGATATAGAAAAAGAATTAGGAGTTGAAGTAGTAGGAGAAACTAAGGTAAAAATAGCTATTGAAGAAGATGAAGAACCATGGGAAGATATAGACGATGAATTAACAGAAAAAGATATAGAAGAAATAGATAATGTGACAGATGAATTTATAAAATAGTACTATAGTACTTTTTTTCTTAATTAAAAAATATCTAAGTTAACCAAAAAAGGTTGACAAAAAAACAATAATTTGTTAATATTATATACAGTGAATGGAGGTGCTTTATGGCAGTTAAAATGAGATTAAAAAGAATGGGAGCTAAAAAAAGACCTTTTTACCGTATCGTAGTAGCTGATTCTAGATTCCCAAGAGATGGTAGATTTATCGAAGAAGTAGGATATTATAATCCAATCGAAAATCCAGCAGTAGTAAAAGTTGATAAAGAATTAGTTATGAAATGGTTAAACAATGGTGCTACTCCTACTGATACAGTTAGAGATATTTTAAGTAAAGAAGGAATTTTAAAAGAATTCCATGAAGCTAAAATGGCTAATAAGAAAAACGAAAAGGCTGGAAAGTAATATGGAATTAGTTAATTTAACAGAGTATATAGTTAAAGAATTATTACCAAATGTAGAAGATATAAGAGTTAGTGAAATAAAAACTGATACTGATACAGTTATTCAAGTGTTAGTTCCAAATGATTGTATGAGTTTAATAATTGGAAAAGGTGGAAATATCGCTAATTCAATTCGTACTATAGTACAAGCCTCTGCTTATGTTAAAAAATTAGGTAGAGTTAGAATCAATATTGATTCATTATAAAAATATACAATTTTTTATCAAGAAAAGATAGGAAAAGTCTATCTTTTTTTTTTATAATTTGATATAATTATGTAGGATGGTAGAGTGTGATATTATGAAAAACAATAAAGGTCAGGCATTAGTAGAATTTGTTATTATTTTACCAATATTTTTATTGCTTATAATATCTGCAATAGATTTTGGAAATATTATTTCTAAAAAATATTCTTTAGAAAATAATGCTGATGTAATATCAGAAATGTATAAAGAAAACAAATATGAAGAAATAAACAGTTATTCAAAAGATAAAAACATAAGAGTTAGTTATAAAAATGAAGGTAATTTATTTACTATAAGTTTGAATAAAAAAATTAAAATAATATCTCCTATGTTAAATTTAATATTTGGTAAGAACTATGATATTAATGTAGAAAAGAGTATTTACAAAAATGAATAATAAAGGACAAGTTCTTATAATATTTGTGATATTACTTCCAATATTTCTTTTGATATTTACATTCATAATAGATTTAGGACTATTATCCATTGAAAAAAGAAAGATAAGTAATAATACTTATGATGCATTAGAATATTATTTAGATAATATTGATAAAGAAAAAACTATTAAATTATTAGAAAAAAATTTAGATAATATAGAAATAGATATCATAGATGATGCTGATTATGTAGAAATAATAGTAAGTAAAAAGTATAAAGGAATATATAATGTAATTTATGATAATGAAATTAATATTATATACAAAGGAAATAAAGAGACTAAAGAGATTATAAAAGGGTGATAATATGGCTTTAAATAAGGCAAAAGTATTTACGATTACATCAGTAAAAGGCGGAGTAGGAAAAACTACTACGTTACTTAATTTAGCTGGTGTATGCTCAAACTTAGGCAAAAGAGTTTTAATAATAGATTTAGATCTATATAGTGGAGATATAGCTAGTTTATTAAATATAGATTATAATAATGATATTTATAATCTATATGAAGATATGAATAATAATAAGTTTACTAATTTAGATGATTATGTTACTAATTATAATGAAAATATAAAAGTTTTACCTGCTCCTAAAGATCCTAGGTTTGCTAGAAAGATAAGTAGTAAAATTCTTAATTTAATATTATATAAAGCTAGTATGAAGTTTGATGTAATACTAATAGATACTAATCATATCTTAACTGATATAAATTTATTTGCTCTAGATTTTAGTGATCAAATCTTATATATAATTAATAATGATTCTATGAATTTAAAAAACATGAAAACTATTGTTTCTATATTAAATGATATGAATAAGAATAATTATAAGATTATACTAAATGAATCTAATAATAGGGATAAGAGTTATTATAATAAGTATGATATTAAAAATATAATTAATAAAAATGTTAATTATATAATACCTTATACTTTCTATATAAAAAATATAGATAAATATATAATAGAGGGTAAGATTCTTACTTTAGAAGATTCTATAATTAAGAGACATAGAGAAGCTTTAAAAATACATAATTTAATAATTTCAGACATTCTTAAAGAAAGTAAGGTGGATTAAATGGCTAAATCTTTTGTTGAGGAATTTGATGTAAAAGAAGAAGAAACTAATTTAAGAGATATACCTGATTATGAAGCATTTACTAATAAAAAGTTATTAGATGAACTTAGAAATAAAATAATACAAAATTTAATAGATAATAATACTAATAATCAAATAAGTATGTCTAGTTTTGTTAGAAAAGAAATAGATAAAACTTTAGAAGGCTATGATTTAAGTGTAATAGAAAGAAGTTATATAAATAATTTAATAGATAATGAAATAAACGGATATGGGCCTATTACTGAATTATTAGATGATCCTAGTATCACTGAAATTATGGTAAATGGAACTAATGAAATTTACATAGAGCTTGATGGTAGATTAATAAAAGACGATAGTGTTTCTTTTATTAATAATGAACATATAATAAGAACTATACAAAGATTAATTCAACCAATAGGAAGAACAATTGATACTTCTAATCCTATGGTAGATGCAAGATTAAGCGACGGATCGAGACTTAATGCGATAATAGAACCTTTAAGTTTAAATGGGCCAGTATTAACAATTCGTAAGTTTAAGAAAGAACTTGCTAGTATAGAAGATTTCTTAAGAAATGGAACAATGACGCCATATATGGCTAGATTTATTGAAGCTTGTGTTAAAAGTAAAATGAATATTATAGTATGTGGAGGTACTGGTAGTGGTAAAACTACTTTACTTAATGTTATGTCATCTTTTATAGGAGATGATGAACGTATTATAACTATTGAAGACGCAGCAGAATTAAAACTAGAACAAGATCATGTAATTTCACTTGAAACAAGAGGAACTAACTATGAAGGTAGCGGAGAAGTAACGATAAGAGATTTAGTTATAAATTCTCTTCGTATGAGACCTGACCGAATAATAGTTGGAGAAGTTCGTGGTAAAGAAGCATTTGATATGATGCAAGCTATGAATACAGGACATGAAGGTAGTATGACAACACTCCATGCTAATAGTCCTAAAGATGCTTTAAATAGATTAGAGACTATGATGCTTATGGCGGGAATGGAAATACCAATTAAAGCTATAAGAGAGTATATGGAAAATGCTATTGATATAGTAATACATATATCAAGACTTACAGATGGTAAAAGAAAAATTACTAGTATTTGTGAAGTTGTAGGATTTGAAAAAGACGAAATTAAATTAAATGAAATATTTGCTTTCAATCAAACAGGTCTTACAGAAGAAGGCGAAGTTAATGGAGAATTTGTTTTAAATAAAGCAACTTTAAAAACTTATGATAGATTGAAATCAAGAGGAATAACTAATTTAAAAGATATATTTGAATAGAGGTGAATTATGGAGGGGTTGAGTATAAATTATATAGATAGTACTAATGAAGATGTAGTTGTTACTTACACGCCTTCATCTTTAGTAACTAGCTATTCTTATAGAGTTATAAAAAATAATGAATATAGTAATCCTATTTCTATAAGTTCAAACACACCTGTTGATATAAGTTTTAATGAAACAGGAATTTATAGAATAGAAATAACTAATACTGATTATAATGGAGTTAGTAGTGTGTTAACTAGTGGAGAATATAAAATAGATAAAGAAGCTCCTGTAATTAATATACAAGAAAAAACTTATCAGATTACTAATAAAGAAGAATTTAATGTAATGAATGGTATTACTGCTAGTGACATTGTAGATGGTGATTTAACAAATAGTATAACTACTAATAAAGATACACTTGATTTTAGTGTTGAGGGTATTAAAAAGTTAGAGTATACAGTTAGCGATAAAGCAGGAAATACAACTAAGGAACTTGTTTATATAACAGTAAAACAAGATAATACTAATATAATTAAAATAGGTCAATTAGGAATAGTGGTAGTTTTATTATTTATAATTATGTTTGTAAATAAGTATATAAGAAGTATTAAATTAGAAAAAAGATTTTCTAAGTATACAATTAATTCTTCGAAGAATAAATCTATATCTTTATTTGATAATTTATATAATCAATATATGGATTTTATAAATAAAATGAGTAAAGTTATTGGGAAATCTGAATTTATAAAGAAAAGAGCAAAAAAATACGATAAGTATAAAGAATCATTTGATATAGAAGAGAATAATATAAATTTTATTTCTAAAAAAATAGTATTAGGTTTTGTTTATGTTATGTTTGCTATTGTAGTGAAACTTATACAAGCCGAGCTTGCTAAACCATTTGAAATGCTAATACCTTTTATACTTGGATATTATACTTTAGATTTAATATATATGTATAAATATATTAAGTATAAAAAGAAAATAGAGAATGATATGTTAGAAGCAATAACAGTTATGAATAATGCTTTTAAAGCAGGTATGAGTATAACACAAGCAGTAGATTTAGTAGCTAAAGAATTAGATGGACCTATAGCTAAAGAATTTAGTAAAATAAGTATGGAGATTTCTTTAGGGCTAGATATAGAAACTGCTTTTAAGAGATTTGCAGATAGAATAAATTTAAGTGAAGCTATATATTTAACATCTAGTTTATCTGTTTTAAATAAAACAGGTGGTAATATTATTAAAGTATTTGATTCAATAGAAAAAACAATCTTTAATAGAAAAAAATTAGAGAATGAATTTAAAGCTTTAACAAGTAGTTCTAAGCTTATTATGTATGTATTAATTGTTGTACCTATAGTTTTTGTATTATTTATTAGTTTAATAAATAAAGATTATTTTAAAGTATTATTTGAAAATCCTTTAGGAATTATTCTATTAATTATAATGCTTATTATTTATATTACATATATTATTGTAGTGAGAAAAGTTATGAGAGTAAGGGGTATAAAATGAATAGTGGTATAATTAGAAAGATTTATAGAGTAAAAGATATAGAAAATATTCAAAATAAAATAAATATGTTAGGAACTAATAGAAAAATTAAATTTGATGCAGTAAGTTTTCTAAATACACGATTAATAACTACAATATTACTTACAATTATTTTAATATTATTTTCTAATATACAGTATTTTATAATACCATTTATATTAATCATATATTACAACTTATTTTATTATTTTTTAATAACTGATCCTATAAATAAAAGAATAAAAAAATTAGATTTAGAAGCTTTAACATTTTTTGAAATTTTAACTTTAACTTTAGAATCAGGTAGAAATTTAGAAAATTCTTTAGAGATTACATGTTATAATATAGATAGTGAACTTTCAAATGAGTTTAAAAGAAGTTTAATGGAAATGAAATTTGGTAGATCTTTAATGGAAACGTTAGAAGATTTAAAGAAGAGAATTCCATCTGAAACTATTAACAATATTTTACTTAATATTACTCAAACTAACATATTTGGAAATAGTATTATAGAAACTATGAATAATCAAGTAGAATATTTAAGAGAAAAACAAATGATGGAAGTAAAATCACAAATTAATAAAATACCAAATAAAGTAAGTATTATATCTGTTATATTTATAATACCTCTTATATTACTTATTATACTTGGACCATTTATTATAGAATTATTATAGAAAAGGAAGAGACAATATGAAATATTATATGGCAGGAATTAAAGGGGCTGGCATGAGTGCTCTCGCACTTCTTTTATCAGATTTAGGATATGAAGTAGTGGGTTATGATGATGCTAAAGAACATCGTTTTACAGAAGATAAATTACTTGAAAGAGGTATAAAAATATATTCTGAAAAGAATGATGAATTAGATGATGAAACAATAGTAATATATTCACCAGCTTTAAAATTGGATGAACATCCTGAACTTATCAGAGCTCAAGCAAGAAGATTAAAAATATATGAATATCAAGAAATGTTGGGAAGACTCACTAAAAAATTTGAAACTATTTGTATATCTGGTTGCCATGGTAAAACAACTACAACTTCTATGCTAAGTCATATTATGTCTGATATGGGAGGATGCAATTATATAATAGGTGATGGTAGAGGACATGGGGATAGAGATTCCAATAAATTCATTCTAGAATCTTGTGAATATAGAAGACATTTCTTAGAATATGATCCTGAATATGTAGTAATTACTAATATAGAAATGGATCACACAGATTATTATAAAAGTATGGATGATATGATTCTTGCTTATGAAGAGTTTGCTAATAAAGCTGATAAAATGGTTATAGCTTGTGGAGATGATCCATATACTCATAGTTTAGAAGTTAATCCTCAAATATATTTTTATGGACTAAATGAAGATAATGATATTCAAGCTAGAGATGTAGAATATAGAAACGACGGAACTAGTTTTGATGTATTTGTAGAAGACGAATATTATGGACATTTTGATTTACCTTTATATGGTAAACACATGTTATTAAATGCTCTTGCTGTTATAGCTATTTGTCATTATGAAAGATTAGATGCTAGAGAGGTTGCTAAATCTTTAAAAACATTTAAAGGTGCAGAAAGAAGATTTAAAGAAACATTTGTAGGAAATAATGTATTAATAGATGATTATGCGCATCATCCAACTGAAGTTAAAGTAACTATAAAAGCTGCTAGACAAAAATATCCAGATAAAAAAGTAATTGCTGTTTTTAAAGCTCATACTTTCTCTAGAGTAGAAGAGTTTGCTGATGAGTTTGCTAATTCATTAAATTTAGCTGACAAAGCATATGTTATGGATATAAATTATGATAGAGAAAATCCAGAAGATTATCCTGGAATAAGTGCTTATACTATTATAGAAAAGTTAGACAATGGTGATTATATAGAACAAGGTATGGCAGAAAAATTAATTGAATATGATAATGCAGTAATACTTTTTATGAGTAGTAAAGAAATTTATTTATTAGAAGAAGAATATAAAAAATTATTAGAAGAAAAGGAAACTAGTAAATAGTTTCCTTAATGTTTGGAGTATGGTTTATGAATGAAAAAAAGAAAAAAATAGGTTTTAAACTAATATTATCAAGTTTATTGTTGTTACCAGGATTATTTGTATTATTTATAATAGGTTATAATACTAAATATTTAATTAGACTACCTTTCTTTATAATTATTAGTATTTTAATAGGAATATTAATGTGTTTATTAGTATTAGGAATGATATGGTTTATAAAAAATAAACAATCTAATCAAAATAAATTAAAGAAATGGAAGAAAATTTTATTAAGTATATTTATGACAATTTATATAATAGGATGTATAGGTTTTGTAGTTTTATTATATGGTCCAAACGATAGATTTAAAACATGGCTAATAACTACAGCTATGCAAACTATGAATCATCAATATTATTGCAAATGGTTCTATAATGAAGATACTATAAATGAAATTTTAAATAGTAATTATGTTGAAGAAAGTGGAGAATCTACTGATACTTCTTTAATAGAGAAGCATGAATATAAATATAAAAAAGATACATATGAAAATGAATATGAAAAACAAATATTAGATGTAGAAGATGACATTAAATACCAAATAATAGAATTAGAAGTTAACGGATGCAAAGGGTATTTAGCAGTTATTTATGATCCTTCTAAAGTAAAAATTGCAGTTACTCAGTATTTAGGAACTAGAGGACAATATGTTACTCAAATGGCAGAAGCTAATAATGCATTAGTTGCTATAAACGGCGGTGGTTTTTCGGATCCAGGTCATAATAGTGCAGGTGGAACTCCAACTGGTATAACAATAAAAGATGGTAAAATTATTACAAATGGTGAATATGGTTCAAGTGGTGGAATAATAGGTTTTACTAATGAAGATGTATTAGTGTTATTAAAGAATACAACTGCTCAAGAAGCTATAAACATGGGTGTAAGAGATGCTATAAGTTGGGGACCATTCTTAATTGTTAATGGAACACCATCATTTATAAAAGGTAATGGTGGATGGGGTTATGCCGCTAGAAGTGCAATAGGTCAAAGAGCAGATGGTATCGTATTGTTGCTTGTAATAGATTCCAATGCCACAAGAACAAAAGGTGCTAATATGGTAGATCTTACTGAAATTATGCAAAATTATGGTGCTATTAATGCTGCAAATTTAGATGGTGGAACATCAAGCGTAATGGTGATGCCTAAGACTATTGCTCAAATTGAATATAATGCCCCTTGTAATGATTATAGGAATGACACTTATTGTGCAATTAATGATCCTATAGATGGAGCTTTAGAACATCAAACAAGACCAATTGCTGATGCTTGGGTAGTAGTAGAATAGCAAAAAGGAAATCAAATGATTTCCTTTATTTTTTCAGTATTTTTAAAATTTAGTTTAGCTATTTCTTTTAATTTATCAAATCCATATTTTTCAACGATTTTTTTACCAGTCTCATCTACTAAATTACTTGCTCCTTTAGGAAGTTCCATATCAATACTCTTTGATAATTTATCAAATTCTTTAATGAATATATATCTACTAATTAAAGAAGCACAAGCTACAGCTAAATGTTTATCTTCTCCTTTAGTAAAAAAAGTAATATTTCTAACCACATTAGAACTTTCTTTTAAATAATTAAAATATACATAACTTTCAGCAAACTGATCAACAATTATGTATTCATAATCTTTTATTTGATTACTTAACTTATATAAAACTTTATTATGTAATAGTGCTTTTATTTTATTCATGTTAATATCACTTGAATAATATTTATTATATTCTATATTAGAAAGTATCATTGATTCATATGGTATTTGCTTAATAAATTTAGGAACTATATTTAAAATATCATTATCAGTTAATTTCTTTGAATCTTTAACTCCTAATTCTTCTAAAAAAGAAATACTATCTTTAGATACATATGCAGCAGTAACGACGATAGGTCCAAAGTAATCTCCAGTACCAACTTCATCAGAACCTATACTAGAAGAATTATATATTCTAGGATTGACATATTCATTCTTTTCTTTTTTAGTTTCTTTTTTCTTATCACTCGAATTTTTTACATCTACTTTACCACTGTTAATTTTTTCAGTAGTTATCCAAAAATCACTAGAAAGGTCAGCATCTTTTCCTTGAAATACAACCTTTCCTGACTCATATAAAGTAATAACAGTATCTCCATCTTTAGCTTGCCATTTCGCATATTGTGGAGTTTTATCTCTCATACACCAGTTTAATTCTTCGGTCATCATTTCTTGCGTTTTAGGACTAGCTACAAATGATATTACATTATTTTTATTATTATTCATACCATCACCACATACATTGTACCACATTTTTCAACAAATTACTTTATTTTTGTGAATATTTATAATATAATTATAATGGAGATGATGATATGAATATAATTGATATAGTAATTTTAATATTTTTAGGTTTTGGAGCTTTAATAGGTTTTAAAAGAGGGTTTACAAGGCAATTAGTATCTTTAGTGGGTATATTTGTTATTATAATATTATCTTTTTTACTAAAAAATCCTATAAGTGTATTTTTATATAATAATTTACCATTTTTTAATTTTGGTGGTATATTTAAAGATATAACGGTATTAAATATATTAGTCTATGAAGTGATTGCCTTTTTTATAGTATTTTTTGTACTTACAATTATATTTAAAATACTACTTACACTTACAAAAATATTTGAAAAAATATTAACAGCCACTATAATACTTGGTATACCTTCTAAAATTTTAGGATCAATACTTGGAGTAGTACAATATCTCATTTATATATTCATAGTTTTATATATATTAAGTTTACCAATGTTTAATTTAGATATTATAAAAGATTCTAAAGTAGCCAATACGATATTAGATAAAACCCCAATCCTAAATAATATATGTGACGAAACAATGGAAGTGTTTAATGAAATAATCACTTTAAAGGAAGAATATGAAACGACAACTAATGTTGGAGAATTTAATCAAAAAGCTCTAAATATTATGATTGATAAGGGCATTGTTACTGAGGAAAATGCTCAAAAACTAATAGATAAAGGTAAAATAAAAGGAGTAACTATAGAGTAGTGTAAACAAGTGTAAACGAATTTTTGTTGAAAACTAAAGGACTTTACACTTACATAAAATAAAAAATAAAGAAAATAATAATAATGAAGTAAAATGCTTTGAAAAATACATTTGGATATGATAAAATAATTAATGTGATAGGTAGACTATCCACTAAAAATAGTATGGAGTGATTATAATGGATACAATTTACAACTTTTTATTAACTAACATTTATTTATATATTTGTATTATAATTGTATTAATTATTATAGCTACTATCTTGTTTATTATAGCTTCAAATCAAAAAAACAGAAAAAAAATAAAAGATGATTATGTTGAAGCTGAAAGAATAGAGGCAGAATTAGAAAAGATAGAGGAAACTCCACAATCTAATGAATTAGAAAATATTTTGAAGAAAATGCAAGAAGATATGGATTTAAAACCAGAAGATGTTGTTAAAAAGTTTGAAGAAGAACAAGAAGAGAAGGCTATTATTAGCTATCAAGAATTAGTTGATAATGTAAAATCAGGAAAAATTGAAGTAATTGATGATGAAGAAACTGATACAAATTTTGTTGAAAGTTTAAATATGGAAGAAGCATCAGAACCTATAGTTGTATCTACACTTGATGAAACTTCTTCAGTAACACCTGAAATGGTTAAAGAAGCTATTCAAAACATTTCCGATTCTTCAGTTAAAGAAGAACCTAAGAAATTTAAAAATAGTGCTTTTATATCCCCAATATATGGAGTTATGACAGAGAATTTAGAATATCCAAAAGTTAAGAAAAATGAAAACATTTTAGATATTATGAATACTAAAGATTACAATGAATTAACTGAAGAAATAAAAAAACAAGAAGATTTCTTGAATGCATTAAAAGAATTTAGAAATAATTTATAAGAATTGGAAACAATTCTTATTTTTTTTTAAAAATTTTTAACTAGAAAAAGGAAATTTAATATTTTTTCAATATAATATATATAGGAAAATCACTTAGAAAGGAGTTTATGAAAAAAATAAAATACTATTTAGAAAAATATAAAATATTAATAATACTATCGATCTTGATAATTGCTTTATTCTTTTCTTTCTTTTATACAATTTTACGACCAGATAAGAAGGAAGAAATAAAACCAATAGAAATAAAAGAAGAAGTGGAAGAAGTAGTAGTGGTAGAAGAAAAAATAAAAGTAGATATAAAAGGATTTGTTAAAGAACCTGGTGTCTATGAAATGGATAATGATTCAAGGGTAATAGATGTAATCGAAAAAGCAGGAGGTCTAATCGATAATGCTAATACCGATTATATAAATTTAAGTAAAAAAATAATAGATGAAATGATAATAATTATATATTCTAATGATCAAGTAGAAAAGTTTAAAGAAGAAGAAAAAGAGATCATATATATAGAGTATGAATGTATTTGCCCTGATAATATTAATGATACTTGTATAACACAAGAAGATACTGTAAATACAAATGGAATTAAAGAAGAAAAAGAAAATAGTGATGAAACTGATAATTTGGTTTCTATAAATACTGGTACTTTAGAAGAGTTAATGAAACTAAATGGTATAGGGGAATCAAAAGCTCAGGCAATAATCGATTATAGAGAAAAAAATGGAGATTTTAAAAATTTAGAAGATATTATGAATGTATCTGGTATAGGAGAATCAGCATATTCGAAAATTAAAGATAATATTAAACTCTAATATATTTTTAATAATATTATCTATTTTAACTATTTTTACTATAATTCATAAAATAAATAATATTTCTAGTAAATATAATATAGATACTAAAGAAATAATAGGTTTTGTTACAAATATAAAAAAAGATGAAGAAAAAACTATATTAACTATAAAAGATAAAGAAAATATATTAGCTTACTACTATAATGAAACAGATATAAATTTAGGAGATAAAGTAAAAATAATAGGTACATTAAATAAATTAAGTTCTAATACTAATTTTAATTTATTTAATTATAAAAATTATATGTTAAGTAAAAATACTCATTTTAATATGAATGTAGATAATATTATTTTAATAGAAAAGAATAAAAATATATTTTATAAGATGAAAACTTATTTAATAAATCGAATAAAGAATATAAAAAAACATGAATACTTAAATACTTTTATTTTAGGGGATAGTAGTTATATAGATGATACTCTATTAGAATCTTATAGAATCAATGGAATAAGTCATTTATTTTCAGTATCCGGTATGCATATAACTTTACTATCTTCTATAACACTAGCTATATTAAATAAAATAAAAAAGAAATATATTAATTATTTATTTGTTATATTATTTTTACTTTTTTATATGTTTTTAACTAATTTTACACCTTCTGTGATAAGAGCAACTTGTTTATTTATTTTTTTATCACTCAATAAAGTGTTAAAACTAAATTTAACCACCTCAAAAATACTTTTAATAATACTCATGTTTAATCTAATTATTAATCCTTATAATATTTATAATGTTGGTTTTAAATTTAGCTATATAATATCGTTATACTTGGTTGCTTTTAGTAAAATAATAAGTAGATATAAAAATTATATAGTTAGAACTTTGGTTACATCTTCAATATCATTTTTATCTAGTATACCAATACTTATAAATAATTATTTTAGTATAAACATCATGACTACATTAAATAATGTTATGTTTGTGCCATTAATATCTATAATAATATTTCCTTTTTCTTTAATAGTTTTATTAATACCTAAACTTGATTTTATATACGAGTTAATGATTAATATATTAGAAAAATTATCTTTATTTGTAACTAATTTTAAAATAGAAATAATATTTAGCAAAGTAAACATATTTATAATAATTTTATATTATTTAATAATTACTTTAGTACTATATAAAATTTATAAAAGAAAATATAAATATATATTTTTAATAATAATAGTACTTTTTATACATACCAATATCAATTATATAAAAAATAATCCGTATATAACTTTTATAGATGTAGGACAAGGTGATAGTGCATTTATTCATCTACCATACAATAAGGGTAATATATTAATAGATACTGGTGGCAAATACAACTATGATACTTCTAAAGATATTATCAGTTATTTAAAAAGTGAGGGTATAAAAAATATAGACTTTTTGTTAATCAGTCATGGGGATTACGACCATATGGGAGAAGCGATTAATTTAGTTAATAATTTTAAGGTAGAGAAAGTAATTTTTAATTGTGGTCCATATAATGATTTAGAAAAAGATTTAATTAAAGTTTTAGATAAAGAGAAGATTAAATATTATTCATGTATTAAAGAATTAAATATTGATAAGAAAAAACTTTATTTTTTACAAACTAAAGAATATGATAATGAAAATGACAATTCTAATGTTATATATACAGAACTCGATGGATACAGATTTATGTTTATGGGAGATGCATCATCAACTACTGAAAAAGAAATACTAAATAAATATAATCTACTAGATATAGACGTACTTAAAGTAGGACATCATGGATCTAGAACAAGTAGTAGTAAAGAGTTTATAAATGAAATAAATCCAAATTATTCCGTAATTAGTGTCGGAAAGAATAATCGTTATGGTCATCCAAATAAAGAAGTTTTAGATAACTTAGAAAATTCAAAAATATACAGAACAGATCAAGATGGAAGTATTATGTTTAAGATCAAAAATAATAAATTAAAAATAGAGACTTGTAGTCCATAGAAAGGAGTAAATATGAATTATTACAATGAGATTAAAAACGAATTAATAAATAATGAGATAAACAGAAAAGTTAAAAACTATTCAATTAATAGAAGTGATTTAGATACATATTATAATGTCGGGAAAATATTAAGTGAAGCTGGTAGTCATTATGGTGAGGGTATAATTAATGAGTATTCAAAAAGATTAACAAACGATTTAGGAAAAGGTTATAGTAAGAGAAATTTATGGTTAATGCTAAGATTCTATGAGTTCAAAGAAAAAATGCAGACAGTGTCTGCACAATTATCTTGGTCTCATTATTGTGAATTATTATCTTTTGAAAATGTTGATAAAATTAATTATTATATAGAATTAACAAAAATAAATAATTTATCAGTTAGACAACTTCGCGATAAAATAAAATCTAATGAATATGAGAGATTACCAGAAGATACAAGAAATAAATTAATAAATAAAGTAGGATCTAATGTAGTCGATTTTGTAAAGAATCCTATTTTGATTAGAATTAGTGATAAGTATAATATATTTTCAGAAAAAGTATTACAAAAATTAATCTTAGAGAATATTGAAAATTTCTTAGATGAATTAGGCAGTGGCTTCACTTTTATTAAAAGTGAATATCCAATTAAGATAGATGGTAGATATAACTACATTGATTTACTTTTGTATAACATTAAATACAAATGTTATGTAGTAGTAGAATTAAAAGTAACAGAATTAAAGAAAGAACACACTGGTCAAATTATGACATATATGAATTATATTGATAAGAATATAAAAACTATTGATGAAAATGATACTGTTGGTATTATCATTTGTAAACAAGATAATGAATATGTTATAAAATATTGTTCGGATAATAGAATAATTGCTAGAGAGTATGAGTTAGTATGATATAATAATTATAGGATGTGATAATTGTGGATATAATTAAAAATAAAATAATATTTGAATCCGATAATATATATTTTGTAAAAATAGACAAAGATTTAATTGATGATTATTTGAAAATGGTAAATAATCCAGAAGTTTCAAAATTTATTTCTTTGAAAAATCGTTCTTTTACATATGATGAAGAAATAAAATGGATTGAAGATAAATTGAATAATAAAAAAATTGTATTTTCTATGATTGAAAAAGAATCAAAAAAGTTTATTGGGAATATTGAATTATTAGAAATAAATAATAAAATTGGTGAACTTGCAATATGTATAACACCATCTATGCAAA
>SVAX01000010.1 GCA_015059155.1 Bacillota bacterium | reverse complement strand
ATTTATCTAAAGAACAAGCAAAAGAAATGATTAAAAATGCAAACTTTATAATGTTAATGGGTGGCGATCCATATAAGCAAAGAGATATGTGTAGAGAATTAGATATTTTATCTGATTTAAAACAATTTGATGGCATTATGCTAGGATTTAGTGCTGGTGCTATGTTAATGTCCGAACACATAATAATAACTCCTTGTAGTGAAGAATATCCTGAATTTCATGTTGAAGATGGATTAAATTTAGATGGCTTATCAATATATCCTCACAATAATACATCTAATAAAATTTATCCAGATACATTAGTAGTTGGGGAAGAAACGTATCAGAAAGAAGATTTAATAAAAGTAGCTAAAGAATATGGTAAATATTATTTGTTACAAGATAATCCTAGAGAAGATGGCTTATTTGATATAAGCATAATTAAATCTACTGATGGTAATATTGAATTTTATTTTGAAAATGATGGTAAAATTTGGGAAGTTAGTAGTGATGTTGTTATATTAGAAAATAATAAAAAAATTAAAAAATAAACTTATAATGAAAAAGGTGATATGATGAGTTTTATTGAACTAAAGTGTGTTAATAATAATGTTAATTTAGATGATTATTTAAGATTATATACATATGTAAGAGAAAATATGCAGCATCCTGAATGGCTTGGAACTTTTTCATTAGATGAAATTCAAGATATTTTATCTAATGGTGGTAAAATCTGGTTATATTATGATAATACTCATTTAGTATGTTCTATGTTTTACATACCATCTAATCAACAATCTTTAGATAAAAGAAATATTAAAACATTAGAAAATGAAACTGGGGCATTAGGGCCAATAATGGTAAGTCCAGATTACATTGGTAATGGATATATGTTGAAGATGTTAGAAGTATTTAATGAATATTGTATTAGTATTGGAATGAAATATATATTTACAAAGGCTCACAGTGAAAATTTATATTCTATTAACAATATGTATAAGGATGGATATAAATTAGTTGATGAATACGAAAATGAAAGAGGAAGAATGTCAGCTTTCTTAAAATCTTTATAATTTAATGTGTAATTTTATAAAAATAAAATAGTTAGAATTAAAATCTAACTATTTTTTTGGCTAAAGAATTTTTAGTCTTGTAGTTTGTTCTTGTAAACGGTTACTATTTCTTAAAATTATCAAAAGAAACAGTAACAAAAAATGATAAAACAGTAACACGAAATCTCTTGCTTTTTAACTAAATATGGCGTTTACCCTTTATTTTCAACGATTTTTTAAAAATAGCAATTTACATTCCCGTACCGGTCACCATTTACGAATCTGAAAACCATTTTATATGTTTTTTTTCTTTGTATATTCGTGAACGCATATGTGTGGCGTGTGATAAGCCCAATAAAAATAAATCGACTTCTCGCTTATATTAAGAAAGTGTGATATAATTAATGCAGAATGGAGTGATTATATGATTAAGTTAGAACAATATAGAGATACATGGCTTGCAGAAAAAATGAACGATGTGATAGGTTTTTATCCTAGGGAATTTTATCCTTTAGATAATTTTTCTTCTTTTAAAGTTGAATGGAACGGATATCTATATGCATCACTTGAAGAAGCATATCAAGCAGCTAGTTTTATGGGAAGTGATGAAGAATTAGTTGAAAAGATAAAAAACTCTCATTCAGCAGATGAAGCACAAAGAATAGCATATTCCAATCGAGATAAACAAAGATCGGATTGGAATGAGGTTAAATTAGGTATTATGGAGGAATTATTAAGATTAAAGATAGAACAAAATCCTTATGTAAAGAAAAAATTATTGCAAACAGAAGATTACATAATAGTTGAAGATTCTCCAAAAGATTCTTTTTGGGGATGGGGACCTAATAGAGATGGAGAGAATCAATTAGGTAAATTATGGATGAAACTTAGAGATGAATTAAAAAATGAGTAGAAAATTAATATTTCTTTTACTTTATAGTAATTTTATAAAATCAAAAACAGTTAGAATTCTAATTGTTTTTTTATAACAATACTATATTTGTGTATGAAGTATTAAATTTATATATTATTAATTTAATAAAAATTTTCAAATAATTGAATAAATATGATATAATCATTTTGAAAGTAGGTAATAGTATGGCTGAATTGAGAGATTTGTATGATTTTAATAGTCAAAAAACTGATAAAACTTATCGAAAAGGAGATATGATTCCAGAAGGTTATTATCCAATGGTAGTTATGGTTGTAATAAGAAATTCTGAAGGAAAGTTTTTAATGCAAAAAAGAGTAAAATCAAAAGGTGGAGATTGGGGAGTAACAGGTGGTCATCCAAAATCAGGAGAAACACCATTAGAAGGAATAATTTCTGAAGTAAGAGAAGAATTAGGGTTAGATTTTTCTAATGAAAATTTTATTGAGTATGATTCAGGATGTGATGGTAAGGATTGCTATAAAATGTATTTTATAAATAAAGATATTGATTTAAATGATATAAGCATACAAGAAGAAGAATTATCTGAAGTTAGATGGTTTTCTATTGATGAATTAAAACATATGGTTGATATTAATGAATTAAATGAAGACCAGATTTCTTGTTTTGTTAAAGTTTGTAAATATTTAGAACAAAATAGATAAATATTTTTAATATTAAAAATTTATGAATAATTTGAATATTTAATTTATATATAGTATAATATGATTATTCAAATTGCCCCATGGCCAAGCGGTAAGGCAGTGGACTCTGACTCCATTATGCGAAAGTTCGAATCTTTCTGGGGCAACCAATATATATTAAAAAAATATATATTGTTATTGAATGTATTTGGAGGTAAAAAATGAAAAAAGAAATTATAGTAAAAGATTTATTAGGAAAGTATGGTTTACTTGATAAAAATATTTTATTATTAGGTGATTCTTTAGGAGTATTATCTAAAGAAGCTGAATATTTATTGTTAAAGTTATTTATGTGTGGATTAATCAAAATGCCACCAGAACTTTCAAAAAGCAATGAATCAGAAATAGCTGTTTTAATTTCGGAGTTAATTAAAAAATGTGATGCCGATAGTGCAGATTTTGATGAAAATCTTTATATAGAAATGAATAGAATTGGATTTAAAACTGATAAATTTTATGGTGGACATAATCATAATAAATGGAATACAGGAACATTTGAAGATGATGGATTTGGATTTGGGACAGAACCTTTATCTTTATATGATGATTATGTTGATTCAGAGTATGAAAGTGAAAATAAAAAAATAAGATAAATTTGTAAGTTCTA
Source organism: Bacillota bacterium (assembly GCA_015059155.1). Classification (GTDB taxonomy): domain Bacteria; phylum Bacillota_I; class Bacilli_A; order RF39; family UBA660; genus UMGS1613. The sequence goes on along the minus strand of SVAX01000010.1, from coordinate 35,627 downwards.
TTTGGATTTTAATACTTGTCCAAAAATAATAGGTATGTTATAATTATAATAGATGAGGGAGTAGTTAGCATACCCATGTAATAAGGTCAACATACTCGATATTTTATCTGGCTTTATTTTAATTAACGAGACTTATCTACTATAGTAGAGAGTCTTTTTATTTTAGGAAGGGTGGTATAAATGTTTTATAATAAAAAAATAGAAGATATAGAACACGAATTAGAAACAAGTATAGATGGCTTAACTGATAAAGAAGCGAAAAAGAGATTAGACAAATATGGTAAAAACACTTTGCCAAAAAAGAAAAAAGATAGTGTTTTTAAAATATTTTTTAATGAACTTAAAGATCCTATAGTATTATTGCTTATAGTAGCTATAATAGTTTCTTTTATCGCTAATGAAATTATGGATGCTTGTGCTATTATATTTATAGTATTAATAGATTTAATTATGGGGACATATCAAGAAAATAAAGCAAATAATACTGCTGAAGCTTTAGAAAAACTAGTTACAGTTAAAACTAAAGTAATAAGAGATGGTGAAGTTGTCCAAATAGATTCTGAAGATTTAACAATAGGAGATTATGTAATACTTGAATCTGGTGATAAAATATCAGCAGATATGAGAATAGTAGAAGCTCATAATCTTATGGTTGATGAATCAATTCTTACTGGAGAAAGTATACAAGTAAATAAGCATAGTAAGATTATAAATACTGAAAATGCCCAAATAACAGATCAAGAAAATATGCTATTTGCTGGTACGAATGTAGTAAAAGGTAGGACCAAAGCAATAGTAGTTGCTATTGGTTTATATACAGAAATAGGAAAGATTGCTGATAGTATTAATAATACTAAAGAAGAAAAATCTCCCCTAACAATAAGAGTAGAAAAGTTTTCAAAACAAATTAGTTCATTGATATTAGTAATTGCTTTAATAATTACAATTTTATTAATATATAAAGGAGAAGAGCCAAATGCCATATTTATATCGGTAGTAGCTCTTGCTGTATCAGCAATGCCAGAAGGATTACCTCTTGCTCTTACTATGGCCCTTACAATAGCTTCTAATAAAATGGCTAAGAAAAATGTAATTGTAAGAAAATTAAAATCTGTAGAATCACTTGGCAGTTGTACAGTAATTGCTAGTGATAAAACAGGAACACTTACAGTAAATGAGCAAACTGCTAAAAAAATATTACTTCCTAATAATCAAGAATATGAAATAACTGGTGTAGGTTACAACACTGTCGGTGAAGTAAAAGGTAAAAATTTAGAATATGCTAAAGAAATTGGATTATATGGGGTGCTTAATAATGAAGCAAGTATTGATAATAATAAAAGAGTAGGAGATTCTATCGATATTGCATTTTTAATATTAGGTGAGAAGCTAGGTGTTAATACTCATAAAATAAAAACATTAGAATTAATACCTTATGAGTCAGAAAACAAATATTCAGCAGTATTCTATGAAATGGATAATGAAGTTTATTGTACTGTTAAAGGTTCTTTAGAAAAAGTAAAAGAATTTTGTAGTAGTATTAATTTAGTAGATGAAAAAATAAATTCTAATTTATTAGAGGTACAAAATGAGAAATTAGCTAGCGATGGTTATAGAGTAATTGCTATTGCTAATGGTAAAGTAAAAAGAAAGAATAATTATTGTGAACACGATATAAAAGATTTAACGTTTATGGGAATGGTTGGATTTATTGATCCAATTAGAAAAGAAGTAGTTGCTTCTATAGATGAATGTAGGACAGCTGGAATAAAAGTATTAATGATTACAGGAGATCATCCTTTAACTGCATTCTCAATAGCTAAAGAATTAAAATTAACAGACAATTATTCAGATGTTACAACAGGTAAAGAAGTTGATGAATATTTATTCAAAGATGAAACTGAATTTGATAAGTTTGTAAAATCAAAATGTATATTTACAAGGGTAACACCTTTACAAAAATTAGAAATAGTAGAATCATTAAAACGACAAGGTGAGTTTGTAGCTGTTACAGGAGATGGAGTAAATGATGCTCCAGCACTTAAAGCAGCTAATATTGGAATTGCTATGGGTAGTGGCACTGATATAGCACGTGAAACTGCAAACATGATAGTGATTGATGATAACTTTAAATCAATAGTCGCAGGGGTTAAAGAAGGAAGAATTGCCTATGCTAACATTCGAAAAATTATTCTTTTCTTAATATCTTGTGGACTTGCTGAAGTATTATTCTTTTGTTTATCAATAGTATTTAATTTACCTATGCCGTTAGTTGCTATACAACTTTTATGGCTTAATGTAGTAACAGATGGTATTCAAGATTTTGCTTTATCTTTTGAAAATGCAGAAAAAGGAATAATGAAAGAAAAACCAAGAAATCCTAAAGAACCATTATTCGATAAAAACTTATTTCACGAAATAATTGTTTCAGGATTAACTATCGGAATAATTGTGTTTGTTGTTTGGTTCTGTTTAATTAAAAATACTAGTCATATTAGAATGTCTCGTGGTTATATTATGGCGCTTATGGTATTTATTCAAAATGTTCATGTATTTAATTGTAGAAGTGAGAAAAAATCTGCATTTAGTGTGCCATTAAGAACAAACAAATTAATTGTTGCGGGTGTGTTTTTCTCTATACTTTTACAAATTATAGTAATGGAGGTACCATTCTTATCTAAATTTTTAAACACCGTTTCAGTACCTTTAATAGATTTAGTACTTTTATTCCCATTATCACTTATAGTTTTACTAGTGTTAGAGATTTATAAAAAAATAAAATATAAAAATAAAAGTGGAGAGGTAAATGAAAAAAATATTAAAACGATTAAAGAAAGCAGTAAATAAAGCAGATAAAAAAACTTTCTTTGTTTATTTAACACTCAGAGTATTAGTTATTCTTTGTTTGGTAAGGGAACTTATAAATGGAAATTATCAAAATGCATTATTATGTATTTTGTCGTTAATTTTGTTCTTGTTGCCAGCGTTTGTAGAAAGAACATTTAAAATAGATTTTCCAAGTGTTTTGGAAATAATTATATTGTTGTTTATATTTTCTGCAGAAATATTAGGTGAAATTAATAATTTTTATGGAATATTTGCTAATTTTGATAATATACTTCATACAATAAACGGATTTTTATGTGCTAGTATAGGCTTTTCTCTTATTTATTTATTAAATGAAAATATTGAATCATTTAAATTATCTCCATTGTTTGTTTCAATTTTTGCATTCTGTTTTTCTATGACTATAGGAATATTTTGGGAGTTCTTTGAATATGGAATGGATAATTTATTTAATTTGGATATGCAAAAAGATGAATATATTTATAATATAAATACAGTTGTTTTAGATCCTGAATTTGATAATAATGTTATAAATATAAAAGATATAGATAAAACAGTTTTGTATGATAAGAATAATGAAGAATTAATTAAATTAGATGGCTATTTAGATATTGGGCTAAATGACACTATGAAAGATTTAATAGTTAATTTTGTAGGTGCTTTAATATTTAGTGTGTTTGGCTATTTATATATTATGAACAAAGATAAATATAATATAGCAGGTAAATTTTTAACAAAAAAAGCTAAAGAATAGAAATTTTCTATTCTTTTTTGTATAAAAAATCTATTATTAAATCAATATATTATTGGAGGGATAACATGAGTAAAAATGAAAATGAAGTAAATGTATTAGATGAATTAAGTAAGGGAGCATGTATGGGAAGAGATGCTATTCACTTTATAATGGATAAAGTAGAAGATGAAGCCTTAAAGCAAGAATTAAACAGACAATATAGAGAATATAAGGAAATATCAGAAGCAATAAATAAGATTTATCCTGAATATAGTGATGAAGAACCACATAAAACAAATGCTATGAATAAAATTATGACTTGGTATGGAATAGAAATGAAAACATTTATGGATTCTAGTACATCTAAAATTGCAGAACTCTTACTTCAAGGAACTAATATGGGTATCATCGAAGGAAGAAGATTATTGAATCATAAGGATACCAATGAAGAAGTAAATAAATTAGTAGAAAAATATGTGGAAGTACAAGAAACTGCAGTAGAAAAATTAAAATCATTTTTATAATAAGCTAAGCTTATTATTTTTTTATTTGAATATACTTGTATGGGAGTGATTTTATGGATTATAAGTTTTATTATTCAAATAATAATGGTAAAGATGATTATGGATTAAAGTATGTAGATGAGTGTGGTAATGGATTAAAGTGTACTGAGTTTAAAGTGCAATTTCCGCCTCAATGTCAATGTGAACAACCTGGTATGGAATATTTAATGAATCCTAGACCTATATTTGATAATCCTAATTATGTAGGATCAGGAAAATTAAAAGATAAAGTTGCAATCATAACAGGTGGAGATTCAGGAATTGGTAGAGCGGTAGCAATAGCGTATGTAAAAGAAGGTGCCAAAGTGGTTTTACCTTATTATAATGAACATATAGATGCTAATGAAACAAAAGAATACATTGAAAGATTAGGCGGAACATGTCTTCTTTTAGCAGGAGATATAAAAGATCCTAATTTTTGCGATTATGTAGTGGAAGAAACAATAAAATGTTTTGGAAAAATAGATATACTTGTTAATAATGCTGGTGTACAATTTCAAACAAAGAGTCTACTAGATATCAGTGACGAACAGTTTGATGTCACTATGAAAATAAATATTTATTCTATATTCTATTTGACTAAAAGAGCATTAAAATATATGTGCCCTGGAGCATCTATAATTAATGTAAGTTCAGTTACAACTTTCTACGGTGAACCAGAATTAATTGACTATGTAACTAGTAAAGGTGCAATAATTGGATTTACAAGAGCTCTTTCAACTAATTTAGCAGATAAAAATATAAGAGTAAACGCAGTTGCACCTGGATACTTTTGGACAGCTCTTCAACCTGCTTGTTGGGAAGCTGAAAAAATTCCAACACTTGGTGCAGATGCTCCTATGAAAAGAGCAGGCCAAACTTATGAAATCGCACCTTTATTTGTATATCTTGCAAGTAACGACTCCTCATATGTAACAGGACAGACTATGCATATAAATGGTGGTCTTTATAAAGGATAAAAAGTTGTATAACTTTTTTTCTTTTTGTTCAATATAAAAAGGGAGGAGAAAATTATGCAAGAAACATATAGTAGAGTACCTAATATTATAAGTAGTAAAGATTTAGATTATTTAAGCGATATGTTTAATTGGAATTATGGAGCTTATAAAACAAGTTTAAATGCAGCTAATTCAGTTAGTGACGAAGAACTTAGTCTGATGCTACAAAAAGCTTCAAATGTATTTCATAGTAATATGACTAAAGTTTTAAATATTATAAATAATGGAGGTAACAATGAATAATAACATTAGTAATCCAAAAACAGAAGTACCAAAAGGAACAAGCATTAACGATAAAGATTATATGAACTCTCTTTTAAGTTGCTTAAAAGAAATGGTAAAGAATTATTCAGTAGTTTTAACAGAAGTAAGTAATGAAAATTTATATAATGAATATAAAATTATGTTTGATGAGTATACAAACTTACAAAGAGAAGTATATGAATTAATGTTTAAAAAAGGCTGGTATACAATAGAAAAAGTAGAACAACAAAAACTTGATGCTAAATATCAGACACTAAATCAAGAATTTATGGATTTAAATGCTTAAGTATTTAAATCTTTTTTGTATATAATTTTAAATAAAATAAATACTAATATTGGTGAATAATATGAGTATATGGAATAAAAAAGAAATAAAAAGAGAAATACAAGAATTAAATAAAGATATTGAAACTGATATATTAATCATAGGAGCAGGTATTACTGGTATGACTACTGCATACTATCTAAAAGATAAAAATATATGTGTGGTAGATGCGAATTTAATAGGTCATGGGGTAACTTTAAATACAACTGCTAAAATAAATTATTTTCAAGAAAGAATATATACAAAAATAAAAAATATTAGAGATGAACAAAGTGCTATTAAATATTTAAAATCACAAAGATATGCTATAAATCATATAAAAGAAATAATAGAAACTAATAATATTGATTGTGATTTTAAAAGAGTAGATTCTTATGTATTTGCTAATACATTAAGTGAAGTAGAACCTTTAGAAAAAGAAGTAGAATTTTTAAGAAAAAATAAAATAGAAGTAAAAGAAAAGGAATTACCTAATAAAATAACACAATATAAATCTTACTGTGTTAGTGATACATACATATTTAATCCTATAAAATATTTAAATGGTATTTATAAAATATTAAAAGAAAAAAATGTGCCTATATATGAAAATAGTAAAATAATAAAAATAGAAAAAGTTGATGATTGTTATATTTGTCATAGTAAAAAATATAATATAAAAGCTAAAAAAGTAGTACTAGCTTCACATTATCCATATTTTATATTACCATTCCTTTTACCTTTAAGATCTCATATAGAAAAATCTTATATAGTAATAAGTAAAGTAAAAAAAGATGGAGAGTTTACTTGTATAAGTTCTAATAGCCCTACTTATTCTTGTAGATTTTATCAAGATGGAAAAAATACATATCAAATAAGTTTATCAGAAAGTCATAATACAAGCATTAAACAAAATGATAAACACCACTTTTCCCGCGTAAAAGAAATATTTAATTTAAAAGATAATGATATAGTAATGACTTATTCTAATGTAGATGTAATGACTCCTGATCATATGCCTTATATAGGCAGATTAAAGGATAATATGTATATAGCAGTAGGTTACAATACTTGGGGAATGACTAATGGAGTACTAGCTGCTAGAATAATAAGCGATATGATTTTAAATAATGAAAATGAATTTGTAGAAACATTTAATCCAAATAGAATAAATTTGTCTAATCTAATCGCATTACCTTCTATAATATTAGGTCAAACAAAATCATTACTTGGACCTAAACTTAATAAAAATAAAGCTTGGTATAGTGATAATATAACATTTGTAAATAAGAATGGTAAAAATCTTGCTATATACAAAGATGAAAATGGTATTAAACATACCATACATAATAAATGCCCACATTTTGGATGTAGTTTAATATTTAATGAAGAAGAAAAAACATGGGATTGTCCTTGTCACTCATCTAGATTTGATATAGATGGTAAATGTATTAAAGGGCCAAGTAATTATGATATTTCTTATAGGGAATAAAAAACACATTAAATTTTATAATATATATGTAGTAGTGTATAAAAAATCAGTAATTAAATATAAAATAAAAAAGATAAATCCTAGGATTTGTCTTTTTTTGTGAAAAAATGATGAAAAATCAAATATATTTAAATTTTTTTGGAGTAAAAAAAGGAAATAGAGAAGTTATGTAGAATGATATATGTGAAAGGAGGTGAAATATGATTGAAGAAAAAAGAATAATTCCGTTAAAATTTGATTTAATGTTTAAAAAAATATTTGGAGATCCAGAAAACGTAATGCCATTAAGAGAACTAATAAAATGTATATTAGAAATAGATCCAAAGAAAATAACAATACTAAATCCAGAAATAATAGGTAGTTCATATTATAATAAAGGAACAATAGTAGATTTGATAGTAGAAATAGAAGATGGAACAAAAATAGGAATAGAAATGAATACAAATGTAAATAAATATTTAATAAATAGGAATTTATTTTATATGTTTAAGATAATAAGTCAAGATAGAAAAAAAGGAAGTTTATATAATGAATTAAGCAGATATATACAAATAAATATAGATTGTGAAGGGAAACAAGAAATGCCAATAATGAAATATAAGTTAATAGAAAAAGAAACAAAAGAAGAATTAACAGATAAAATAGAAATAGTAAGAGTGAGTCTTCCATATTATGTAAAAAAGTGTTATAATGAGAGTGCGAACAACTTAGACTATAAAGATAGGTTTATAGGGATGATAGGAATAGAAGATATAACTAAGTTAAGGGAGTTAACAAAAGGAGAAAAGAGTATGGAAGAGATAATGAAGAATGTAGAAGAATTTAGTGAGGAAGATGAAATATTAGGAGCATATAATGCAGAATGGCATAAACAAGAGATGGAAAGAGTAGTAAGAATTGCGCAGATAGAAGAAGCACAAGAAGAAGGTTTAGCAAGAGGAATGGCTGAAGGACTGGAAAAAGGAATGCAAAAAGGAATGCAGGAAGGAATGCAGGAAGGAATGAAAAAAGGTATAGAACAAGGTATAGAACAAGGTATAGAACAAGGTATAGAAAAGACTGCTCGAAATATGTTAAAAGAAAATATTAATGTAGAAATAATATCAAAAGTAACTGGATTATCAATAGAACACATAAAAGATCTTTAGGATCTTTTATTTTTTTCTTTTGATGTACTTTTTGAATTTTTTATTGTATAATTTAAGTAGAAAGTAGAGTGATTTAATGAAAATATTAGTTACAGGTGGTACAGGATACATTGGTAGTCATACTTGTGTAGAATTATTAGATGCAGGATATGAAATAGTAGTTATTGATAATTTATCTAATTCTAAAATAGAAGTAGTAGATAAAATAAAAGAAATAACAAATAAAGATTTTAAATTTTATGAGGGAGATTGCTGTGATAAAAATATTTTAACTAAGATATTTGAAGAAAATGAAATAGATGCGGTAATACACTTTGCAGGCTTTAAAGCAGTGGGAGAATCAGTTTTAAAACCACTAAAATATTATAGAAATAATTTAGATTCTACAATAACACTCCTAGAAGTAATGAATGAATTTAATTGTAAAAGAATAGCATTTTCATCAAGTGCGACAGTTTATGGTAAACCTAAATCTTTACCAATTAAAGAAGATTTCCCTTTGTCAACAACTAATCCATATGGTACAACTAAATTAATGATAGAGGATATTCTTAGAGATTTATATGTATCAGATAATGAATGGTCTATCGCAATACTTAGATATTTCAATCCAATAGGAGCTCATAAATCAGGACTTATAGGAGAAAACCCAAATGATATACCAAATAATTTAATGCCATATATAGTTAAAGTTGCAACAAAAGAATTAGAAATATTAAGTGTATTTGGAAATGACTATGATACAAAAGATGGTACAGGAGTTAGAGATTATATACATGTTGTTGATCTTGCTAAAGGCCATATTAAAGCAATAGAAAAAGTATTAAAAGATACTGGAGTAGATGCCTATAATCTTGGAACTGGTAATGGCTATAGTGTTTTAGAAATAGTAAATACATTTATGAAAGTTAATGATATAGATGTTAATTATAAAATAACTGATAGGAGACCTGGAGATATAGATGCTTGTTATGCAGATCCAAGCTATGCTAAAGAAAAATTAAATTGGGAAGCAAATCTAGGTATAGATGAGATGTGTAAAGATGCATACAATTTTGTAAAGAATTTTAAGGAAGATGAGTAATCTTCTTTTTTCTTATAAAATAAAAAAATATATTTTCTTTTTTAAAAAAATATGCTATACTTAATAAGTAAGAACTTGTCTCCTTAGCTCAGTTGGTAGAGCAACTGACTCTTAATCAGTGGGTCTAGGGTTCGAATCCCTAAGGGGACACCAGTGGATACAAAAGAACATTGGATATGGTTCAATGTTCTTTTTATTATAAATTTAGTATAAAGAGGGATAATATGAAAAAAAATGGTTTTACTTTAATTGAATTATTAGCAGTTTTAATAATTTTAGCTGTAATTATGTTAATAACAGTAGTTTCTGTTAATTCTGTTTTAAACAGTACAAAAAGTTCTTTATCTGAAACACAAATAAAAAAAATAGAAGATGCTGCAAAAACATATTATTTAAAAGAAGGTATGTCAATTGAAGATACTTGTGTTAGTGTTTCTGAATTAATAACTTTAGGTTATATAGAAGGTAATGAAGTAAAAAATCCAGAAGATAATTCAGAAATCACTGGTTCTGTTAAAATAAGTCATGTATCTAATCAATATTCTTATGAATATCAAGAAGAAGCATGTATATGTAATTGGGCAGAAGATTCACCAGTATCAGGAACAAATGAAGGAGCAAAATATAATTGTAAAGTTGATCTAAATAAAGAGCCATATACATTCTATGTGCTTTCTACAAATAAAGATGCATCAGGAAATGTAGAATCAGTTAATTTAATAATGTATGCAAATATAAATGAAAGTGGGCAACCAGTAGACTCAGAAGATTTAGAACATGACGCTGTAGAGTGGTTTAAAGATGGTTCAAATGTAAATGGGCCAGTAACAGCAATGGCATATTTAGATGACGCAACATCAGAATGGAAAGAAGAATTAAGCCTTAATGAAACATATACTGATGAAGGTGGTAGATATGGAACTATTACACTAAATGGGAAAGCAAGATTACCAAAAAAATCAGAAGTATCAGATTATGATGAGGAAACTGGTGCAAACTGGTATTTGTATGATTATTTGCTGGATATGGAAGGGTATCAGACAAATGGTTATTCGAACTTTGATGGATATTGGTTACTTTCCTCTGATGCAGCCAGATCTGACTACGCTTGGTTTGTGAGCTATCATGGCGTTTTGTATAACTACTCCGTCGACTCCACGTCGGAACCGATGGTTGGCGTTCGTCCAGTTATAACAGTTTCAACTTATGATATAGGTTAAAAAAATAAATATGAATAAAAAAGTAATAATCTTCTCACACTATATGTGGGAGGATTTTTTTATGGAAAGAAAAGATTATCAAAAAATAGTAAATAAATATACGCCTAACGAATCAAGATTAATGAATGCATTTATTGCTTTTATAATAGGTGGATTTATGGGTGTATTAGGAAATTTTTTAGTAGATTTTTATTCATATTATTTTGATTTATCTACTAAAGATGCTAGTGTATTTATGATTATTACTTTAGTATTTTTAGGTTGCTTGTTTACTAGTTTAGGATTTTTTGACAAATGGGTTAACTTTGCTAAATGTGGTCTTATTATACCTATAACAGGTTTTGCTCATGCAATGATGAGCGCAGCTTTAGAATATAGAAAAGAAGGATTAGTTACTGGAATAGGTTCTAATATGTTTAAATTAGCTGGTTCTGTAATTATATTTGGAGTAGTTAGTGCTTATATATTTGGATTACTTAGATTATTAGTAATGGGAGGTTAATATGACTTTTAAATATAATAATGTATATATAAACAATACTAGTACTGTAGTAGGACCATATGAAGCAAAAGGACCGTTTTCTAAACTTTTTGATAAAATTTATGATGATTTATATTTTGGAGAAAAAAGTTGGGAACAAGCAGAGATAAGATCTATAAAAGATAGTATAGAAATACTTTTAAATAAATCAAATAAAATAAATAAAGAAATAGATGTTCATATAGGGGGAGATCTATTAAATCAAATTGTGGCGACTAACTACTCATCTATAGATATAGGTATTCCATTAATTGGAATATATTCAGCATGTGCGACTAGTACATTAGGTTTAATGCTTGCTAGTAATATGATAGAAGCAAATCAAATAAAAAATGTTATTGTTACTTCTTCTTCTCATAATAATAGTGCTGAAAAACAATTTAGAAATCCTGTTGAGTATGGTGGTCCAAAGAAGAAATATACAACTTTTACTACAACAGGTTGTGCATCTTGTTTTTTATCAAATGAAAAATCTAATATTAAAGTCGAATCAGCTACTTTAGGGACTGTTGTTGATATGGGTATAACTGATGTATCTAATATGGGTGCAGTTATGGCTCCAGCTGCTGCTAAAGTAATAGCAGATCATTTGAAAGATACAAAAAGAACAATTGATTATTATGATTTAATACTTACTGGAGATTTGGGTATAGTAGGTAAAATGATTCTAAAAGAATATATAAAAAAGGAATACAATATAAACTTAAAAAACTATGATGATTCTGCTTGTATGATATTTGATATAGATAAGCAACCTGTTTACATGGGTGGAAGTGGTCCTGCTTGTCTACCTTTAGTTACATATACTTATATTTTTGATAAGATGAAAAAAGGAAAACTAAATAAAGTTCTTTTAGTAGCTACAGGAGCTTTAATGAATCCTAGTATGTGTAATCAACATTTATCTATACCAAGTATTAGTCATGCTGTGAGTTTGGAGGTGGTTAAATGACATATTTCAATGCATTTATATTTTGCGGATTAGTATGTTTAATAGGTCAAATAATACTAGATAATACTAAACTTACTCCAGGACATATTACTACTATATTTGTTGTAATAGGAGCATTCCTTGATGTATTTAATATATACGATAAATTTGTGCTTTGGGCAGGTGGAGGAGCTTTAGTACCTATTACATCTTTTGGACATTTGTTAATTCATGGAGCCATGGATACGGTAAATAATTTTGGCGTTATGGGACTTTTTATGGGTATGTTTGATTTAACTTCTTCAGGTATAGTGGCTGCGATAGTATTTTCATTTATTTTATCTTTAATTTTTCAACCTAGAGATTAAATATAGGTTGTATTTAAAAATAAAGTATGTTATAATTTAGTCATAAAGTAGGAGGTATGTTTATGGCTAAAAGAGGTAGACCTTCAAAAAAAACTATTAAAAAAAGAAAAGAAGCAAAAGCTAAAAGTGAATTATCATTATTAGTTGCAGTTTTTGTAATAGTTTTACTTTTAGTAGTTGGTTATTTCTTATTAATGAAATAGAGTTAGCTCTATTTTTTTGTTTATATAAAAAAAGTGTAAAACTATATATATTTTTTACAAAAAATATGTAAAATTTACCAAAAATGCTTGTTTTAGATTTTCTACACGTGTTATAATAATAGAGTGTTAAAAGGAGGAAATTATGACAAAATATGTTTATGCCTTTAAAGAAGGTAACAAAGACATGCGTAATTTATTAGGTGGTAAAGGTGCTAACCTTGCTGAGATGACTGGTATTGGATTACCTGTGCCTCGTGGTTTTACAGTTACTACAGAAGCATGTATTAAGTATTATGATGATGGTGAGGATATTTCAAAAGATATTAAAGATGAAATTTTAAGCCATTTAGTAGCGCTTGAAGAAGAAACTGGAAAGAAATTCGGAGATATGGAAAATCCATTATTAGTATCTGTTAGAAGTGGTGCTAGAGCATCTATGCCAGGTATGATGGATACTGTTTTAAACTTAGGTTTAAATGATGAAGTTGCTAAAGGATTTGCTAAAAGTACAAATAATGCAAGATTTGTATACGATAGTTATAGAAGATTTATTCAAATGTTTTCAGATGTAGTTATGGGATTCCCAAAAAGTTCATTTGAAAGAAAATTTGATGCAATTAAAGAAGAAAAAGGAGTTCAATACGATACTGAATTAACGGCTGAAGATTTAATGGAAGTTGTTGAAATTTATAAAGAAGAATATAAAAAACATTCTGGTGTAGATTTCCCACAAGATCCAAAAGAACAATTATTAGAAGCTGTTAAAGCTGTATTTAGAAGTTGGAATAATGATAGAGCTATCACTTATCGTAGATTAAATGATATTCCATCTAGTTGGGGAACTGCTGTAAATGTTCAAGAAATGGTTTATGGTAACCGTGGAGATGACTGTGGTACTGGTGTTGCATTTACAAGAAATCCAGCTACTGGAGAAAAAAAATTATATGGTGAATATTTAATGAATGCTCAAGGAGAGGATGTTGTTGCTGGTATTCGTACTCCACAAACAATTGATACTCTAAAAGAAGTTATGCCTGATTGTTATGAGCAATTTGTTAATATTTGTAATATATTAGAAAATCATTACAAAGATATGCAAGATATGGAATTTACTATTGAAAATGGAAAACTTTTCATGTTACAAACTCGTAATGGAAAAAGAACAGCTCAAGCTGCTTTAAAAATAGCTGTTGATTTAGTAAATGAAGGAATGATTTCTAAAGAGGAAGCTTTACTTAAAGTTGAACCTAAACAATTAGATCAATTATTACATCCAAATTTTGATCAAAAAGCTTTAAAAGAAGCTAAAGTAGTTGCTAAAGGTTTAGCTGCATCTCCTGGTGCTGCTACTGGTAAAATTTACTTTACTGCAGAAGATGTTATGGAAGCATCAAAAAATGGAGAAAAGGATATATTATTAGTTAGACTTGAAACTAGTCCAGAAGATATTGAAGGAATGAATATTGCTCACGGTATTTTAACTATTCGTGGTGGTATGACTAGCCATGCTGCAGTTGTTGCTCGTGGTATGGGTACTTGTTGTGTATCTGGATGTGGTGAACTTGTAATAGATGAAGAAGCTAAAACTGTTAAAACAGTTGATGGTAAAGTATACAAAGAAGGAGACTGGATGAGCTTAGATGGTTCAACTGGTAATGTATATGGTGAACAAGTTAAAACTGTTGAGCCAGAAATAAGTGGAGATTTTGAAACATTTATGGGATGGGCTGATAGTGTTAGAAGACTTAGAGTTAGAACTAATGCTGATTCACCTAAAGATGCTATTCAAGCACGTAAATTTGGTGCTGAAGGTATAGGGCTTTGCCGTACAGAGCACATGTTCTTCGAAGGAGAAAGAATATTTAACTTTAGACGTATGATTGCTGCTGATACATTAGAAATGAGAGAAGAAGCTTTAGAAAAAATCTTACCATATCAAAGAAAAGACTTTGAAGGATTATTTGAAGCTATGGAAGGAGATCCAGTTGTAATTCGTTATTTAGATCCACCTCTACATGAATTCTTACCTCATACTGATGCTGAAATTAAACCACTTGCTGAAAGTTTAGGAATGAGTTTTGAGGCATTAAAAAATCGTGTTGAATCACTTAAAGAATTCAACCCAATGATGGGACACCGTGGATGTAGACTTGCAGTTACATATCCTGAAATAGCTAAAATGCAAACTAGAGCTGTAATTGAAGCTGCAATTAATGTAAATAAAAAAGGTATGAATGTTACGCCTGAAATAATGATCCCACTTGTTGGAGATATTAATGAATTAAAATATGTTAAAAAAGTAGTAACTGATACTGCTGATCAAATAATAGAAGAAGCTGGTGTAGAACTTACTTACCATGTTGGAACAATGATTGAAATTCCAAGAGCTGCTGTTACAGCAGATGAAATAGCTAAAGAAGCAGAATTCTTCTCATTTGGAACAAACGACTTAACTCAAATGACTTATGGATTCTCTAGAGATGATGCTGCTAAATTCTTAAATGAATATTATACAAAAGGAATTTTTGAAAACGACCCATTTGCTAAATTAGATCAAAATGGTGTTGGTAAACTTGTAGAAATGGCTGCAAAACTTGGAAAATCAGCTCGTCCAGATATCCATATGGGTATTTGTGGTGAACATGGTGGAGAACCAAGTAGTGTTGAATTCTGTCATAGAGTAGGACTTGACTATGTATCTTGTAGTCCATTTAGAGTTCCATTAGCAAGATTAGCTGCTGCTCAAGCTGTAGTAAAAGAAAATCAATAAGATAATTAGACTGAGATTTTAAAACTCTTGGTCTTTTTTTGTTGTTTTATAGTAATGTGTGCTGAAAAAAACAAGTTATGGTACTAGTACCACAAGTGTATAAAAAAACTTTGGATTTCTTTAAGCGATTAATTATGATATAATTTAATAGAGGCGATACTTATGGAAGTGAAAAATAATTATAATGAATGTTTAACTAATCTAGCATGTTCTATTAGGAAATATTTTGGTTTGGAATATAAACATAACACTTTAAGTTACATCGATGAGCTTTTAGAATTAAAAAAACCTAAAAATGTAGTTACAATTTTATGTGATGGAATGGGTTCAAAAATTCTTGAAAGAGTATTAGATGAAAATGCATTTCTTATTTCTAATAGATATAAGGATATAACTACTGTTTTCCCAGCAACAACAGTAGCTGCAACTACATCTATGATGACAGGATTAAATCCGGTTGAATCTGGAATGCTTGGTTGGGATATGTATTTTAAAGATATAAATAAAACAATTACGACATTCTTAAATTCTGAAAAAGGAGATTTTGAATATAAACCATTACAAGAAGCTATTGATTTTAAAGAAAAACACATGAAAACAAAATCAATAATGAATGAAATTAATGAACAAACACAATATAAAGGTTATACATTATTTCCTTTTGGGAATAATGCATATAAAGATTTTGATGAACTATTTAATATTATTGTAGAAAAATGTAATGAAGATGGAAAAAAATATATTTATGCTTATAGTACAGAGCCAGATAGTACAATGCATGAATTGGGAACCGATTGTATTGAAGCTAAAGAAATAATATTAGATTTAAACAAAAGAATCGAGAATTTAAGTAAGAAATTAGAAGATGCAATCATTTTTGTTGTAGCAGATCACGGTCACAAAAATGTTATAAATATTGATTTGAATGAATATCCAGATGTTGTAGAATGTTTGGCTAGAAATACATCTATAGAACCTAGAGCTGTAAACTTCTTTATAAAACAAAAAAAGAAAGAAGAGTTTGAAAGTTTATTTAAAAAGTACTTTTCTAATGATTTTGATTTATACGATAAAGAAGATGTTATTAATTCTAAATTATTCGGTGATGGAGAAGAGAATGAAATATTTAGAGATTCTCTAGGTGATTATTTAGCAATAGCAAAAACAGACAAAACAATATTATATATTGGAAGTGAGGTATTAAAATCTCAACATGCGGGATATACTGATGATGAAATATATGTTCCTTTAATAGTCATTGATGCTAAATAAGAATTATAAAGAATATAAAATTATTTTAAATGAAGAAGTTTTTGATGAACAAAGCTGCGATTTGATTACAAAATGCTTTTCCAACTTTGGAAAAATATATTGATCACGTTCACACTGTTGATGGTAAGCCTGCGAAGGTACCAGAAAAATTAAGTGAAATTATATTATATAATTTTAAAAGTTTAATGAAATTAAAACATAGAGGCATCAATTTGTTTTTTACTGACATAGATAAAATTAAAGAAAAAATGCTAGATGAAATAGAATAATATATTAAACACATATTATAAAGAATTTATGAAAGGTGGAATATTAATGAATATGAAAGAAATACAAAAGCAAATATGGCAAAATAAATTAAACAAAGGATTTAATACAACAGATGTGAATAAAGAATTCTGTTTACTGTATGGAGAAGTATCTGAAGCATATGATGCTTGGAAAAAGAAAAAAGATGATTTAAATGAAGAATTAGCTGATATTGCTATTTACTTGATGGGATTATCTGAAATGCTAGGTTTTGATTTGGCGGATGAAATAGAAAAGAAAGTTTCTAAAAACGAAAAACGTATATATAAAAACATAGATGGGATTAATGTAAGAATAAGTGATTAATATTAGATGTTAAAAATGTCATCTAACTTAAATTTATATTATGCATCCCGAACTAAACTGTGGTGCAAGGTGTAGTATAGTTTGATGAAAAAATAACTTATATTACTGAAAGCTCAAATATAATAAAATAATTTAATTATAAGTCTATAAATGTATGATATTAAAAAGTATAGAACAACTTTGTTAGCAAAGTTATATTGGGAAAATCTAGTTTTAAGAATTAGTAATAAATTCTAAAAATAACAATTTGATTTATTTAAAAGGAGAATATAGAATGGAAGAAAAAATAGATGTATTAAATGAACTTGGAGAATTTACAGGTGAAGTAGCTACTCTTGATGAATGTCATACAAAAGGCTATTGGCACAGAGCGGTATTTGCTATTATAGTAGATAAAAATTCGAATATATTATTACAAAGAAGAAGTGCAGATAAAAAATTATGGCCAAACAAATGGGATGTAACTGTCGGTGGTCATGTAAAAGCAGGGGAATTTGGAAGGCAAGCGCTAATTAGAGAATGCAAAGAAGAACTAAATTTAGATGTAAAAGATAGTGAAATAAAATATTTAATTAGTTCAACTTTAACTTATAACAAAAATGGATATATAAATAATCATTATGATGAATGTTATTTAATTACTAAAGATGTCAATATATCTAAATTGAAATTACAAGAAAATGAAGTGTCTGAAATAAAATATTTTAAAATACAAGAGCTTATAGATAGAATTAATAATAATTATGATGGATTAACAGAAAAAAATGTATCTTGGACTTTTATAAAAAAAATATTAGAAAGTGATATTTTAAAACAGTTAAAACAAGGATAAAAGTATGAGCATTTTAGTATATAATTTAAATAATGAAAAGGAACAGTATTTAATTAATTCAGATAAAAAACTAGGAAATTAAATTTTCTAATATTTTTTCGTATTTATACCATCTTACAACCTGTAGTAAAAAAATCGATAATATTAGATAGACTAGAATTTTCTAGTCTTTTTTATTGAATTATTTAAATGATTTAAATTTTTTTAAATTTGTCATATTTAATGAATTTTTGGAATTATTTTATACTAATCAAATTATTTACATGATATAATAATAAAAATTGTGTACTGGAGGTATAAGGCTATGTCTACAATAAGAAAACAATATTTTTTACGTTTATTTGGACGTATTATGATTTTTATAGTATGTTTAATTATGTGCTTTAAACCACAATTTTATAACATTTTGGAAGGAATGAATTTTTTCGATGAATTTCATATATTACATTTATTATGGTTAATTTGGATATTTGATATGATTTTACAAATTATACCTATTAAAAATAAAATAGCATTAGGATCACAGAAACTTTTTGTAAATCGTTTCCGTCCGATTCATAAAAAAAATAATTATAAATTACTAAAAGATTATATTAAAAAGACTACTGCATCAGCATATAAAGTATTCATTATATGGACTTTGTTGATCATAATTATTGGCTTACTTTATTATTTTAATATTATAAATAAAGTATGGTTATTTATGTTTTCTGTTTTTTTCTATGTTTGTGATTTGATCTGTGTTTTGATTTGGTGTCCATTTCGTCTAATTATGAAAAATAAGTGTTGTACAACTTGTCGTATCTTTAACTGGGATCATCTTATGATGTTTTCACCACTTATTTTTTGTGGAGGATTTTTTTCAATTTCACTCGTTGTAATGTCATTTTTAGCATGGCTTGTTTGGGAACTATGTATTTTATTTCATCCAGAACGTTTTTCTGAGATGACAAATGTTGCTCTTAGATGCTCTAATTGTACAGATAAACTTTGTACGCAATATTGTAAAAAACTCAGGTGATTAGCTAAATATATTTATTAACATGTGATGGAGTTTTCCTTTATTTTGTGATATATTAATAAAGGTGATTTTATGGAACTTAAAGAAGTTATTTTTACAAGTGATTTACCTAGTATAGATTTACATGGATTAGATAGAGATACAGCACGTGTAAAGGTGCTAGAATTTATTAAAGATAATAAAGTTATGAAAAATGACATTATTTGTATTGTACATGGTATTGGTAGTGGAATAATTAAAGATGAGGTTCATACTACTTTAAAAAGAAGTAAGGATGTTAAAGAATATAAATTGTTTTTTAATAATACAGGGTGCACGATAGTAAAATTAAAATTTGACATATAAGCATTATTTTGATACTATATGTTCTAGCTTAAGGGGGATATTATGACTTTTCAAGAAAATAATTATAAAAAAACAAAATATCTTAAAATAAAAAAATTATATTTTGATAATAAATTTAAAAATTTAATAAAAGAAGCAGAAAAATATTTAGAATTTTATCCAGAAGATGTTAAGATAAGATTCATGTATGCAAAAGCTTTAAGACATGAGAAAAAATATGAAGAAGCTATAGAAAATTTAAAATTAAATTTAGAAAAAGAGCCGAACGATGAACATTCAATTATGGCATTATTTTTTCTTTATTATTATTTATATATGTATAAAGAAGCATATGAGATGGTACCACAATTATTTGAAATAGATTTTTCTAGAAAATCTATATCTATACTGAAATTAATAATCGAAAAAAATCTTGGATATTGTAGTTATTTAAGAGAAACAGAAAAAGATAATTATTTAAAAAATCAAATAGTAAATTTTAATAGGGAACTTGCTTATGAACACATTTTAGATCACACTATAGATGATGAGTTTAATGAAAATGAAAAAGGAATATTTAATGATGTTGATATAAAATATTTAATGAGTTCTATAGAAAAAAATATTCCTAATGCTGAAAGAATTAATTCTCAAGAAGTTATGGATATATATTATTTTGGTATTTCAAATATTGGATATTCTGGATCTGAATTATGTAATTATGTTAAAGCAGTAGTTGTACCAAATACGACTAATATAATAAGCTTATATCCTACGGTAGATATTAAAGAATCAACCTTTCAATCCCTTATGTGTGATTATGATAAATTATTTAAAAGAAATAATAAGGTTAAAACTATGTCTAGAATAGATAAGTTTAATAAAAAGTATAATATGTAAATAGTTATACTTTTTTTCTTTGTTTAATTTTGTTATAATTAAATAGGTGGTAATATATGTATGCGGATATTATAGTAGAACTTAAAGCTAAAAAAATAGATAAAACATTTACTTATTTAATACCTGATAAATTTAAGGATAAAATTAAAGTAGGTATAAGAGTGCTTGTACCTTTTGGAAAACAAATTTTAGAAGGTTTTGTATTAAGTATAGAAAATAATAAAAACATAGATTATGAATTAAAAGAAATAATAGATATTATAGATATAGAACCTGTTATAAATGAAGAGATGTTAGAACTTGGTAAATATATTAGTTTAAAAACTCTTTGCAATTTAATAAACGCATATCAAACAATGTTACCATCAGCTTTAAAAGCACATAAAGATTTTAAAGTTAATAAAAAATATATAACTTATATAAAATTAATAGATTTTGATTATATGCCTAAAAATGATAATCAAAAAGAAATAATAGAATTATTAAAGAAAGGTAATGTATTAAAAAGCGAACTTACTAAAATATCGATATCTAGTATAAATACTTTACTAAATAAAAAAGTAATAGAAGAAATAAAAGAAGAAACTTATAGAATAAATGATATTAATTTATATAATGATAAAAAGGTTATTTTAAATGATGAACAACAATTAGTAGTAAATACTATATTAGAAAATAAAGATAAGTTTATACCTTACTTACTTCATGGAGTAACTGGAAGTGGTAAAACAGAAGTATATATGAATATAATTGAGAGTATATTAAAAGATGGTAAAGAAGTAATTGTATTAGTTCCTGAAATTAGTTTAACTCCTCAAATGGTTAACCTATTTAAAAGTAGATTTAAAAATTCTATTGCTATACTTCATAGTGCGCTTTCTGATGGAGAAAAGTATGATGAATGGAGAAAGATAGAAAGAAAAGAAGTTAGTATTGTAATAGGTGCTAGAAGTGCTATATTCGCACCACTAACTAATATTGGTTTAATAGTACTTGATGAGGAACACTCGGATACATATAAACAAGATAATAATCCTAAGTATGATGCTATTGATATAGCTATTAAAAGAGCTAAAACTTATAACTGTCCAATAATACTTGGTAGTGCAACTCCTTCTATTGAATCTTATACTAGGGCAAAACTAGGTACATATAAACTTTTAGAATTAAAAAATAGGGTTAATAAAACAATGCCAGAAGTAAAAGTTATTAATATGAGTAATGAAATAAAAAAAGGGTATAGAATACTATCAAAGGAATTAATAGATGAAATAGATAATAGATTAGAAAAGAATGAACAAATAATACTTCTTTTAAATAGAAGAGGATATTCTACCACTATTACTTGTAAAGAATGTGGTAATACTATAAAATGCCCTAATTGTGATATCCCTTTAACTTATCACAAAAATGGTAATAAACTTAATTGCCATTACTGTAATCATACCACATATAAACCAATGACTTGTCCAGAATGTAATAGTAAAAATATAAATAGTTTTGGTATAGGTACTGAAAAATTAGAAGAAGAGGTAAATAAATTATTTAACTGTAAAACTATTAGAATGGATATAGATACTACTAGAAAAAAAGGCAGCCATGAAAGAATAATAAATGATTTTAGAAATAAAAAATATAATATTTTAATAGGAACTCAGATGATATCAAAAGGACTTGATTTTGATGACGTTACATTAGTAGGTGTAGTAAATGGAGATGCAACACTTAATATTCCTGATTTTAGAAGTGGAGAAAGAACTTATAGTTTACTTAATCAAATATCTGGTAGAGCAGGTAGAAGTAGTAAACCAGGGAAGGTAATTATACAATGCTTTAATACTGATCATTATAGTATTGAGTGTGCTAGTAAGAATGATTATATAAGTTTTTATAAAGAAGATATGAATATAAGAAAAAAACTAAAATATCCTCCATATTATAATCTTTGTTTAATAAAATTAATTGGTACTGACTATAGTGAACTAAATAATGAAGCTATAAAAATAAAAGAGTATCTAAATAATAGCAATTGTATAGTATTAGGTCCTAGTCCTTGTACTATTCCTAAAATTTATAATAAATATTATATACAAATAATAATTAAATATAAGAATATAAAAGATATTTATAATAAATTAAAATTTATAATAAATAAATCCAAGAATAATTCTAAAATAAATTTAGAAATAGATTTAAATCCTAAAAAAATATAAAACATTACATATTTGTATTGTTTTTTTTTATAAAAAATGATACAATTTATATGATATAAGGGTATTAATGTAGAATAAAAGGGTGAAAGATATGTATGATGAATTTTTAATAAATAATAATATAAATTCTAAATCAGAGTCTTTAAATGATTTAGATAGTCTTTTCAATAACTTAACAAACGATGTAAATAATTTTAATAAATATATACAAGAGGTTAATAAACAAAAAAAAGAAAATAGTATTGAAGAGAAAGAATTAATAGAAGAGAAACAAAGACTTGATAAAGCTAAATTAGAGTTTGAGAATTATGTTAGAGAAAAAAATCAAGAAGTAGAAAAAAAGATGATGCAAACTGATGAGTATTTAAATATTCAAAAACAGAATCTTTTAAAATCAGAAGCTGATTTTAAAACAAATATGGATAGTTCTTTATATGAATTAGATCTTACTAAAAGAGAATTAGAAATTCAAAAAGAAAAATTTAAAGAAGAAAAAGAACAATTTGAAACTTATAAAAATATAGAATTAAATCGTATTAAACATTCTCAAGAAATTTTAGAATCAGAAAAAAATCAATTTGAGAAATATAAAGAAGTAATTAATAAAAAAATAGAATTAGAAAATAAAAATTTAGAACAGAAATGTGATAAATTTAAAGAATTGATTAGTCAATTTAATTCTAGTTTTAAACCAATAATAAAAGAAGAAGAATAAAAAGAGGTGCAAAATGGAAAAGATAGATAATGAAGTTTTTGGATTTGGAAATGAAGTTAATGAAGAAATAGAACAGGCAAATAGTTTTAATTTTGATTCTATAAGTGGTTTAGGAGAAAGCGATTACGAAAATGAAGATTTATTTAATACAGAAGTAGAAACTGATGAATCAACAAATAATTTCTTTTCAAATGATTTTAGAATAGGTAGTTTTGATAATGTAAGTGATAATTATAATTTAAATGAAAACGAAGAAGAAATAGTTAAAAATGTTGAAGAATTTAAATTAGATGATCCTACAATATTTGAATATAATCAAATAGATGACCTTCCTGTTCAAGCAGAAGAACAACCAACTTTAAATGAAGAAACATTTGAAGTACCAGTAGAATTTAAATATAATCAAGCGGATGAAGTTCCTGTTCAAGTAGAAGAAGAAACTACAGTAGAACCAGAAGAACAACCAACTTTAAACGAAGAAACATTTGAAATGCCAGTAGAATTTGGATATAATCAAGTAGATGAAGTTCCTGTGCAAGCAGAAGAACAACCAACAATGGAAGTAAATAATGAAGATGTTGCTTCAAATGATGAAAGTTTTGAGCCTCCTGTAGTATTTAATTTTAATGAAACAGAATCTGATGAAGTTGAAAATGATACTGAAGACGAATTTGTTTCAACTATAGAAGAAAATAGTAATGATTTTGTTCTAAATACTGAAAATTTTGAAATGCCAGTAGAATTAGAATACAATCAAGTTGACGAAGTTCCAGTTGAAAGTGTTGAAGAGCAACCAACAATGGAAGCAAGTGAAGAAGAAGTTGAAAGCTCTAATGAACCTGAATTTGTTTCACTTGTAGAAGAAAATGATGAGAATATTGAAGATACAGAAGAAGAACCTATAGAAAAAATAGAAGTTTCTGATACTCCTATAGAAGAATTAAATAAATTAACTGAATACGAAGAAGAAAAAATAGAAGAAACAGATATAAATGCTTTATTTGATAGAGTTAGTGTTAATGTAAAAGATGCTTCAGATATATTTAGAAAAAATACTGATTTAAAACAAAAAATAGATAATAGATTTGAAGAATTAAAGAAATTACAATCTGAAATTGAAAGTTCTAGAAAAAAACAGTTAGATGAAGTAAATAGTTATAAAGAAGAAGTATTAAATAAATTAACTGAAAAGAAAGAAGAAATTGAAAAAAGATTAAACTTACTAAAAGAATCTCAAGCAACTTTAGAAAAAGAAAGACAAGAATTTGAACTATATAAGAAAAAAGAACAAGAAAATATTGATAGAGTTCAAAAAAGTGTTCAGTCAGCTTATGATGATAGAAGAGAAGAATTAAATCATATTGAAGATGTATTAAGAAAACAAAAAGATTCTTTAGATGAAGAAAGAAGTCAATTAAGTTTAGATAGAATTCAATATGAATCAGATAAAAATGAACTTGCTAATAATTTACTTAAATTTAATGAATTAGTTAATTCATTTACAAATGGAATGAATAATATAAAAGAGTCTTAAGAAATTTCTTAAGATTTTTTTATATATACTATTAAATAATTAATAATTATGTTATAATTATTTCAAGATAATGAAAGAAGGTAGATGTTAAATGAAAAGAAAAGGATTTACATTAATAGAATTATTAGCAGTAATAGTAATACTAGCAATTATAGCTTTAATAGCAACACCAATAGTATTAAATATTATAGAAAATACTAAAGAAGAAGCTAATAAAAGAAGCATAGATATGTATGTAAGAGGGGTAAAGAATGCTATAGCTACTTATCATTTAGAACATAAAAAATCACCTCAAGCAGGTTACTACACTACAGAAGATGGGGTGACATTACAATACAAAGAAAATGGTGTTGTTAAGGATACAATAACTGTTGATTATGATGGAAATATAGTATGCGAAACTATAAGTGTAACAAGTGTGGGAGAAGTAACTTTGTTTGGATGTAGAGTAAATGATAGTTCTTCAACTTATAAGTATGAAAATGGTAAAACTGAAGAAGAAGAACCAATCTGTAAATTAATAGATGATGTAGCTCCAACAGGAATAAGTGAGGGAGATAAATATCTATGTGCAGTAGAAGAAGACATGGATTTAGAAAATGATGAAGGATATACATTCTTTGTACTTCCAGGACAAAATGCAGATGGAAAAACAAATTTAATAATGTATGCTAATATAAATGCAAGTGGACAACCAGTAGACTCAGATACTGTAGCGTATAAAGGCGCAGTAGCTTGGTATAATGAGAATTCGTGTGAAGATGATAATAGTTGTACAAATGAATACGGGCCAGTAACAGCAATGGACTATTTAAACACTGCAACATCATCTTGGATAACTCAAATTAACGAAACATATGATGATGAAGGTGATAATTATGGAACCATTACACTAAATGGTAAAGCAAGATTACCAAAATTATCAGAAGTATCAGATTATAAGAGTGATGGAACAAATGCATATTTGTATGATTATATGGCTGATTTGGGATATCAAACAAATGATATAAGTGGCGTTTATGGATATTGGATACTTGCCTCTGATGCAGACTATTCTGACATCGCTTGGAGTGTGTTCTCCGAAGGTTTTGTGGACAACGACGACACCAGCAATATCGTCAACAACAATAACTATGGTGTTCGTCCAGTTATAACTGTTTCAATAGATGACATTCAACAAAATTAGACACTTTGTGTCTTTTTGTTTGAAAAAAGATAAAAATATTATATAATTATAATAGAGGTATAGATATGAGGAATTTAATATTAAAATTTATTGATGAGTTAAAGTATGAAAAAAATTATTCTGAATTAACTATTAATGGCTATTTATCTGATTTAGATATGTTTTTAGAATATTTAAATGAGAATAATATAAAAAATTATAATGATGTTGAATATCAAGATATAAGATTATATATAAATTATTTATATGAACAAAAATATAATAATAAAACTATATCTAGACATATAAGCGCTGTTAGAAGTTTTTTTAAGTATTTGAAAAGTAATAATTATATAAAGAATAATCCATCTTTACTTATATCTAATCCTAAATTAGAAAAAAGACTTCCTAAATATTTAAATTTTGATGAAGTGGAAAGATTACTTAGTAGTTTTGATAATAATAGTTTTATGGGTATTAGAAATTCATTAATCCTTGAAATACTTTATTCTACTGGTATACGTGTTAGTGAAATAACGAATATAAAATTAAATGATATATCATTATCTAATAAAAGTATAATGGTTACTGGAAAAGGTAATAAGCAAAGAATAGTTTATTTTGGTAGTAAGTGTTTAAATT
The DNA here is from genome assembly GCA_015059155.1 of Bacillota bacterium. Lineage (GTDB taxonomy): Bacteria > Bacillota_I > Bacilli_A > RF39 > UBA660 > UMGS1613. The sequence goes on along the minus strand of SVAX01000010.1, from coordinate 8,928 downwards.
TATTAGATTCTTATATAAAAAAGAGTTATCCTATATTAAATGAAAATGGTAGTGATTATTTAATTCTTAGTAAAACAGGTAAAAAAATTAATGAAAGAGAAATAAGAAAAGTAGTAGATGAAGCTGCTATAATAGCTGGAATAAAAATAAAAATATCTCCCCATGTACTTAGGCATACTTTTGCTACTCATATGTTGAATGAAGGTGCTGATCTTAGAAGTGTTCAAGAGTTATTAGGTCATGAGAATTTATCAACTACTCAAGTTTATACTCATTTAAGTAATGAAAAAATAAGGAATGTATATTTAAATGCTCATCCAAGAGCAAGGAGGTAATTTATGTCAAAAATATATTTTAGATATGGGGCAATGAATTGTGGCAAAACAACTGCTTTACTACAAGTCGCACACAATTATGAAGAAAAAGGAATGAAAATTTTATTAATTAAACCTGCAGTAGATAAAAAAGGAGATAAGAATATAGTATCAAGGCTTGGTATTGAAAGAAAAGTTGATATTTTGTTAGATTCTAATGAAAAATTAAAACATGTTTTAAAATTAGATAATATCAACTGTATATTAGTGGATGAAGTACAATTTATGACAAAGGAACAAATAAAAGAATTATGGATTATTGCTAAAATGAAAGATATACCTGTTATTTGTTATGGCTTAAAAACTAATTTTAAAGGTAAACTTTTTGAAGGTTCAAAAGCACTCTTAGAAGTAGCTGATGAATTAGAAGAATTAATTACTATTTGTAAGTGTGGTAAAAGAGCTAAATTTAATGCAAGATTAGAAAATGGTAAATATGTTAGTGTAGGCGAAGAGGTTGCTATAGATGGAATAGATGCTAAATATGAACCATTATGCGGTAAATGTTACATTGAAAATGTACTAGGAATAGATAGTTTCTAGTATTTTTTTTAAGTTTTTTAAATATTATTATATAGGTGATAACTTGAATATAATTAATGGTATTAGATCTTATATATTAGATAGTGATTTAAAAATAACAATAGTAAATAATAAAATCAATATTGTTAATTATAAAGATATTGGTCATTTTGATTCTAATAAAATAGTAGTTAAAGTAGAAAGTGGAGAAGTAATAGTTAAAGGTAGTGATTTAGTAGTATCTAAACTATTAAGTAGTGAAATATTAATAACTGGTAATTTTAGTAATATAGAATTCAGGTGATATATTGAAAAATAATGTACTTTATTTAATAAAAAGCAAATTAAATATTAATATTAAAGGTCATAATATAGAAAGATTTATTAAAAGACTAAAAAACAATAATATAGAAATATTAAATATAAAACATATATCTAATGAAGAAATAAATATAAAGATATATAAATATGATTACGATAAATTAATAAAATTAAAAACTATCTATGAAATAGAAATAGTGGATTACTATGGAGTAATTAGGACTAAAAATAGTTTTCTAAATAATAAATATATAATAATATTTATGCTTATTAGTTTAATCTTCTTATATTTAATAACTAGTTTAATATTTGAAGTAGATGTTGTTACTAATGATTCTAAAATGGAGAAAGTACTACTTGAAGAACTAGGGGAGTTAGGTATAAAAAAATATAAATTTAAGAAGAGTTATATAGAATTACAAGAAATAAAAAACAAATTATTAAGTAATCATAAAGAGAAATTAGAATGGATAGAAATAGAAAATGTTGGTACTAAATATATAATAAGGTATGAACCTAGAATAAAAAATAAAATTGAGGAAGATACACCTCTGAGAAATATAATAGCTAAAAAAGATTGTGTTATTAGAGATATGAATATATCAAGTGGACAAATTGTTAAAGGTATAGATTCATATGTAAAAAAAGGAGATATTATTGTTAGTGGATATGTTACTTTAAATGGTAGTGTTAAAGATACAGTAAGCAGTAGTGGTACTGTATATGGAGAAACATGGTATAAAGTAACTATTAACTACCCATATATTTATAAAGAAGAGTATGAGACAGGAAATAGTAAAGAAGTGTTAGTTATTAAGTTTTTTGGTAAAGATATGGAATTATTTAATTTTAATAAATATAATACAAAAAAAATTATAGAAAATACTATATTAAAAAATAATATACTCCCTATAAAACTTATTAAACAAACTCAAAAAGAAACTATATTGATAGACGAAAATAATACAGAAGAAGAGTTGATAGAAAAAGCTATAAAGTTAGCTAAAAAGAAAATAGAGGAAAAATTAAAAGAAAAAGAATATGTAAAAGATTATAAAGTTTTAAATAAAACTAAGCACAGTGATTCAATCACTCTTAATATATTTTTTAATGTAGTGGAAGATGTTACAGAATATCAAGAGATAGAAGAATATACAGAAGAAAAAGAAATTGATTAAAAATTATTGAATATGGTTTTTAAAAATGATATAATTAAATTGCTGGAAGATGCGATATAACCCTTATGAAAAACCTACTAATCGAAAATATAGGGAATCTAATTCATGGCTGGTGTAGAAGACCTATTAATTTAGGGATCCTAAAAGTTGTGATGTGATGCCCACCTGGGAGACTAGGCTTTATTCGATTCAGGGCATCGCTCTTCTGGCTTTTTAATTTATGGAGGATGTATGGTAGAAGAATTAACTTTATTGCAAGATACATATGTAGTATTTGATTTAGAAACAACAGGACTTTATCCTAATAGTGGAGATACTATAATAGAGATAGGTGCTGTTAAAATAAGTAATGGTAAAATTATAGATAGATTTGATGAATTAATAAACCCTGGTAAAGAATTAAATGAAGAAATAATTAAAATTACTGGAATAGATAATGAAATGTTAAAAGGTAAAAGAAGTGAAGAAGAAGTATTAAAAGACTTTATGGAATGGGTAGGAAATATACCTATGGTAGCTCATAATGCTAAATTTGATATTTCTTTTGTTGATATGGCATATTCTAAATATAACTTAGGAACTCTTAAAAATACTGTTATAGATACATTAGGGCTTTCTAGATATTTAGAATCAAAAGAAAGATATCATAATCTAGCAACCCTTGTTAAAAGATATGATATACCTTGGAATGAGGATAAACATCATAGAGCAGATTATGATAGTGAGGGTACTGCCTTAATATTTTTGAAAATGTTACAAAAATTAGAATTAAATAATTTTAAATGTTTAAAAGATTTATACAAATATCCTTTTATTGTGATTAGAAAATAAAATTAAAATAATTATAAAAAACGACACTTTTAATAGTGTTCTTTTTTTATAATGTTTTTGGTGATTATATGAAAATATATTTAGATTTAGTCATGATACTAAACTTTGCTATAGATTTTATATTGCTTTTAACTGTAACAGCAATACTAAAAAGAAATGTTAAGATCACTAGGATAATGTTGGGCGCTTTCATAGGAGGAATTAGTATACTATTTTTATTCTTTAATGTAAATAGTATTCTTTTATTCTTATTTAAATTAATTATAAGTGTTTTAATGATTTTAACAACATTCGGATATAAAACTTTAAAATATACTTTAGTAAATATACTTTACTTATATATGTCTAGTATAATTCTTGGAGGTTTTCTATATTTATTAAATTTAGAATTTTCATATAAACATATAGGAATGATATTCTTTAATAAAGGACTTAGTATAAACTTTATATTTTTAATTATATTTTCTACCATTATTTTATATATTTATATTAAACAAACTAAAAATTTAAGATATACTTATTCAAATTATTATAATATAGAGATAATAAATAAAAATAAAAAATATAAATACACAGCCTATATGGATAGTGGTAATGTTTTAGTAGATACATTAACTAATAAGCCAGTAATTTTAATAGATAAAAGAAAATTACTTTTTAATATAAAAGAGTTTAGAATAATTCCTTATATGGGGGTAAATGGGTCAAACATGATTAAAGTAGTAAAGATAGATAAGCTAATATTTGATAATAAGGAATATAGTAATATTTTACTTGGAATAATGGATAATATTAGTTTAGATGGTGTAGAGGTAATATTAAATAGAAAGTTATTGGAGGAATAATATGATAAGAGATATAATTAATTTTATAAAGAAATTACTTAGTAGTGAGGGTATTTATTTTGTAGGTAGTGCAGATAAACTTCCTGAACCATTAACTAAGGAAGATGAAGTAAAATATGTAGAATTATCTATGGCAGGTGATGAGTTTGCCAGAAATAAACTCATCGAACACAATCTACGTCTAGTAGTATTTTTAGCTAAAAAATATGAAAATACTGGTGTAGATTTAGAAGATTTAGTGAGTATTGGAACAATTGGACTCATAAAGGGAGTTAATACTTATAAATTAGATAAGAATATAAAACTAGCTACATATGCATCAAGATGTATAGATAATGAAATACTTATGTTTTTAAGAAAGAACAAAAGAAGAAGAGGAGAAGTTAGTTTTGAAGATAGTTTAAGCTATGATAGTGAAGGTAATGAGTTACACCTAGAAGATATATTAGGTACTGCTGATGATATAGTAACACGTCCTCTAGAAGAAGAAATAGAAAAGAAAATACTTTATCAAGAATTAACTAAATTAAATGATAGAGATAAGGAAATCATGATAATGAGATATGGTTTATATAATACTAAAGAAATGACTCAAAAAGAGGTAGCTAGTACACTAGGTATTAGTCAATCCTACATATCAAGAATAGAAAAAAAGGTGATAAGTAGATTAAAAATTCAAAATAGATAATTGTATTAAATATTTATATTTGATATAATTAAAGTGGTGATAAAATGAACGAATTAATTAATTTAGATCCAACATTTACAGAAAGTAGTTTTAAAACAAAAGTAGATAATATATTTGTTATGCTTCATATGAGTCTTATGACTGATAATATGAAAAGAGTAGATCATTTTATAAGTGATAATATATATCAAGAGTTTAATAATAGACTTAATGTTTTAAATAGTAATAATGAAAGACAAATGTTTGATGAGTTAAATGTTAAATCAACAGATATAATAAATATAGACATAACAGATGATAAATATATAATTACTGTTAGATTAATATCTAGATATATGGATTACATTATAGATAAAGAAACTGGTAATTTTAAGAGGGGTAATAATACTTCAAGGGTTGAAAAGGAAAATATATTAGTATTTGAAAAATTAAGAAATGCGAAAGTGCAAAGCGTAGTTAGGTTTTGTCCAAACTGTGGACATCCTATGGATGTAAATAAAAGTGGATACTGTGAGTTTTGCCATAGTACATATAATCAGGAAAATTACGATTGGGTACTTACTAGCATAAAAACGAGGTGAAATATGAAAATAGGCGTATTTGATTCTGGAATAGGTGGTCTTACTGTTTTAAAGAGACTTATAAAAAAATTCCCTAATAATGAATATATATATTATGGTGATACTAAAAATGTTCCCTATGGAGATAAAAGTATAGAAGAATTAAAAGTGCTTTCTTCTAATATTATAAATTTCTTAATAGAAAAAGAAGTTGATATGATTGTAATAGCATGTGGTACTATTAGTTCTAATTTATCTACTTATTTGAAAGAAAAATACAATATAAGAATTATTGATATAATTAGTCCAGTTATAGATTATTTAAATAATAGTAATTATGAAAAAATAGGAGTTATAGCTACTCAAGCTACAATAAATAGTAAAATATTTAGTAAAAATTTAAATAAAGAAGTAAAAGAAGTAGCTTGTCCTAAATTTGTTCCCTTAATTGAAAGTAATAATTTTAGTGAATTAGAAAACTATTATAGTTATTATTTAGATAATTTAAAAGATAGAGATTTAATAGTGCTTGGATGTACTCATTATCCTATAATAAAAAAAGAAATAAGTGAGTATTTAGGTAATAATATAAAATTACTTGACATGGCTGAATGTATAAATGATATAAAGAATGATGGAATAAGTAGAGTGGAATTATATTTTAGCAAATTAGATGATAAAATTGTTAGTAATGTAAATTCTATTTTGAAAGATAAAAAATATATTATAAAAATGATATAAAAAACGACTTTTTTACAAGTCGTTTTAAAATTTTGCTAGTATAGTTCTAATTTAATATCAAAATTTTAGCGATGATACACGCCTATCTCATTTTTTTATAAACCCTTTATTTATAAGGGTAAAGTAGGGTATTAAAATAATTTTGGTCTTGTTTTTAGTCTTATTTTCAAAAATAATAAAAAAATAAATATATACTATTGATATAGAATATATGTTTGATATAATTATATATAGGAACATTTAATAGTTGGGTGATTGCCAAATTCCAAAAAAGGAAGGAGGGATATTATGTTTAAGAAAGATTTGCTAATCTTTTCATTAATCATACTTATCTTCCTATTAGTATTATTACTATTTATAGTTTTAGTATGAAAAGAAAATCACCTAACTCAGCAATGATTTAGGTGATGCACAAATATGGGCAACACTCAACATGCGATATTAAGTGTTCCTTTTATATTATATGAAGTTTCCTTCACTAAATACATTTTATCATAAATATATTAATTGTGCAAGTTTTGAATGTTGAAAAAGCAATATTGGTGTGATATAATTGTTTTGTAAATATTAAGGTGTGTAAATATATGAAAAATAAAGACAAGATTGGAATAATAATTATAGTAATATCACTAATTTTATTTATTATAAATTTTATATTAGGTTGGTATGAAGATATGCTTTTAGATAATTTGTTTATATTTCAGTTAATTCCGGAAGCATTTATTGTTTTATTAAATATAGTAGTAATATTAGTTGCTCTTATTATAAAAAAGACAAATAAATCAAAATTAAGTTTAATTGCTATTATAATAGTTATAGGTTCCATGTTTCTAAGATTGGTATTTCCTTTTAGAAATGTAAAAACGGTATTAGAATTATATATTTATGAGGAAGAAAGGTTGCAAATAATAGAAAAAGTTAAGAATAATGAAATTGAGATAGATGAATATGGTAATGCTGAATTGCCTAAAAATTTAAAAAAATTGTCATCAGATGGAGAAATAACTATATATAAAAACGATAAAGAAGGACAAGTTATATGTTTTTGGATTTTTAGGGGAATGTTAAGTGGTTCACATCAATTGATTTATTCTTCTAATGGAGAAAGATTAATAAAAGAAAATGAAACAGGTCATCCGATAATAAGTGTTAAAAATTTAAAAGACAACTGGTATTATGTAAAAACAGATTATTGAAAATTTATTAACTAAAAAAACAAGTTCATTTTGAAACTTGTTTTTTAGTTAATGGACAAATTTTTAATTTTATCAGAACCTATATTTTGATACTTTTGGCTAAAATTTTTCAGTCTTGTTTTGGTCTTGTTTTGGTCTTGTTTTTTTTAAATACAAACGAACTTCTTTTGAAAAAACATTAACATTTTAACCCTTATTTTTCAATGATTTTAGGTCATATAATAGAAAAACCCTTGTAAAACAAGGGCTCGTCGAATTCTATTGGTAGCGACGAGGAGAGTTGGCGCTATTCTTCTTTAAACCTTTATTTTATAAGGGTTTATGAAAACTTAAAATCATTTTGGGCTTGTTTTTGGTCTTATTTTTTTTATAATCAAACAATAGAGAATTATAAAAAAATAAGTTTAAATGCTAAATAGTTTTTTTGTTTTCCGATTCTTGAAATAATTGTGTTGAACCATTTGTTAATAATTCGTTTAAAAAGTAAGACGTTTTTTCTATTAGTGTTGTTTCACTAATAGCTTTTTTTATTGCATTAGTTTTTATAAATGCTAATAAAATTTTAGGGTCCATATCTAAAACATTTTCGTTAGAAAAAATTGTATTAATATCTTTTACAGTTCCGTTTTCGTTTAAGAATAGTTCAAAAATTGTTTTATTAAATTCATCATTTTTTATGTATTTATCATAATTGTCAATTATAAGATTTAATCTTTTAGTTAAATCATAATTTTGATACTGATATTGATATTTTTGTTTCTGCTTGTCTAATTTCATTTGTTCTAGAAAACTTATTTTAATGTTATTATTTTGTGAATATTCCTCAGTTTTTTTTACACCATGTAGATTAGCTAAAATTTCAAACATTTGAGTATCATGCCCACTGCGTGTAAAATAATATTTTAAAAAATCAATACTTTCATTACTACAAATAAACATATCACATTGACTGGCAAACAAATCGTATGACATATCTGTAGGTGTAGAATTTAGTTCTTTATTTTGCAATGCATGATAAAGTTCATGATAGGTAGTTTTTAACAAACTAACAAGTGGTAATGAGAAACCTGGTACTATGTCAATTTTGTCTAAAAAAACTATTATATCTCTTTCATTATTATGTTCAGCGTGAAAACCACCTGATATTAATGGAATGATTAAATTTCCTAGTTTAACTATTCTATTATTTTTTTTATCTTTTTGGATTTTTTTGAAAAAATCACTATTATAATAATTTATACGACAACAAGAATAAAATTTTGTATCAAGATTATTTTCTCTAATTTCATTTATCATAATAGAATTTATAATAGTTTGTTTCTGTTTTAAATTCATTTACTATCACCATGAATATTATAACATATTTTAAAACAACAGAAAAGAATCAATTTTAAAAAAAATTTTGGTCTTGTTTTAGTCTTATTTTAGTCTTAGATTCCTATTTTTGGTCTTGTTTTTATAAAATACAAACAAACTTTTTTTGAAAAAATATTAACAAAATATCCCTTGTAAACCTTTGGAAAATAAGGAAATAATAGAAAAACCCTTGTAAAACAAGGGCCTGTCGAATTCTATTGGTAGCGACGGGGAGATTCGAACTCTCGACACCATGGGTATGAACCATGTGCTCTAGCCAACTGAGCTACATCGCCATAAGACAATATTAATTATA
>SVAX01000002.1 GCA_015059155.1 Bacillota bacterium | reverse complement strand
AATTTATAGATGTTGTTTTAATAGGGAAGATTGACCCAGAAACAAATGAGAGAGAGATTGACATTGAAATGAATGTCATTAAATTAGATTAGTTACCTTGTTAACAATGAGGCTGGACATGGTGGAAATGATCCTGGTGCTAGTGGAAATGGTATAATAGAAAAAGAATATACTTTAAAAATATCTGAGTATATATATAATAGATTAAGAGATTTAGGTTTAGATGTTAAAATGACTAGAACTACAGATGAAACATTAAGTCCTACAGAAAGAGTAAATAGAGTTTTAAATGCATTCGGAGATAGCAGCGATGTTATAGTTGTTTCTAATCACATAAATGCAGGAGGTGGAGAGTGCACTTGCCACTGCAACTGAGGATTGGGTATTAAGACACTCATATTTAAACAAATAAATCGATAGATATAATTTTACTAAAAATAATATTTAGCACTTAAAATGATAATAAAATTGAAATTTTAACTATAATTATTTACTATTTTGCAAAAAATGTTAAAATATATGCTATAATCTTTTTAGAAGATGAGCAGTATTAATCTTTTAATGGGTTAATATTGCTTTTTTTTAGAAGTAGAGGTGTAAAAAATGAAAGAAAATTTATTTTTACTAGATTTACCAGAAAAAGAAGAAAAAGATGCAATAGGATATGAAGTATATGTAAATAATATTATCGATGCAATTAATAGTGATGCAAAAATGATTGGGTTAGTATCAAATTATGGTTCTGGGAAGAGTACAATAATTAATATGGTAAAAAATAAAGAAAACATAAAAAATAATAAAAAATTTATTAATATAAATTTGTGGAAAATAAAAGAAATAGACAAACCAAGTAAAATCATTAATATAGATGATGAAACAATTGGTATACATAAGTTTTTGCTAAAGAAATTAATTACTGCATTACCAGAAAACTCTAATAAAGATTATTTTAATAAAAAAATAGATGATAAATATACTTTGTTTAACATTTCAATGAGAAATAAAAATGATATTTATTGGATGTTTGTATTATTGGGTTTTTTCTTTTTTAATATAATAATGAAATTAGACATAGTTGGGTTTACCATTCCAAGGGTATGTAATTTCATTATTGATTTAACTGTATCAATATGTTTTGCATATATTTTATCTGGTTCAAAATTATATTTAAGCTTTAATAAGGAGACAACAAATAGAAAAATAAATGAAAGCGATACTAGTGAATGCTTTAATGAAATCATTAATGAATTTATAAATAAAGATTCAGTATATCGTCAAGTAATAATTTGTATAGAAGATTTGGATAGATATAACGATTCTAATCTTGTAATTAGAATTTTAGAACAAATATATAAGTTTTATACAGAAAACAATGATATAAATGTAAAATTTATAATATCTTTAAAACCACCTTATTTATTAGCAAAAGATTCAAAAATGTTTATAGAAAAAGATAAACAACAGTGTTTACAAGAAAAAGAACAAGAAGTAGATAAAGACATTGTAGATGAATATAAAGAGTTATATGAAAAATTATTTGATATAATTATTAATTTACAAACGGTTTCTTTTCAAAATTATGGTTCTGTTTTATTACAATTAATTTCACATAAAAAACAAAAATTAAAGGAAATAGAAATAGATATTCCAAAAAGTGAGGATGAAATGGGAATATGGAATTATTTATATAAAGGTAAAAATGTATCAATTAGAGATATTAAACATAGATTTAATTATTTTATTCTACTATATGAAAATTTATATCAGCATAGGAAAACACTTGAAACACCCGAATTGATAGATATTAATATTGAAACCTGCTTATTTGTTTCATATTTAGAGGATGAATATAATTCAGAGTTTTATGCTTTAGTTAATGATTCTCAAAATTTTAACCATGTTGTTTCAGAATATTTAATAAAAAGAACTTTTAGTAAATTATCTGATAATAATGATTTTTATATGGAAATTAAAAAAGCTTTAGAAAAAGGGATTGTAGCTGCGGACTATTCAATGTATTTTTACAAATATCCTAAAAGTAAACCTATAAAGAATATTTTTGATAATGCAATTCAAAATGCAATATTTGTTAATTCAAAGAAAAATATACCAGATTTTGATTTATATTGTGAAAAAGCTTCTAAAAATATTATAATTAAGTCTATATCTGAAAAATGCAATGAAACAGCGGTGCCAGATATAATATTTGATAATAAAATATTATATGAAATAACAGAAGAATTATATTATGATAAAATACTAGAATATTTAGAAACTAATTTTATTTTTTCTAGTGAAAACGGATATAAGAAAGTCCAAAAAATGTTAAAGAAAATGATGTGTTTAAATAGTATAATGCTAACAACAGATTATATAAATTTATTATGCAATGATTTAAATCAAAATTATGATGATAAACAAATTATTGAATATAGAAAAGAAATTATAAAGGTGTTAGGCTTAAATGAAAACTTATTACCTTTATACAGTAATAATATGCCGTTGATAACAATTGACGAAATAAGAAAATGTCAATCTCCTAATTTGATTTTCTTATTAATATCAAAAGAAAAAATAACTGAAACAATTTATGAAATAATTGATTTTATTGTTTCAAATTATTATATTAAATTTGATGTATTAATTAATTTTTTTGACAAAATAAAAGATATAGACATGAAATTGTTTAGAAACATCTTTTATAGATTTGACTTTAGTAAATATAATAGAACTAATTTATGTTTGTTGTATAATAAAAACTATGATGCATTATCGTTAAATGATTTGAAAGACTTAAAAGAATTTGTAAATCAAGTTAAAATATTGCCGATTGCAAGAGAAAAACAAATTATAAATTATCTAAATTCATTGGATGAAAATACTAAAAAAAAGGAGGAATCTTTATATGTTGATATATTAAACATTGTTAATAATATTTCTTCGGAATCTAGAAAATATATACCTAAATTATCTTATTATTATCAACATACAGAAGAAATAGAAAATCAATTATTTGAATTAAAATTTTATTCCAGATATTGTTATTCAAAATTTCCTAGATTAAATCATATAATTTATGAGGAAGAAAAATTTGAAAAATTAAAACCATACTATTTAATATTTTTTAAAAACTCTAATCAAATAACGACAGATTATATAATAGATTTGCCTATTTTGGAGTATTTAAAGGAAAAGCTAAGTTATTCTGATTTAACTTATAATAAAATAAAAATGCTAATTAAATTACCACAAAAGGTAGAAGATTTTGAGGTTATATATGAAAAACGTTATTTAAATCCGAATTCAGATGAGTTAAGAGAGTATTTGAGAGGCATAACAAAAATAGATGAATCAAGTGAAAAGGATTTTGTGGAAAATATAATTGAAAAAGTTAAAACTGGAAAATTGGCTTTAAGTAAACAAACATATTCACATATTATAAAAATTTTGAAAATAAATAATGTTAGAAAATTTCAACGAATCAAAAGGTTATGTAAAAATGTATAATTAAAATGCTATTAATTTAAGTTTAGTATAAAAAATGCACATATAATAAATGAAGTTGAATTTATATTCGTTATTGAAACAAAGTATATGGTTTTAGTGATATTAAATATAAACCTAATTGTCCTAAGGAATTATAAGAAAAAAATACTATTCATTTTGAAATAGTATTTTTTTGTTAATTTTCATTTTCAATTATTTTTTCAATTTCAATTCCAATTTTTTCTATTACTCCAACTACAAGTGCATTTCCCATCATAAAATATCTTTTTTTATCAGTCATTCCTGTGTCAGTCCAGTCATCAGGAAATCCATTTATTCTTTCACACTCTCTAGGAGTTAATAATCTTGGTTTCTTTGTTTTATAATCTTCTATTACGTGAGTTGTTCTACTAACTCCACTTTCACTTGTAAGCATTGTTCTTGCTGGTGCATCTAAATTATCAGGAAAAGGCATAGCTCCTTCACAATAGTTATAAGATTCACCATTTGGTTTTATTCTAGGTATTTTTTTACTACCTTTTAAATATGAAAATTTTTCAATTTGAGCACCTGTTAGGAAGAATTTATTATCAACTTCTTTTTCTTCTCTAATTTTTCTTAATGGATAAATTAAATTATAATCAGATTTAGTTTTAACAGTGTAAATTCCACCATTAATCATAATTCCTGCATTATAAAATTCACATTTAAATGAATTACTTACTTCTATTAAGTCTTTATAATCTGAAATAGATGATTTTGTTATTGCTTCATATTCATCTTTAATAGGAAATTGTTTAACAAATATTCCTTTTTCGAAGATTATATCTCTATCTATTTCTTTTTGCATTTGTTTATAGTAATTAGTTGATTTATGATATGCAAATATATAAGTTCTTCTTCTTTTTTGTGGTAATCCATATTCACCAGCATTAATAACTCGCCATTCTACATTATAACCATTTTCGTAAAAACTTCTTAAAATCATTCCAAAGTCTCTACCTCTTTGTTTAGCAGGAGATAATAATAATCTATCAACGTTTTCTAATAGAACAAAAGGTGGTTGTTTAATAGCTAATGTTTCTTCGATAGCCCACCAAAGCACACCCTTTTTTCCTTCTATACCTTTACTACTAGATAATGTTTGCGCTACCGAATAATCTTGACAAGGAAATCCACCAACTAATAAAGTGTGGTCTGGAATTTCTTTTTTATTAACTTCAAATATATCAACGTTGCTAACATCTTCAAACCCAAATCTTGTTCCATAGCAATTATATGCATCTTGAGTTTTTGTAGCAGGTTCCCATTGGTTAGCCCAAACAAAATTCCAATTTCCTTTTTCTTCAACTTTATTATTTTTTAATGAAACATTATTTAATCCACATCTAAATCCACCCACACCAGCGAATAGTTCTACACATGTTTTTTTCATTTAAATACCTCCTGTTTCTTGTTAAATTCTACTATATATATTATAATATAGTTAGTTGTAAAGATCAACCCTATAATATGTATTATAGCTTATTTTTGATAAAAGATCAACTTTTTATAATAATATTTTACTATAAATTTTATATTAAAACAAGATCGAAAGGAGAATTTTTATGAAAAAAGGAAGACATTATTTAGAAGAAGAAATTGGTTTTATAGCTCAATCCGCTATTGGTAAATCATTTAGAGATATAAGAGATACAGAAGTTATAACTGTTGAAGATGGCAAGATTACTAAAGGGTCTTTGGGTGGAATAATTGAACAATCTTTATTTGGCATAGAAGCAAACGGAGAATCTGAACCAGACTTTATTGATGCAGGTATTGAACTAAAAGTAACTCCTTATAAAAGAAATAAAGATAATACGCTTTCAGCTAAAGAAAGATTAGTATTAAATATGATTGATTATATGACAGAGTATAAAAACGAATTCTTTTCTAGTCATTTTTGGTTTAAAAATAATCGATTAGAAATAATGTGGTATTTGCACGAAGAAAATAAAGATAAATTAGATTTTAAAATTACTAATGAAATTCTTATGAATTTGGCTGAAAGTGAAGATATTAAGCAAATAGAACAAGATTGGTACACAGTTATAAATAAAATAAAAGCTGGTAAAGCTCATGAAATATCAGAAGGAGATACAATGTATCTTGGTGCGTGTACTAAAGGAGTAAATGCTAGTTCTAAAAGAAAACAACCTTTCAGTGATATATTAGCTAAAAATAGAGCATTCTGTTTTAAAACTTCTTATATGACACAATTAGTTAGAAAATTTATAGGTGATTATTCTAATGTAGAAAAAATATTAGCTAATACGAATCAAACTTTCGATGAATTTGTAAATAATGTTATTAATAAATATAAAGGAAAAACACAAAAAGAATTGATGAAGTTATTTAATATTGACTCCACAGCTAAGAGTATTAATTCAATTCTTGTTAGTAGAATGTTTGGTGTTAAGGGCAGTTTAAATGAAACAGAAGAATTCTTAAAAGCTAATATCATTCCAAAGACTGTTAGAATAGAACAAAATGGAAGAATTAAAGAATCAATGTCTTTTCCTGCTTTTAAATATAATGAATTAGTAAATCAAGAATGGGAAAATTCTGATTTAAGAGAAAGTTTAGAATCAACTAAATATTTATTCTTTGTATTTAAAATGGAAAACAATGAATATATATTTAAAGGAATTAAATTATGGAATATGCCCGAGATGGTTATAGATAATGAAGTTCAAACTATGTGGCAAAAGACTGTTGATATTATAAAGAGTGGAAATATTGTTAAGTCTGTTGATAAGGGCTATAGAGAGACTAATTTTCCAGGTGCTTCAGAGAATAAAGTGTGTCATGTTAGGCCTCATGCAAGAGATGCCCAAGATGCTTATCCATTACCAGTTGCTGATAAATTAACAGGAGCAACTGAATATACTAAACATTGCTTCTGGATTAATAATAGTTATTTAGAAGAATTATTAAAAGAATTTATTTAAAAATTAGATACAAGCAAAGTATCTAATTTTTCTGTGTATTTAATTTCTTTTCTTTATTTGGAATATAATTAATGTTAAACTCATTTCTAAAAGTAATTTTTGCAATTTTCATATTTATAATTTCTTTTAAATCTTCGTCAGTTAAATTTGGGTCTATTACATCTATGCAATTATATATTACTTTTTTTCTCTTTTCCATGTTTATCACCTCCTAATTTTTATTTTCTAGTTTTGCTATAAAATTAATTTCTTCTTCCATATGAAGAAGTATTTCTTTTATTTCATTATTATATTTTTTCAATTTATTATTATATATTTTTAATTTTCTTTTTTGAAAAAATAAAGGTTTTTCTTTTTCTAATATAATAATTTTTTTATTATATAATTGTAGTTTCTTTTCTAAAAAGTCTATAGTTATTTTAGAATTTTTAATTTGATAATTTATTTGCCAACTAATTATTTTATCTACTAATTTATTTTCATCATCCATAAATAAATCCTTTCTTTAATTAATTGTTCAAATAAATTATAACACAAAATAGCAATAATTATAACTTAAAATAGCAAATTTTACATATTTATCACTATAAATGTGAAAATAATAATAGGTGATAGATATGATAGACTTTAGAAGATTAAAAGATATAAGGGAAGATAATGATATTAATCAAACAAAAATGTCTGAAATTTTAGGCGTTAATCGTTCAACTTATTCATTATGGGAATTAGGAATAAATATTATTCCATTAAAAAATTTATGTGATTTTGCAGATTACTTCAATGTAAGCATTGATTATGTATTAGGGTTAACGAATAACAAAAAACCTAAAACTATTAAAAAAGGATTAAATCTAATTGCACTTGGTAAAAATATGAAACAATTAAGAATTAGACATAATTTATCTCAAGAGAATATAGCTGATATTATAGGTGTATCTCAAGCTTGCATTGTTAGATATGAAAAAGGATTAATTTGTATTTCTACTTCAAATTTATATAAATTTTGTAAAGAATTTAAAATATCTATTTCTGATATTTGCGAAAAGTCTTAAAAAATTTTTAACAAAAAAATTACCTACCCCTGTCAATACCTCTTTATCTATGGTCTTATCTATTTTAAAAATTCCAGTATTTTCAATGCTTAATTGCATTTTTATCAGACATTTTTTCCAACTTTTTTTCAGACAAAAGTTCCATATTGACATACAACAAATACGTGTTATAATTATGTTAGAATATGAAATAAGTGTATTTAAGTGAGCATTACTATTTGTTTTTTATGAGAAATAGTAATGTTTTTTATATTCTATTATTACATTGTTTTTAAGATAAATTTTTTATGAAAAAAGTTTCTATTCCTGTCAATACCCCCACTTACTACGTAAGTTTGTTTTAGAGAAACATTATATTTTTCAAAGGCTAAGAAGATTTTGCATCCTGTTTTTTTGCCTTTTTTCATCCTAAATTTTATCCTATTGACAATCCTAAATGCTGTGCTATAATTGTGATAGAATATGAAATAACTGTACATAAGAGTGTATCAAGCACTGATTTTAAAAATAGAGTCAGTGCTTTTTTCATATTCTACAATACCCCCTTTAAAAATAAATAATATCAAAATTAAGGTACCAAATATATTAAAAAAGTTATATTTTTAGGTACGAAAACAAGCTCAAAAAAACGCGAAAAAGTGTTTACGATTGTATAACACCATTGAAAAATAAGGGTTCAAAAGTTTACGATTGTATAACAATCTCATCAAGTGTAAACACTTACAATTTTAACAATACCTTATAAAATAAGGCTAAACTCACCACTGGTGAGTTGTTTGTAAACAGGAGTTATCCTGCTTTTTTTTGATTGAAACAAAATTTGAAAATTAGCAATTTTAGGTACATAAATCTGATACAAAAATTTAAAGAAAGGAGATGAAAAAATGAACAATGAAAAAAATATTCAAATTAAATTTGTGATTGATTCTAATCTTAATGGCGCATTTAGACAAATACTTAAAATAAAGAAAACTACTATTCAATCTGTTCTAGAAAATCTATTAAAAGATTATGTTTATAACAATCTTATAGTAATACTTGAAAGTCAAAAATAGTCCTTATGTCCGAAACATAGGGACCTTTTAATTATTAAAAAGGGGGGATTTAAATGTATTTAAAAAATAATAAAGTAAATAAACAAAACATAACTTTAAATAGGTGTTGCTATGAATAACAATATAACTTTTAAAGATTTAATTTTGAAATATCTTATTGAAGAGATAACAAAAGAAAATGAAAAAAGTGAAAATAAGGCGCTGTATTTTTTTAAATAGCGCGTTATTATTTAATTACTTAAGTGTTTTATTAAATAGAAAGGAGGCATAAATGAATTATAATTATTTACTCCAGCAAGAATTTAATGTAGGAATATACATTAGGTTATCTCAAGAAGATAAAGATAAAAAATATGAATCTGATAGTGAAAGTGTTATTAATCAAAAAGAATTACTAAAAAGTTATGTTAAAAATAATAATTTTAATTTATCTGGAGAATATGTTGATGATGGATATTCAGGAACAAATTTTGATAGACCTGGATTTCAAAAAATGTTAGAAGATATTAAAAAGAAAAAAATAAATTGTGTAATAGTTAAAGATTTATCAAGATTTGGTAGAGATCATGTTATGACTGGATATTACATAGAAACATTTTTTCCAGAGAATAGTATTAGATTTATTTCAATTCTAGAATCATATGATAGTTTTAAAAATCAAGCGAGTAATGATTCATCAACATTTATTATTGCTTGTAATGATTATTATAGTAAACAAAATTCTATTAAGATTAAAAATGTACTTAATGACAAAAGACGTAATGGTAAATTTATAGGTAGTAAACCAAGTTATGGATATATGAGAGATCCAGAAGATAAAGGACATTTAATACCAGATCCTAAAACAGCTCCGACAGTAAAAAAAATATTTAAATGGCGAGTAGATGGCATTGGTCCTACTGAAATTGCAACTAGACTTAATAATGAAAATATACCAACTCCAAGTCAATATAAGAATATTAAATTTTCTTCAAGATTAATTATTAGAGATGAGTGGAATATATCTTCAGTAAAAAAGATTCTTACAAATAGAATCTATACAGGTGATATGGTACAACACACTCAATCAAAAGTTAATTATAAATCAAAGAAGAAAATAACTTTAGATAAGAGTTTGTGGATAATAGTAGAAAATACTCATGAGCCATTAGTAGATAAAAAAACATTTGAATATGTACAAACATTAAAGAATAGACATTCTAGAAATTATTCTTTAAAAACTACAAGACCTAAAAGAATGTTTGAAGGAAAAATATATTGCAAAGAGTGTGGTAATAGATTATCAGTTTATTATAGAAAGAAGTTTGATTACTGGTCAATTAATTGTAATAGATATTCTAGGGATCCAAAAAGGGGTAGATGTTCTTCTCATTTTTATCCATATGATTATTTAGAACAACAATTATTAGAACAAATTGAATCAGCTGTATATATATTTATTAATGAATTAGATTTACAAGAATTAAATAGAGAAGTTGTTAAAAACATACATAAAGAAACTGAAAGTATAGATAAAATTATTGATAAATTAACTTTAGAAAAAGAACAAATAATTAATAGATTATCTAATTTATATAATGATAGATGTGATGGAATAATAACAACTGAACTATATAAAGAACTATCTATGGAATCAGAAAGGAAATTAAAGAAAATTAATAATAGCATTGAAATAGAAAAGAATAAAATTGAAAACATAAAAAATAAGGCAAATATTTTGCCAAATTATACTAAAAAAATAAAAAAACTTTTAGATTTAAACAAACCTAAAAAAGAGCTAATTGATACATTAATAGATAAAATTGTGATAGATGAAAATAGAAACATAAATATTAAATTTAAATATGAAGTTATACCGGAAATAAATTTTAGATATGAAAATAAAAAATTAATTAGAAATCCATATGGTAAAAAAGGTAAAACAAAATAGAAAAGTTTTTTATCTTTGTGTTAATGGAAGTTGGAATATTATTATAATTTTTAATAAAGCTTGTTATAATTTTCATATTACTTTTTTATTAAATTTTTTGCTCGTAATATTAAATGTGATGCCATCATTTGAATTATAGCTAATTCTTCTAATGAAATTTCATTATACTTAAATCCTGGATAGTATATAAAATCAATCATTTCTTTATAATATTGTTCAAATTTTAACAAATCAGTTGACCAACCTTCATCTACCTCAACACATCTATTTATACAATCAACCTGTCTATAATTTAGAATACAATACATTTCCAAGTCTCTTTTATCTTCTTTTATAGATTTTATTTCTTCAATTAAATCTTCCAAAGTAGATACATATTTTTTATATAGCATTTTATCATTTATATTTTTGCTACTTTTATCGAGTGGTAATTTATAATATTTTTCACTTAATTTCTTTCTTATCCAATAATTAGAAAAATCATTTTCATCTTTCATTTCATCTTCATAATCTATAAAAAAGTCTTTGCCCAGTTTTTGCCCTTTTAATTTGATTTTCTCTATTTTTTGGTAATAATTTAGTATTTTATCTATATCTTTAATATTAATTTTTATATTAGGGTATGATTCTATTATTCCATAATTAATTGCTTTTTTATAACTGTTAAATTCAAATTTTTTGTTATTAACGATAATGTAGTATTTATTTTTCTCTTTTTTTAAAATGATTTCAGTGTTGTCATAATGATATATAGTATCAAAAAAATGTTTTCCTTTTAATAAGCTCATATAATACCTTCTTTCAAAAATACAATAAATTTATTTAGTATCTCTATAAATAATCCCTAAATCAATTAATTTTTTTATTTTTTCATCATTTAAGGATATTTTATTAGATATTAAAGAAAAATATAAGTATAAATTATTTATTTCTTCCCTATAAAATGAAGTAGAAAAATAATTACATGTTAGTCCATTATTCCATAGATTTACCCTTAATTCCATATCTATATCAATAATTTCATTTCCTGGTTTAACATATATTAAATTCGGATTATTGCGAACATCAAATTTTGGACGAAGTATAAATTCAAAATCAGGTTCTAAACAACTATAATAAACATTTTCTGTTAATTTGTCATTTAATAAATTAAAAAATTTATCTCTTAATTCATCAATTTCACAACATAATAAAATTTCATTATTTTGTGTACTATAGTTAATTATGTTTTCAAACTTAAAATTAAAGGATACTTTTGTCCAAGAACCATCAAGCGTTTGATTAGGTTCATAATTTTCTATTTTCAATTCCAAAATCATTTCTTCTAAATTAAATTTTATCCACATATTATTCACCTCTAAAAATATTGTTTTTATTATATATTAAAATCTCAATATTTAATTGACAATAATTATAATTTATTATATAGTATTGTTATAAAAACCAGATGTGTCGTTTTGGACGTTAATATTGAAGGACTATAAGTCATTTAATTCCACATCCTATGTTTTTTCAGTTTATTCTACAAACAGACTCGCTAATTTATTTAGAAGACCTGTCGGAATAAACTGTTTTTTATTAATCTTTCCACCAAACTTTATGACTATCACTATTGTATATTCCTTTTAAGTTATCATTTTCTATCCAGACATCACAATATCCATCAAATTCTGCATTTTCTGCACATATACATAATTTTTTGTTATTGCTTAAATGAAATATAATTTCTTTAAAATAGTCTCCACCTTCTGGTCTAGTTGCATCATCCCTTGGATTAATTATATATTCATCTGAGAATCTTTCTATTTCATAATCTATTATGGAGCTGTTGGAATAATCTAATTCTAACTTGAATGCTTCGTTTTTTATTATTTCTAGATCTTCATCCCATAAACACTTTATATCAGTGTAGTATACATACAGCATACTAAAAAAATTATATTCAAATTTTATAACTGTATCATCATCAAAAACAATAAAATTATAATCAATCAGACTATATATTTTATCTGTAAATTTTGCATTAGACGAGTATGTTATTGCGTCTTGAGAAAATATTCCTTTAATTTTTTTATTATTAAGCAATTCTATTAAACCATCAAGAAAATTTTTCAATGTTTTATATTCATCAATGTAATAACGATGGTCTTTTATTATTTTCATAATTCACCTCTTTAACTATTTATAGTATATCATGTATAATGCTAAAATGTAAGTTAAGTTGCTATACTAGTTTGATTTTTTATAGTTATAATGTTATAATCTTTATATCAAAAAACTATTCGACGTTTTGGACGTATGATGAAGATTGATTTATGAATCAGTTTAATTTTTTGAAATAATAGTAGATTATAGTCATACTGATTTATTTAATAATTGTTATGAATAATCTAATAAAAGAAAAGTCTTGATTCGTATATTGGGATTGATGGCTTTTTTTAATATTTGATTGACTTTTTAAAATTTTTAAGTATAATTACTATTAGCAGATTGTTCTACAAACCGATTTACTGATTGAATATCAATCTTGTCGGTCGGAACAATCTGCTTAATTAAAGTAAATGCTCCATTCGTTTCGGACGTGCTGTTTGGGACTTTTTATGTATCATTCGTTGGAGACATACTTTTTACATAGATTAATACTATGTAATAGGAGTGATGGTCGTGGCGATTTAGCGTCTAGTGTCATCACTTTATTTTTATTCTTATATACAATATTTTATTTACTATTGGTAAATGGATACACGTGGTGGCGATGGTGCTGAAGTGATTTATGCACTTAGAAATAAAGATACATTATCTAATTTAATATTAACAGAGCTAGAAAACGAAGGACAAAATATCAGAAAAGCATATCAAAGAAGATTACCTAGTGATACGTCAAAAGATTATTATTTTATGCAAAGAAATACAGGAGATACAGAGTCTATTACAGTAGAGTATGGTTTTTTAGATAGTACTGGTGATGATATTAGTCAATTAAAAAACAACTGGGAAAATTATGCAGAAGCAGTTGTTAGGGCTATTATAGAATATTTAAATTTAACATATGTGCCTGTAGAGGGAGCAAACTATTATACAGTAAAAAGTGGAGATAGCTTATGGAGTATAGCTAAAAAGTATAATATAAGTGTGCCAGATTTAAAAGACGCTAACGGGCTTACTAGTTCTATGCTTACAATTGGTGATGTATTAAAGATCCCTGTTATTGAAAAAGAAGAACCAAAAGAAAATGTTTATGTAGTAAAAAGAGGAGACAGTCTATATAAAATAGCACAAAATTATGATACTACAGTAAGTGAAATAATGAAGTTGAATAATTTAACATCTACTTCTCTTAGTATAGGTCAAATATTAGAAATCCCTGTAGTTACACCTACTGGTAATACATATACAGTTAAGAGTGGGGATAGTTTATATAAGATAGCTCAAAACTATAATACGACAGTAAATGAGTTAGTTAGTTTAAATAATTTAAGCAGTACAGCATTAAGTATAGGTCAAGTTTTAAAGTTACCTAGTACATCTAGTGCAGTAAATACATATACAGTAAAAAGTGGAGATAATTTATATGAAATAGCTAGAGTAAATAACACAACAGTAAGTCAACTGATGAATTTAAATAATTTATCTAGCACTTTATTAAGCATAGGTCAAGTGTTGAAATTACCAAATAATAGTTCAAGTACATATACAGTCAAGAGTGGAGATAGTTTATATAAGATAGCCCAATCAAATAATACCACAGTAAGTGAATTAATGAAATTAAATAATTTAGGTACTACAGTACTAAGCATAGGCCAAGTTTTAAAATTAAATTAAAAATCTTTAGAATTTTATCTAAAGATTTTTTCATTAACCTAAAAGATTATGTAAATAAGGGAATAAGAACAATATTGCAGCTAATATAATTACAAATAAAATTACAATAAATACAATATTAGGAGCATCCTTTTTTTCATCTTTTTTAACAGTGTTATTTGCTTGTGTATTATTAATAAATTCTTGTTTTGTTTGATCAACTGTTGGAATATTTTGCATTTGTTGTTGGGTATTAACTATAGGTGTAGGTTGAGCCATTTGAGTAGGATCTACTGTAGGTGTGGTTTGTGTGTTTTGAGTAGGAGGAACAGGTTGAACAGATTCCACAGTAGGGACTGGTTGAACAGAAGGAATCGGTTGAATATTATCTTGTGGCACTGTATTAGGTGTCACATTATTGTTATAAACATTATTGGCATTAGTATTTTGATTAATAGGTTGCCCTGTCATAGGGTCGAAATTCATTCGATTATTATTCATAATATCATCCTTTCTAATTACTATAAATAGTATTTCTATTAGGTGTTAATGTTTTTTGAAAAGTTTTTTCTTTAACTTCTTCTTTTTCAACACCGTTTTCATCTTTTATTATAGTGAATTCACCATTATTTTTTTCTATTTTCATAATTTCATTTAATTCATCAACAATAACACCTTTTTTTAAATCAACTCTTATAGTACCGTCTATGTTTTGTTGATAATCATTAGCTATTTGAAATAATACTTTTTCTTCATCGTTTAATAATTCATAATTAATTTGATTTAAGTAATTTAAATTTAGTATTTCTTTTCTTGTTTCTAGTTCCTTAAACATATTCTCTGTATTTTTATTTTGATTAGAAGTTTGAAAATCTTGCTGTGTAGTTTGTAAATCTTTCATTTGTTCTTCAATAGACTTTTCACTTCTAGAGTTATCTATAAAATATGTTTTATCTTCACCTTTAAAAGTTGTATATTGTTTATCGTTTATATTAGTAGTTTTAATATTGTCCTTTTCAAAATCTTTTTTAGTTTTTGTAAGAACTCTTAAGTTTTCTAATATTTTTGCATAATCATTTTCTTTTAAAGTATTTCCAAAGTGTTTTACCACTGTTTCCATATTGTTATTTCTAAGAAAATCTTGATAATTACTATTTTTAGTTATAAATTCTTCTAAATCATCATATTTATTTTTGTTTAATAAATCCATTA
This sequence comes from Bacillota bacterium, assembly GCA_015059155.1. Taxonomy (GTDB): domain Bacteria; phylum Bacillota_I; class Bacilli_A; order RF39; family UBA660; genus UMGS1613. Next base: position 134,132 of record SVAX01000002.1, on the reverse strand, counting down.
TTTTTCTTGAAATTGCAAGTTCTTGTTGTCTTCTCATTGGAGTATCAAATGAAGTCTTATATTCTTTAAAATTATATATCATAAGAACCTCCTCATATTATATCAACTTAATTTTAACATTTAATAGGAGCAAAAAACATAGAAAAAACTACTTTTATGTAGTTTTTCTAAAAAATATACATTTTTTTACATTTTCTTTAATAAATGAGTTAAGCATTCTACATGATGAGTGTTGGGAAACATATCAAAAGGAGTTACTTCTTTTATATTATAATATTCACTAAGAATATTTAAATCTCTTGTAAGTGTCATAGGATCACAAGAAACATAAACTATTTCTTTAGGATCAAACTTTAAAATATTATTAATTGTTTCTTTGTTCAAACCACTTCTTGGAGGATCTACAATTATAACATCTGGATTAAAACTTAATTCTTTTAACCTTTTACCACTGTCTCCACATATAAAATCAATATTCTCTAAATTATTAAGTTTTTTATTTTCTAAAGCATCTTTTATTGCAAATTCATTTATTTCTATCCCAATAACTTTATTACCTTCATTAACAAATATTCCTATAGATCCAGTTCCACAATATAAGTCAATTACATTTTTTCCTTTACCTACATAATCTTTAACTTTGTTATAAAGTTTTAAACAAGTATTTATATTTATTTGAAAAAATGAGTCTGGAGATATTTTAAATTTATAGTTATCTAAGATTTCATAGATATTTTTATTTCCAAATACGTGCGTATATTCATTATTTGTTTTTAAATATATAGAATGTGCAATTTCTTTTAATGGAGTAATATCTAAATCAATACTTTTTGTTTCTATAATAATCATAAGTTCATTTGAACCAGTTCTACAAATTATTTTATCTATACTTTTTAAATCAAGCCTTTTTAGATATTTAATACAATTATTTATTAATTCATCACTAATTAAACATTCGTCAATACTTATAATGTCATAAGTACTATTTTTATAAAATCCAATACTTTCTTTTACTTGAAATGTAACCTTATTTCTGTAATTTTTGTTTGTGTCACAACCAACAATATTATTGATCTTAATATTCTTATTTAAATATTTGCTAATAATATTTTGTATTTTGTCCTGTTTAAATTTAAGCTGATTTTGGTAATCTAGGTGCATTATATTACACCCACCGCATGATTCATAATAAGGGCAATTTGTACTAATCCTTTTATCAGATTTTTGAATGTATTTTAAAACAATACCTTCAATGAATTTTTTCTTTTCTTTATGAATTTTTACTTCTACTATTTCACCAGGTAAAGCATTTTCAATAAAAGCTGTTTTATTATTTATTCTAGTTATTCCTCTACCATAATGATCTAGTTTGTCAATTTTTATCATACAACCACCACAACCATTATATCATTTTATTTTTTAGTTGTTGATGTTAATTTTAAAATATCATATAAATTTTTATAAGTTTTACTATTTTTAGAAATTTTGTTTATATTTTCTAAAATTATTTTTTTGTTTTTTTCATGTATTCCAAAACATTCAAAATATATATAACTTAATTTATTATCCTCCATATGGTGTAATTCACTATTAATAAATTTTTCTTCTTTTACTTGTTTTCTAGTTTTAAAAACATTTTTTTCCTTATTTAAAATATTAAAGTCTATATATCTTTCATTTAACTTATTAATTACTTCTAAAACTTCTAATTCTTCATCAATATATAAAAATGATTTTCTAATACTCTTACCACTCTTGTTGAATTCTACTGCTATGATGGTATTGCTATCAGAAAATAAAGCACAATAATTTATTTTGCCACTCATCATCCAAATTTCAGTTTTATTATATATTTGAAGTAGTAAATCATCGTCTATTTTTATTTGGTTGTTAATTATAGTCCTTAATATATCTTCATTTACTTTAAAAATAGGTATTTTTTTTATATGTATTAGTTTATCATTTTTATTCCAATCAAAAAAATCATAAAGCGTTTCATTTAAATTTAAATATATGTCATAAATATAATTCATTTTTTTCATCCTTTCCTCTTATAGTTAAAGATAAAATCATTATAATAATACCAATAAAAGTATTTAAACATTCAACTCTTCTAATTATAAAATTAACATAATCAAAAAAATTATACCCAATACTAAATAAATTTAAATAACAAATAATATATACTGAACCAATGGTTGTAAGTCCAAACCCAATAAGGAATAAAAAGAATCTAAAAAACATATAACCACCTAATAAATTTTATTAAATTATTAATTTTTTATTTATTATTCTTTAGTTTTGTTATATAATTAAATAGGTGATTATATGGAATTATTAAAATATATATTTTTAGGGTTTATACAAGGTATGACAGAGACTATACCTGTGTCATCTAGTGGTCATTTAATGATTTTTAAAGAGATAATGTGTGTTAATGTGGATTTTGATACAATAGCTATTTTAACTAATTTTGGTTCTTTAATAGCTATTATAATATTATTTTGGAATGATATTTTAAAAATTATTAAAGGTTTCTTTAAATATTTAAAGACTAAAGATGAGAAAGCTAAAATTGATTATAAATATGCATGGATGATTGTACTTGGATGTGTACCTGCTGGACTAGTAGGACTGTTAGTTAGTTATTTTGATGTATTTGATAAAATAGAAAATAATGTAAAAATAGTTGGTTTTTCTTTGATTATTACAGCTATATTGTTATTTATTATTAGAAACTTTAAAGGTAAAAAAGAAGATAGTAAGATAGGGATTAAGGAAGCTTTGACTGTTGGATGTTTTCAAATATTAGGATTATTTCCTGGTATAAGTAGGAGTGGATCAACAATTGTTGGAGGAATGACTCAAGGTTTAAAAAGAGATACTGCTTTTAAGTATTCATTTATGTTGTATATACCTATGAGTATAGCTGCTATGGCACTTGAAATATTTGATTTAAATATTGATCCAAGTTTAATATTCTATTATATTTGTTCTATTATTGTTTCATTAGTAGTTACTTTACTTGTAACTAAATGGTTTAGAAAGATTGTAAATAATGGAAAATTAATTTATTTCTCAATTTATTGTTTTATAGTAGGATTGCTTGTAATATTGTTCTTATAGTAAGAATTTATAAAAATCAAAAAAAGATTACTCTACACATTTTGGAGTAATCTTTTTAATTTTATAAATACCATGACCTGATTCTTTTATATCAGCTTCCTTTATTTCTAAATTAGTGATATTGATTCCTCCTAATCCGTAGAAATCTTTAAGTGAATTTGTCATGTTTTTGTACATTGATATAGCAATCTCTAAATTATTATTTTTTATAGCGTTTGTAATAGGAATTATATTTAATTTAAATTGTTTTTCAGCAATTTTTTCTTTTAAAGGATCATTATTAATTGCTTTAGCTATTTTTGGGCCTATAATATCATATTCAACTAATAATTGTTTATATTTTTCATCGTTTTGTAAAATATTTTTTCTGAAACTTCTCATTGTCTCTAAATAAATATTATTATCAGGCATTCCTAATATATTACACAACATAGTAGTTAAATAGCATCCACCCTTTGAATGATCATCAGAATATCTATAAGCGTTTTGAATTGTACATTTATCTCTTGAATAAGCTCTACAAAAACTATTACACTCTGTATCTGTAGCTAAATGTCTCTCCCATTTTCTTTCACAATAAAATTTACCATATATATCTCCCGTATTTAAATCAAGATAAGTGCATTCTCCACAATAATTTGACACAGTATCACCTCAATATTTGAATACTTTATCATTGTTTTTGTAATAAGTCAATAACAGATGTGCTATAATGTAATAGGGAGAGTAGTATGAGTAAAGTAGTAAAGGATAAATTTAAACATTTAATTATACACGCAATTTCTTTTTGTATAAATTATTTAATATTTATATTTATTATGTTTTTCCTAAGTGATAATAGTACTATAGGTATAAATATAGCTAATTTAGTAGCTTGGATTGAATCTATGCTATTTATATTTTATATAGATAAAAAGTATGTGCCTGATTTAGTTGATGAAAATAATAGTAGGGAATTGTTTAAATTTATATTAGTAAGAATATTTAGTTTAATAATCGAAGTAATGATAATATATATTTTTATAATAATATTAAAAAATAATTATTATTTAGTTAAATTGATAAGTTTAATATTACTATTTGTGTTCAATAATTTTTATGTGAAACACATTAATTTCAAATAAAACTATTTTGTTGAAATATTGTTTTCGTTTATGTCGATATATTCTTTACCAAAGCAAACTTTATCAGTTACGAATTTACCTGATGATGCATCAAAAGCAAATTTTAATGAAGGTGTTTTTTCATCTTTTATTATAGCATCTTCTGGTATATCTTTTTCATCAAATGGAATAAGTAAATTAGGTATAGAACCGTATAAAGAATCTAATTCTTTTTTTGTTTCATAATGATTGAAATAATAACCAGGAATTATTTTATATTTTATGAAAGCATCGTTAAAACCATTCTTATAAGCTAATTCAAGAGATCTATAAAATATGTTTTTAGTCTCACAAGCAACGTGAGCTACTATAGCTCTTTTTTTTATTTCACTATATAGCAAAACTCCTGTACAGGTTGCTAAAGAATCAGTTCCAATAATAGGTTTATCATCAGTTGAAATTTGTACATCGTTCATACTTACTTTTATAAATTTTTTTGTTAATAATTCTTTTTCATTCATTTTATCACTCTTTCTTTTTTTATTGTATCACAATCTTTTATATTTTCATATCTGAACTACAAAAAGTGTATACCTTAGTTTAAAATTAGATTTAATAGTATATTTGTAATAAAAAAACCAATAGTTAATATTGGTTTTTTAGTAGTTTGTTTTTATTTATATAAGTATACATATCCAGAATATGAATTGTTATTTGAATAAACATAACCAGAATATATTCCTACCCAAGTTTTATTTACTTCTTTAGTTTGACCAACATTATTACAATATCCTAAATCACTATTTAGTTTATATTGAGGATCAGCGAAGTAAAAATTTGTTTTATTTAAATATCCAGAATATCCATTACGAGAATAGTAATATGTTGGATGATTATCGGCTTGATCTGTATATTGTCCATTTGATTTAGTATTTTTAACAAATTCCCAACCATTAGTACCATATTGTCCGTAATTAACACATCTATAAACACTAGTTACCACATTTGTCCATTTATATTCATTTATATATTGACTTGATTCTTTTTTATTTAATGTTCCTCTATACATTCCATCGTCATAATATTGAGAAGAATGATTTTCTATATATTTAGATTGTGGATAATTAGTTGTTGAATTTGATGTAGCTGGTTGTTTAATAGTAACTAATTTAGCAACAGTACCGCTTATTCCGTTTGATGTTGTAGCTCCATAAATTAAAGTATATGTTCCAGGCTCATAAATATTTACTGAACCACTAACTAAATAAACATCTAATGCTCTGTTTGTTACAGGATCTTTAGCAGTTGGTTTAGAAATTCTTTCTGTTGAACAACTTGCTGAACCATAAGCACAACTTACTTTTGAATAACTACTCCATAAAGGTGTTTTTGTGTTTTCTTGTTTTTGATTGCCATAAGTTTTTTGATTTACAACAACCATTGAAGAAACAGTTCTACAATAATTTGATCCAGGATAATTACAAGCTTTGTATACTACAGAATATTTTCCTGGGATGCTAGTGTTTACATCGTTATATGTTACTTCAATTAAATGAGTAACATCACCAAATTTAAGGTGACTAGCTCTAACACCTGACATAGGATCAAAATTATCATATTGAGTTATGTATATTGTTGGATTCCACTCAATTGCAGGTGCAGTAGTATCTGTATAATTATAATTGTTATTATTTGTGTAATTTAAATTTTGATAATTGCTTTGTGTAGTTTGTGATTGATTAGTGTTATAAGATTGATTAGAATAATTATTGTAATTATTATATCCAGATAACACTTTACTATTTGAATTTGATTTTAAACTTGTATCAGTTTTAAGATTATCTTGAAAAAATGCTAAGTAACCTATTGAAACTACTAAAACAACAAGAAAACTTATGCTTAAATTCTCAACTGAACAAATTTTTTTGAAAAATTTTTTCATATAAACCCTCCTTGACACCTTTATTGTATCATTTTTTAAGAAAAAATCAATATTTTTAATAAAATATATGAAATAATATAATAGAAAATATACTAAATTTATATAAATAATGGTTTTCATTAAATGGATTTACTATTAAATATAGATTATTTAACTTTTTTAATGTTATTATTTTGTTTCATTCTATTCATTGCAAGTTCTGGATTGTTTATTTCCTAGATTCTTTCACTTCCAACTTTGGCGTGACACCTTTTAAAAGGTTCTGATTTAGGAGATGGAATTGATTGTATAATACGAAGTATTTCCTCTGTGTCTGTACAATACGTGTTATATTTTTTTCATTGTTTGATTCTAGTTTCAGTTGTCGACAAATTGTCGACAACTCAATTTGTTCTTTTTCCTTTGCTCTTTTTTAATCAGTACTAATAATCTCTAGGTTTATTGCTATCAGTTAATGCAAGTATTACATCAGTAACGCTAAAATACCATTTACTTTCTTTCTAGGTTTTTCTTATTTGTTTTTCTTTAAAAAACGCTAATTTATTATTTATATTTTTCCTTTATTTTTGTAATTGATAAAGTATAACCAAACGGTTCTAATATTTTAATTTTTGTAAAGTTATTCCACTGTACTGGAATAACTTTTTAAATATATACAAAAAAACGAACTATAATAGTTCGGATATGTGCATCTGGTGCGATAAAGCTACAGCTTACGAACGTTGTTCTCTTTCTATTAATATTATAAATTAAATAAATAAAAAAATCAATATATACTATTGATATAGGAATGTATGTTTGGTATAATATATATGGATGCATTTGAAAATATCAGATGCTTTCCCTTTCGAATATTAAATTAATAAAAGAAAGGGGTGATATTTATGACTAAAAGAGAAATATCTCAATATGTTATTATATTACTTCTACTTGCTATAATAATATTATTACTAGTAAAATAGAAAAACGCATCTGATTTCACAACTATGTGATTTCAGATGCAATCCACTAAGGGAATGCATTTGATTCGTCCAATCAAATGTATCCTTTTTTATTATATGCAAGTTTCCTTGACATATTTAATATAACACAAATAAATATTATTGTCAAAAAAATCTAGTTAAAATTATTTGAATATTGATAATTTTTTGACTGGAGCTATAACAGGTTTTTGTTTAGATAAATAATTATCTTTTATATTTGATATTTCATAAAGTTTTACTATTGAATTATTAATCTTATCTATATCATCAAAAGATATAGATTTTTTGTGGAAAAAATAATCTTTAAATTTTCTAGGATTTAAATTTGTTATTTGTTTAAATGTTTCTGAAAAATATTCTAAAGAATAAAATCCATTTTTAAAAGCAATATTAATAAAATTTGAATTATTATTTTTTATTAATAATATTGAATTATAGATTCTTATTGAATTGATATATTCTACTATGGTCAAACCGATTTCTTTTTTAAACAACTTCATTATGTAATATCTATTATAGAAGAATTTGTTTTCTAAATCTTCTATAGTTATTTTATTTTTAATATTTTCATCTATATATATCAATATTTCACAAATAAGATTATTAGAATACATAACTCCCACCAACATTATAATACCTTAATTTTTATAAAAAATCAATAAAATACCACTATTGTTTAAGTTATGTTAAAAAGAGGGTGTTATATTAGATGTCAAAGGGAGGAAAGATTATGAATTTTGCAAAATGGGAAACCAAAGAAAATATGAAAAAATATATTCCATTAATAGGAGTTAATTGGAATACAGAAGTTAAATCTTCTGGATTACCGATGGCTTATGATGATAATTATCTATATATTTCTGATAGATTAAATCATTCATTAGTTATTGGAACAACAGGAAGTGGTAAAACACAAACAATAACACTTCCATTATTAGAACTTGCTAATAAAGCAGGAGAATCAGTAATTATTCACGACACTAAAAATGAACTTTATGAAACAACAAGTGAAATGTTTAAAGAAAATGGGTATAACGTAATAAGATTAAATTTTGATGATGCTATGGACTCAAATAATTGGAATCCACTTGATTTGCCTTATAGATTATATAAAGAAGGAAATAAAGATAAGGCTCAAGATATGCTCGAAGAATTAGCTTTTTATTTGATATATGATTTAGAGGAAGTTAATGGGGATCCGTTTTGGACTAATTCTGCAGTTAATTATTTTACGGGACTTGCTTTATATGCTTTTGAAACAGAAAAAGAAGTAAGTTTAACTACGATAAGAGATTTAGATATAGAAGTTAAAGAAAGTGGAGATAAATTTAAAGATAAACTTGATAAGAAATCTAGTGCTTACATTAATTTATCAGGTGTATTAAATGCACCAACTGAAACTAGAGGAAGTATACTATCGGTATTTAGCCAAAAAATTAAAAGATTTATATCAAAAGAAAATTTAAATAAATTGTTATCTAAATCAGATTTTGATATTACTAATATAGCTAAAGAAAAAATTATAATATATGTAGTTTCTGGTAATTCAAATAATTCAGAAAGATTACTTCCTTTATTAATTAGTCAAGTATATTATGCTAAAGATGAATACTCAAAAAAAGAAGGTAAAATTAATATTATAGTTGATGATTTCTTTGGATTATATCCAATAAAAAACTTTGAAAAAATGTTAAATTACTCAAGAGGAATAAATATTACATTTACTCTTATGATAAGAGGATTTAATGATTTAAAAAATAAATATGGAAAGGAAAATACTGAGATATTAAAATTATGTTTTGCTAATATAGTTTATTTATTATCACAAGATATAGAAACATTAGAAGAAATAAGTAATCTATGTGGAAAAACGTGTGAAGATGGTGTTGTTAAACCATTAATATCTGTAGAAGAATTAAAAATATTAAGAGTATTTGAGGCGATAATTTTAATACCAAGAATAATGCCAATTAAAACAAAGTTATTGCCACATTACGAAATGAAAAAAAGTTTATAGTAAAAGAATAAAATTATTGTTTCTCGATTAAAAAAGGGGGTTAATTTATGACTTGTTCAAGTTGTAAATATTTAAAAGAGGACAAGAAGTATGAGGGAGCTTTGTGTGGTACTAAATACTATTGTAAAAAAATTAAAGAATATGTGGATGGCTCTAATTATTGTTGTAGTGCTTATGATAAATTATATTCAAGAAGTTATTATTCTTGTGATAAGATATGTGAAGAAGGTAGAAAATTTAGTGACGATGATAGACCAATATCATATCATATTGCAATTTTAATATTAATTATATTATTAGGATTATTGGCTACATTTTTAAATAATATAAGTATGTAAATAAGGGGGATTTGAAATGAGAAAGAGAAGAATAGAAATTTTAAAAGGGTATAAACAAATACTTTTAGAATGTAAAAGAATGCAATTGTCAAATGAGTTAAGTATGGAAGTTGAAAATAAATTTCCATCAAATAATAAGACAAAACAAAAAGTTTTAACTTTATTTAGATAATTATTATTTTGCAATTTTATTATTTATATGTTAAAATACAGTCAATTAGGGGGGATATATATGAAGTTAAGTATATATAAGAATGTTTTGAAAAAATTAAAAAATGAAAAAACAAGACTAATTTCAGGTGCACTTATAATAACCACTTTATTTACACTGACAGGATGTAAAAGTGAAAATAAAAAAGATGATACTATTTCAATAAATATAGTTGATGAAATGTATGAAGCTAAAAATGGGGAGTATGAGTATGTTTTGAATTTAGAGGCAATAAAAGTGAATCCTTTAAATAAGTTTAGCCTATTAAAAGAAGTGGAAACAGAGAGCTATAATAATTATTCAATAAATGGTAAAACAGATGCCTTTTTCAATAAATATAATTATATAATACTACCTTCTTGCTACGAACATTATAATAAAGGTATAGAAAACAAAGCATTCTATAAATTTATTTATGAAAATTCTAAAAGAAAATTAGAAATTAAAAAATTAAAAGGATTAGATGGTAATATATTTACTTTAATTACAAATAGCATAGAAATAACAAGAAATATAGATCCGGGTTATAAGATGTTGATAGGAGGACAAAAACAATTACTTAAAGGAGATAAGTTAGAATCAAAAACTTTAATGTATGAAGGCGAAATTATAGCTTTTAAACAAACAGGCGTAGGCAGTGAATGTGATAATGTAATTCAAATAGGTAAACTAGATAAGGCTTTGATTCCTGTTGATTCAATATTAAATGAGGATGTTAACATTAAGTATAATGAAACTGAAAAGATATTAGATACTGTAAAACAAAAAATAATAAAAAAATAGAGGTAATGAAATGTTTTTAAAAACACCGCAATTAGAAACGGAAAGATTAATATTAAAAAAGGGAACTGCAGAAGATTTTATAAAAGTATATGAGTATAATTTCACAAAATTAAGAGATATATGTGGTGAATTTGAATTTGTAAAAAATGATCCTAATTTTATTGCTACTTTTGCTAATTATTCAGAAGAAACAGAAGATGTTTATGATTGGATTATATATTTAAAAGGAACTATGGAACCTATAGCTAATTTAACTGCGATCAATATAACAATGAATTAAATAGTTTAGAACTAACTTTTAATTTACACCCAAATCATTGGGGAAAAGGTTATATGAAAGAGGCAGTCGTAGAAGCTATGAATTTCTTGTTTGAAAACGGATATGATAATGTTGTTTCTGGATATGATGAAGGAAATAAAAAATCAAAAAGAGTTCACGAAAAAATAGGGTTCGAATTTTATAAAGATGAAGAAAATAGTTGACAAAAAAATGGTGTTCCTATAACTAAACATGTACTAATTATGAGTAAAGAAAGATTTAGCGAACTATATAATAGTAAAATTAAATAAAACAAAAATCAAGGTTAGTACCTTGATTTTTGTTTTATTTTTAAATAATCATCTAAATCAAATGAGAACGAATAGTCTTCTCCAGAAATATTGAATGATAATATTTTAAAAGAGTAATGTAAAATTGCTTATCCGTTTTCATATTTGTATTCTTCTTGTGTAATATAATCAAAATTAAGTTTTTCGTTATTAATTTCTTTTAATTTTGCAATTTTAAACATAATAACACCTCTAAATATATGTTTTATTCATCTAATTTTTGATTTTCGTTTTCTATTAAATATAATTTTTTATATGCATTACAAGTTTCTAATAATTCATTATGCGTTCCTGTACCAACTAATTTACCTTTATCTATAACATTAATAACATCAGCGTCTATTATTGTTGAAAGTCTATGAGCTACTATTATTATTGTATGATTTTTAACTAAATTATCAATAGTTTTTTTAATATACTCTTGTGATTCGTTATCAAGAGCACTTGTAGCTTCATCAAATAAAATTACTTTTGTATTTAATAAAAGTGTTCTTGCAATAGCTAATCTTTGTTTTTGGCCCCCAGACAAATTAACTCCGCCTTCGCCAATTAACGTATCATATTTTTTAGGAAGTGATTCTATGTATTTATCTATATAAGCTAATTTACAAACTTTTTTTACTTCTTCAAGTGATATATTAGGATTGACTAATTTAAAATTATCTAAAATTGTCATATTAAATATAAATGGATTTTGTCTAATTACTGAAATATTTTCTCTTAATGATTCTTCGGTTAAATCTTGTATATTAATACCATCTAAAGTAATTTCACCTTCGTTAGTATCAAAATATCTAAGTAACAAATTAAATATAGTAGATTTACCATTACCACTTCTACCAACTATAGCTATTTTTTTATTTGGCTCTAATTTTAAACTTAAATTGTTTAAAGTATTTTTTTCATCTTCTCTATATTTAAATTTAACATTTTTAAATTCAATAATACCTTTAGTATCTTTAATTTCAACATTACCAAATTTCTCATCATTATATAATTTATTATTAACAATATCATCTATTCTCTTTAAAGAAATTTTAACTTTATTATAACTTACACCAAAATCTCCTATACTTTCAACAACTTGATCTATTCTACCTATGTAAGCTTCAATAGCTATAAATAGAACATAACTTATTTGTCCTTTTATAACTAAATATCCGCTAGTAAATAATATAATAAATTGTAATATAAAGTATATTAAATTATTTATATTATTATAATTAATTTCGTATTTTTTTATTTTTCTATTTTCTTTAAATAATGAATCAATATTTTTAAACATTATGTTTTCTACGTTGTTTTTAATTCCAAGCCCTTTAATTTCTCTTATACCGGTTATATTTTCTGTGGCGTCTTTTATATATTTATCAGAATTTTTCTTAATACTTTCTTGTGTTTTTTTAATTTTAGGGAAAAATTTATAAGATACATACCACATTACAAAAGCAAATATTATAATTTCTATACCTAAATAAATAGATGAAGCAAAAATAATAAAAATTATAATAATTGTAACTATTATTCTAAATATCATTTTTATAAGTTTTGAAAGCAACTCCATAACTCTTTCTGGGTCAGATGCCATCCTATTTATAAATTCTCCAACTCCAATTTCTTCGTGAGCTATGGCAGGTAAGTCTGTTATTTTTCTATATAAATCCTTTATAACATTTTTATTAAATTTAATTTCTAAATAATTGTATATATTTTCTCTAGGTATACTCAAAATGGAAAAGAAAACTATATCTAAACTTATCCATACAAAAAGATATAATCCAAAATTTACAAAACTACCACTTATTAAAGATTCTAAAGCTAATCCCCAAAATAAGGGAGTACTCAATCCCGGAATATGCGATACTAAAATTAAAAATATGTATAAAAACAATCTTAATTTTTCATCTTTTAAATATTTCCATATAAGTTTAAAATTATTATTTTTCAAACTACCACCTAATTTCTATATATAATGTTATCATATTTTTTTAATGTTTTCTAGTTTTTTAAAAGAATAGTTATAAAAATAATTGTAGTATGATATAATCAAATAAGGAGATGATTTATTTGGTTAAGAATATTCAAAGTGTAATTAATGGTGTTAACATTTGTGTTGATTATAAAGTTGAATTAATTGGTATATTAATAACGTTAAGTGATGAATCATCTATAGAGCAATTTAAAATTCTTTTTGAATTTGATAAAAATAATGACGAGTATGTGAGAACTATTAAAAATACTTTTTCGTACCTTAAACAAAATGGATTTATAGATGAATTTAATAAAATTAAGAATAAATACTATTTACATTATCAAGAACCTATTGAATTAATGCTTATGTTAGATGAAAATTTTAATACAGATATTTTAGAAGAATTTTTGGGATATAAGCCAGAACAAGATTTTTATGATTTTATTAATAACTTAAAAGAATTTTCCCAAGATCCTATTTTTATAAATTTTTATAATGATAATATAGATAGATATAAGAGTTGGATTGAGTCTTTAATTCCTTTTTATAAAAAATTTAATATGTCTGATATTTTATCAAAATACTGTGGCGAGAAATATAAAAATTTAAAATTATATAACAATCTTATAGCATTTGAAACAAGTGGAGGATATGGTATAGATGTTGATAACAATATACATTATTGTACTAGGGCTAATTCTTGTAGGTTAACAAAGGATAACTTATTATTTTCTTCGTTTGATGATGAATCATATTTAAAACTTACTACACATGAATTTTTGCATGGTATTGTTAATCCGATAACAGAAAAATTTGGCGTTTTCACACAAGAATCAAATTATTTAATCAAATTAGAAAAATTAAATAGTTGTGGATATAGTACAGATGAATCTTTAATTAATGAGACTATTGTAAGAACTATTACTATGAGAATCTGTTCTCAATTTATAAAAGATTATGATATAAATAATTTGTTAAATAAACTATATGATTTTGGTTTTACTTATATAAAAGGAATTTATGAATTAATGATAGAATATGAAAATAATAGAGAGATTTATCCTAATATAGATTCAATATATGAAAAAATTATTAAAGTTGTAATAATGCAAAAAACATCAAACTGAAGTGATGTTTTTTCTTTTGATTTAAGGGTTTTAGGGATTATCCCTATATATAGAATTTGTGGGAGTACAAATTCAGTGCTTGCTAGTCCTTGACTAGATAGAAAATTAGTGTTAATTTTCTACTTTTTCAGTATTATTTTCATCTGTATTTGATAACGAGGAATTATTTTTCTCGTTATATTTTTCTATTATTTCTAATAATTTTTCTTCAAATGCTTCCATAACTATTTATTCAAAAGTTGGACCATTTTCATCAAAAAATATATTTATTTTAAATTCTTCTTTTTTCATTTTATCATTCCTTTCATTCATAAATTACATTTGTTTTAGGTATTAGTAATAGATAATCTACAATATTACCATCTTGATTTAATGGGCATCCTATAATTCCATCATAGTAAAAGTGTTCATCAAATAGTTCATACATTTTATCTAAATCCATTTGTGTATATTCTTTATTTTCCATTTTTTGAGTAGAGTATATATAGTAATCTTTTTTTAATTTAGTTAAATCTTTACTATTAATTTGTTCTTTATATTTAATACCAATTTCATTATTCTCTAAAATATCATTTAGATATTCTAAGTACTCTTTATTATTTTTAGATATAAATTCATCAGTAAATCTTATATTATTAATTTCTATATCATAGTTTTCATTTCTTGATATTTCTATATTAGCTATTAATTTATTAATTAATTCTTTTTTAGTTTTTCTATTTAAACTATTCCACATAAATGAGAATCCTAATTCGTTAAATAAATATAAGTCATTTTCTTTTTGATATTCCAATTTACTTACCAATTCTAAAGCATATTCTTTACTTTCTTTATTTGGATCTAAACTATCTTTCTTTTTAATTAATTTATCTATTTCTTTTTTTATCATTTCATTTTTATGATTAATTGCTTCTACATTTAGATTAGATGTTAAATATAAATCTACTAATCTTTTTTCTTGAACTTTTAATTTATCAATGGCTTTTTCTATATCTTTAATATCTTTAGATTTAGTAGAATTACAAATTATTATTTCATTATCCATATCATACATATATCTAGTTAATTCATCTAAAACTCTCATAAGTTTATTTTCTATCTTATCCGCACTATAATGAATTCCTTTAGATTTACAATTAGGATTTTTATAAGTTAAATGATAATAAACTTTTTCTCTAGGTGTACCACAGTATTTAAATGAATTAGTAGAAGATAATGTTTTACCACATTCAGGACATTTAATTATAGAAGTAAATAAATGAATGTGCTTACCATAATTAGGATTTTTATTTTTCTCTAAATTAACTCTAGTTATATTCCATAAATTCATATCTATTATAGGTTCACAGTAATCTTCAACTCTTAATATATCTTCTTCTTTTCTTTTATCTTTGCCATATTCAAAAATACCAATATAAATAGAATTGTTTAATATTTTATGAACTCTATCGCTTGTCCATTTGCCACTAACTAAATAAGCATTATTATCTTTTAATATTTTAGCAATAGTTCTTGTAGAATTACCTTTAGAATATAATTTAAATACCTCTTTAACGACTTCTGCTTCAATATGATTAACAAGTAGGTGTCCTGTGTCTTTGTCTCTAATATAGCCATAAGGAGCCTTATTTGGATGTATTTTCTCCAAAGCCATTTCTTCCATAGCTCTTTTAGTTCTAGCTCCTATTTCTTTTCTTTCTCTTTGTCCAAATACTAAATTCATACCAAATATCATTTCACCATTAGCAGTTCCTACATCATAAGGTTCTAATATTAATTCAATTTTAACATCATTTTGTTCACAATAATTTAGCAGCCAAAATCCATCATAGTTATTTCTAGTTAGTCTATCTACTTTAATAGCCATTAAAACATCTAATTTCTTGTGTTTAATATCTTCTAGTAATCTTTTCATTTGAGGTCTCATTAAATCTTTACCAGAGTGTCCAGCATCATTATAAACATCAATAATATCATAATTATTCTTTTCACAATATTCTCTAATCATTCTAAGTTGTGAATCAATAGAATATCCATTATCTCTTTGCTCATCTGTACTTACTCTAACATATACTCCTGTTCTTTTACTCATAAAATCATCTCCTACTATATACCTCACTTAAAAGCTATTTATTCGGGTAAAATTGAAAAAAATTATTTTATTATTCACTATATACCTCACTTAAATCAAGTTTTTTACCCCTAAAAATTTATTCCCTCATTATATACCTCACTCAAATGTGTTTTTTCAGACTAAAATTTAATATTTCTCATATGTTTAGCATTTTAAAATTAAAAAGTTAAGTCTAATTTTTAAATTTTATTAATATTTCTTTAAGTTCAGTAAGATTATATTTTTGATTAAGTTCTTTGATATAAAATGGTTTATTGCTTATTTCGTTTACTTTGTATTCGTATATAGTAAGAACAGTAGGGGATTTGACTATATATTCAATAGGTTTTATGAATTTTAGATTGGTATTAGTTAAATATTTAATTTGTCCTTTTTTAGTTGTGTAAGCGTAATTTTCTAAAAGTTCTAGTAATTCAGTATTAGTTTTTAATTCTTCTATAACTTTAAATTTAATCATAAAAAATGTTCTCCTTTCTAGAAAAGAGAACATAAAATAAAAACCTACGAAACCTATTGGTCCGTAAGTTGTTTTTAAATGGTGCATAAGCAAACCACATTTGGAAAAATGTAGAATGGTTAATTTCTATGTCAATTATAGCATAAAATCTATAAAATGTAATGAAAAATAGTATTTTTTATGATATAATCATAAAAGAAGTGAGGTTATCTAAATGAAAAATAGTCAAAATGAAAAAATTATTAAAGTTGTTCTATCACAAACAGAAGATTTGCTAAACTATGTAAAAGAACAAATAGATAATTGGTTAGAATTAAATGTAAAAAATAGTGGTGCTAGATGGTTTCACATACATAAAGGCATTGATTTATTATACATAAATGCAGAAGGTTATAATACACCTCCACTAACAAGATTAGAATTAGATATTGAAAATATAGATTCAATCTCAGCAAAGAAGGTATCAGAATTTGTTTATCTATATTTAAAAAATCAATTTGGAATTGAAGAACAAAGTGAATATTTGACTTATGATACTCATAATTTATATTTTAAAGAAGAAAACAAACAAAAAAAAGAAGAAAATAAATTGGATTTAGAAATAGAAGAAGAAAATGAAATAGAAGAAGAACGAATTGTTAATTATGGCAATCAAATATTTAATATATTTCAATCTTTAAAAGAAAATGGAAATTGTAAAGTTTATCCTAAAAATTCTTATAACAATAAAGAACAAATAATTTATAATTTAACAATTGATGAGAAAGGTAGACTTAATGTAACTTCGGAATTAAGAGGCTATGATTTCAATCCTTGGACTAAATATAATTTGGACATAGATAAGTTAGATGATTCAAATTATGTTAGGGAAATTTCCTCTAGTGTAAGCGTAAATCTTGCTAATATTTTTCTTTCTTGTTATCAAGGTGAGGGTATAAGAGTATCATCTCATAAGACTAATAAAAATAAGGACAACACCATAGCACTTAACGAATTATATTCATATTTGAATCAAATGTATAGTGTTTTTGACTATGAAAATGTTGAAAATTGGTTATATACTAATGGTTTATTATCACAGTGGATAAAAGGTAGTATGAATGGTAAAACAAATATTTTATTAAATAATGTTAAACCTTATAATTATGATCCTCAATTTGATGGATTGCTTTCATACGAGAAAATGTTAGGTAACTTAATTTCTTCAAGTCAGAGATTTTTGCTTAAGCGAGGAAAAGCTTATCAAGATTGGTATCGAATTCAAAATGGAGAAAACAATATAGTTAGAGATAAGGAATCTAGTATAAAAAAATAATTTATAAAAATACACACATAAGTTTAATGCTTATGTGTTTTTATTCTCTAAAATCAATCATAATTTAACAATTTTATGTACCAAGTCGTGTATGATTTTAGAGCGGGATAATTTTGTCAGACAAACAACTACCCAGTGAGTAGTTTGCCTTTATATTTAAAGGGTTTGTTTAATTAAAAAATGTCAGACATTGACATAGCGTGTCCGACATTTGTTATAACAAAATTTTAGGAAATTCTTACCTTGTTATTAATGTTTTTATTCAATGTCATACATTTGTTATAACATTTGTGTTAACAATTGTATGACAAAATCATTAAATTTGTACTTTAAATTGATTATTTTTTGAAAATGTTTGGTACATAGTTTTGTACCAAATTTTTTATATTTTTATAAAAGTAGAGTGAACTATGGGTATTTCAATTATTCCATAATGAGTTATTTTAGTAATTCCTTTTTTATTTAATAGTGGTATTATTTTCATAGGTTCATATAAAACATTTTCTCTTTTGTATTTTAATATAAATTTATTATTAGTAGAAAGTTCTTTAGGTACTTCGTGATAGTCTATTACTGGATAGTTATATTGTAATCTTTTAATATATTCGTGAGCATCTTTTCTAGTCATAGGTTTAGATACTTCAACTTGTATTTTTTCATCATTCATTAATATTTCTTGGTACCCACTAACACCACCATTATTGAATAAGTTTGCATATTCTTCAATGAATGTTTTTCTAAAATTAATGTTCTTAATTTCTATTTTATCATCTTTTTTAATGACTTCTATTGACTCAATATAACTCATAATTAAATCTTGTTTTTCTTTTATAGATAACTCTTTCCACTTAATTTTAAAACTATTATTATAATTACTATCATTAATTGATTTAATAAACTCTAAATCTCTTTTAAGCATTAAATCTTCAAAAGTAAAATTAAATTGTTCTAATTCTTGTTCTTCTTTAATCTTATTATTAATATCATTTATTCTAGTTTCTAGATAATTATTATCTTCGTTATATTCATCTATTTCAATTATTTTATTTAAGTATGCTTCTTTTAATCTAACTTTTTTATCTTTTAGTTTATTTAATTCTTTTAATAATAATTCATTTGTATTTTCTACTTTATGTTTTAAGAGTGGAGCAAAAAACTTTTTAACAGATATATCATATTCGATAATAGAAGTTATTTCATCTACCAATAAATCAACTAAATAATCTTCTCTAATTGAAGTTTTACATTTATTACATTGATAATAAATGTATTTCTTTTTACTACCACCAGGTGCTTTACAAGCCATTATATTTTTACAGTGTGGGCAAATAATTTTTTGAAAGAATATATAATCATTTCTTCTAGTATAGTTTCTAGTGTTCTTTCTAGTTTGAACTTGGCATTCTTCCCATAATTCTTTAGAGATAATAGGTTCAACTACATTTTCATAAAGAACTGGATTACCAACTCTTTTTCCACTTATAAAGTCTCCTTTATAAAGTGGATTAGATATAATTTTAAGTATAGTTGAATCTAACCATTTTTTATTTAAGACATTTTCTTCATTAAATATATTAGCAATTTTTTGATAACTATTTCCTTTTAAATATAAATCAAATATTCTTTTTACAATATCACTTTCAGCTGGATTTATAATTAATCTTTTTTTATCCCTCATAAATCCTAAAGTTTTTCTAACAGGTATATGTCCATCTTTAATAGCACCAACCATACCAAATTTAGTTCTCTCTGAAACTCTTTCTATTTCAAGTTGTGAAAGTACAGTTAACATTCTAACAAAGAATCTACCATTAGCAGTTGAAGTATTTATATCATCCATAGCACATTCTAAACTACAACCATGTTTTTCAAGTTCACTAATTAGTATTTCTAAATCTCTTACACTTCTTGTTAATCTATCAAGTTTATAAGCAACGATTACATTTACATTATGATTCTTTACATCATCAAGCATTCTTTGAAATGCAGGTCTATGTTCCATATCTTTAGCGCTTATTCCTGCATCTTCATATACATTATAAATATTATAATCTCTGTATTTACATAAGTCTTTTAACTTTTCTAATTGTTCGCCCAAAGAATAGCCCTCTCTGGCTTGATCTTCGGTCGACACCCTACAATATATTGCAGCATTTTTCTTCAAAATTTCAGCCTCCTTTTACCAAAAAAGAGAGCAAAAATACTAGATAATACTAATATCATTGACTCTCTTTAAATATATTTGATTTTAAAATAAATACTATCATTGAACCACCACTTTAATATAGTCTTTTCAATCAATTATTTATTTTATCATCTATTTATCAAATGTCAATGTTTTAGTTATGAAATCCTTTAATTCAGTTATTAAAATGCTTTTTTCTAGTGTATTAATATAAACATTTTCACACTCATTAAAGAATAAGTAAGTTGTATTACCAATTATTAATTTATGTGGCTCTATGTAAGCAAGATTTGTTTTTGGAATATTAATTATATTTCCTTTTATAATTTTAGATTTAATATTTAAAAATTTTAAAGTGTTTTTAATCTTTTTTTCTAAACTTTCTTCAATATCTAATCTTTCCTTTATTAAATGCATACTAATCAACTCCTTTCGAGCATATAAAAAAGGTTAAGTGAAATTAACCTTTCATATATTAAAGTCGATTAGTTCGACTAATTTCCCTATGGTGCGATTGTCGTAGTTATCTACAACTTTTCACAAAGACGATTGATATAAGAATCAATCTCTATAACCATTTTAACAAACAAAGAAAAAATCAGCAATAATTATTTACTAATTTTTTCGTTTATTTATTAATAAGAGTCCATTCGTTATTAGAATTTTTTTCTCCAAATGTTATATCGTCATTTAATACTATAACAGGTCTTATATCATAAGAAGCATATTCTTCAACTCCGTTAGAAGTAAATAGTTGTATCCCTTTGACACCAAATACACCAGTTATTGCTTTTAGACCAAAACTAGCAGTATTAGTATAATAACTTATAAAAACATTTTGTGAAGCAATCCAATACTCATCATAACCTGTAAAAATTATATCTATATTATTTTTATTTATATATTCATTTTCTTTATGTATTTGAAATCCATTACTTACATAATCTTCAAGTTTCTTATTACTTTCAGGAGTTTGAGTATTTGTAATAGTTCCTAATTCTTTTGATAACTCGCCAATATTTATAAGATTTCCATTAGAATCTTTTGGAGTATCTTGCCATTGTAAATTTTTATCTGAATATTGACCCATTGGACCTGTATAATTTAATACTCTAATAATATCTTGGATATTTATACTTCTTGCAGTTCCATAAGTAGTATTGCTATATAATGAAGAACACAATTCATTAAGTTTTTGTTCCCCATACAAATATCCATTTTTTCCACCTATATCATAATCAAAACTGATAGCCTTATCTGTTGTAAGAATTGAATTTCCATTTTCATCTTCACCTATATATATCCAATTTTGTTTTCCTGGTTTATAACTTTTTTTAATTTCAGCATAACCATTTTTTACATCAAATGCAGAGCATTCATAAGATTCATTCTCTGTAGTACTAGGAGTATATGCAACCTTATCACCAATTTTAACTTTAGCATTTAAAGACTCACTATTATTAGTTGAAGTATTATTTTCACTATTTTCTTTGTTATTTAAATTATTATTAATATTATTACTGTTATCGTTTGTAAATAATTTACTTCCAAAAACAATTCCAACACCAATTACTGCAACTGCAACTACGATTCCTATAATTAAACCTATGTTAATTTTTTTTGGTGGTGTAGTAAAAATTTGATTATTACTATTACCATTTTCTATTGTATTTATTTGTTGTGGTTGTCCCATATTCATTTGACTTGGTGCTTGTTGAAAACTTGTTGTTTGTTGTGTTTGAGTATTAATCGTTGGTTGAACTGGATTTATATTTTGATTAAACTCTTGATTATTTAATGTTTGATTATTTGTTATCCCATTATTATTTTGCAAATTATTTTGACTGAAGTTGTTTTGTTCTTCATTCACTTTGTATCACACTACCTTTCTATTATTAATTTTATCATATTTTATATAATTTTAAATATTAATTGTTATTTTCAGTTTTAAAAACATTAATTATTATATTTTTCCCTTTATAATTTACAATTTGTAAATATACTTTTTCCCCTATATCATACATCATTTTTTCAATTTCATTTTCAGGTGAATAAGCAACTTTTTCATTAATAAAAGACATATATATATGATATCCTTCTGATGGTTCTTGTGAATTTATATCTTTATAATAAATATCTTTAACAATATCTTCTTTAAAATAATATTCACCTTTTTTTACTAATTTATCTACTGCAATATCTTCTCTATTTATGATAGAAAATATTAATTCTGATAAAATAAACCATATAATACCAGTAATATATCCTCCAATTTCTTTAAATACAAATGCTATAAAAAATATAACAACAGTTGGAATTCTAAAACAAATTCTCTTAATTTTGTTTTTTCTTAAATATTTTGTGTTTTTTTTATTTATTATTTCCTTATCAATGTTTATCTGTTCGTTCATAATTTTACATCTCCTAATGTTTAAAATGTAATATTTTTTTATTATTAGTTAAATTCATTAAATTAATAATATATTCATTTCCTTTATATTCTATAATTTGTAATAAAACTTTATCTCCTACATTACAAATATTATCCATCCAGTCAATTTCAAATATTAAATTAGTATCTTTAAATTCCAAACATCTTCTATTTGAACTATTATCATTAAGTTCAGACGAAGAATTATAAATATATTTATTTGTTATTTCTGTTTCTATTATTTTATAATTTTTATTGTTTATAGATGTTTTTATTGTTTTTTTTAATCCGCCTGTAATATTCATTAAAGAATAAATTGCAATAGTAGTTAAAATTGTTAATATTCTTGTTATTAATTCTTTTTGAATAAAAACAACAATTATTAGTATTATGATTAAAATAGCTAATATAATTTTTTTGTTTTTAGAATATTTATTTAATATTTTTTTATTCATTTCTTCTATATCTAATTCATTCCACATATTTTATACTTCCTTTACTATAAAACATTATACCATTATTTTTTTAATTATCATATAGATTATATTGATTTTTTTGTGATTTACATTCCTATTTCAAAATCATCTCTGTTTTTATCTTTTTTAACGCTATATTCATAATCTTCTCTAATAGAGTCATAAGTTTTATATTCTATTAAATCATTTTCAAACAAATCTGTTGTTACGTCCATATATTTTTCTCTATCGTGTTTATTAAATATTTTATTACTGATAAAATTAATAATATCAAAGAATTTTTGCTTCCACTTAATAACCATTTGTTTTAATTTATTATTTTCTTCTTTTAGTTCTTTGATTTCTTTATTCTTTTTATCAATATTTTTATTTAATGTTTCTATCCTTAAATTAAGTGCTTCATTATTTTCTGTTAGTATTTTTATTTTTTCTTTATTATCTTTTAATTCTTCATCTACATTATTTAGAGTTATTGAAAGCGTCTGAATATTTTTATATTCTTTATTTGTTTTATCAACTTTTTCAATATAGTTTATAATTTTGTCTTTATCTTCCTGTTTCAAAACATATTTATCTTTTGAAGTTATAGTAGTTTTTAAATTATTAACAAGGTCTTTTGTGTTTTTAGAAATGGTATCAAGTTCTAGTGCTTTTTCATTTGCAAGTGTTAATTTCTCTTGATTCTTTTCAAGTTCTTTTTTCATTTCTTGATAATTATCCATTTCTGATACGTGATAATCTATGCCTCTACCTTTCATTTTTTGTTTTAATGTATGATTTAATTTATATTCTTTATTAAATGATTCAATACATAATATTCTCATTTTATCTTGTAATTTTCTTAAAGATTCTTTTGTAAATACATCTGATTTTCCAACTTGTTTTTCCATTCCATTTTTATTTTTATTTTTTACAGGAACACCTACGATATGAAGATGTGGACTAGTTTCATCATAATGTATTATTGCACTTGCTACTTTAAAATTAGGTACTAAACTTTCTAAATCACTAACTTGTTCTTCATACACACTAGTCATTCGTTTCTTAAATTCTAAATCTTTTGTATCCCAATATTTTTTATCACCTAGTTCAATGATTATTTCACAAGCCAAATCATTTTTAGAGTTATTACTAACATGTGTGAAATAATCATTGATTTTTCTATTCTCACGAGTTTGTTTTTTGTTATATTCAATACGAGAATCTTCGAACTCATCAATATATAATCTTTTCACATCATCATAAAGTGATGATGTGCCTCTTATTATTTCAATGTTATCTTGGTCGTTGTCGTACTTCCTATAATTATGTTTATCTACTCTTGATAATCCACGAGCATTTTGTATTGCATTATTTGATAGTGATGTTGTACCACTTTTATTTGTTTTAGCAGTGTTTCTAGCACTATTTCTTTTATTTCTATCACTTCCTAAATGTAGTGAATATGCTAACTTTTCTATAATCATCAACTCCTTTTTTATGACTATATTTTGTTTAGACAAAATATTTAACCCCCTAGGTATTTTGACGCAAGCATCAAAATAACCTCGTGGGCTAAGTACACCTTAGAATCCGTTTTACTTTATTCCATAATGTTTTAAAACTTCGTAATAAAACAAAATTACATAAAGTCTTGATAAAATGTTATCGCCACTTTCACTCGCAAGCGAGCAAAACGTGCCACACATTTTATTCTTCTTCATCTTCTAAAAATGTTTCTTCTAATCCTTTTAATGTAACAGGCTTTACCTTTGTTGTACTTCTATCTACATACTCCCCATCTTTTATAATTACATAACCACCATCATGAAGTTCCACTTCATCTGGTATGTAATTAAATACATCTTCTTTATTTTCCATTAATGTTTCATCATTATTTTCAATATAAATAATTCCTAAATTATAATCTTCTAATTTTTGATTAGGATCGATATTTTTATAATCTTCCATAGGGAATACTCTTACTATTGTTTTATTAAAGTCTGTTCTAAATCTAAATACTTGTTGTTTCAAGTTATATGTTGCTTCATAAAACTTAACATCATAGAATTCTCTTAATCTTAAAAGATGTTGCCATACTTCTTCAATTGGACGATACTCACTATATCTTAATGTTCCAATTACATTTCCAAATAAAGCATAATCTGTTCTATCAATAAATCCATTATAGTAAAGTTCATTACAAGGGTTTGCTATACTTTCTCTAAAATTAACAAAGTCAACTTCTATTTTATTGTTAGTTTCAATTAATTTAATATCTTCTATATAACTCATAATAAGATTTGCTTTTTCTTCTCTTTTAAACTCTTTCCAAGACTTATTATATTCTTTATATTTTTTAGGGTATTTAATTGAGTTTATAAAATCAATATCTCTTTTTATTAATATATCTTCTGGTGTAAATTTTAAAATATCACATATATCAGTTTCAGTTAGTTTAAATTCTAAATCTTCAATAGTTTTTTCAACATTTTTTCTTTCAGTATCATATTCTTCTAATGTAAATACTTCGTTTATGTAAGCATCTTTTATTCTTTTTAATTTATCATTTTGTTTTTTAATTTCTTTTTGTATTTCATCTTTAGGATTCTCTAATTTTTGTTTAATCATAGGTAGAAAGAATTGATTAACAACACTATCATATTCAACTATATCATTCATAAATTCATCAATATATTTTTCTATTATATTTTCTTTTATATTGATTTTACAATCATTACAATAATAGTAATAATATGAATTACCATTTTTCTTAGTTGTTGCTTTACCACCTAAAATTCTACTACATTTAGGACATTTAAGTTTCTGTAAGAATAGATAAGTTAATGTTCTTTGATAACTCCTAGAATTCTTTTTCTTTTGAACTTGACATTCTTCCCACTTTTCTTTTGATATAAGTGGTTCAACTACATTAGAGTAATATGTAGGATGTTTTGTTCTTTTTCCATGAACGAAATCACCTTTATAAATTTCATTTTGTAATATTCCAACAATAGTAGAATCATACCAGTTAGTTTTGCCTAAAACTTTTTCTTCATTAAATATATTACTTATTTTTTTGTAAGAATTACCTTTATGATATAAATCAAATATTCTTAATACTATATTTTTTGTAGTTAAATCAGGAATTAACTTTTTATCAACTCTTTTATAACCTAGTGGTGCTTGATAAGGAATATGTCCTGCTTTTATTGCTCCTGCTAATCCTATTTTAGTTCTTTCACTTGTTCTTTCTATTTCTTGTTGAGATACACTTGTTAATATTCTTGAAATCATTTTACCATTTGCATTAGTAGTATTTATATCATCATTAGCACAATCTAAATAAGCATTATTTTCTTCTAAAAAAGTTAAAATCTTTTCCCAATCCATAACTGAACGAGTAAGTCTATCAAGTTTTAATACAACAATAGTATTACATTTTTTATTTTTTATATCTTCAAGTAATTCTTCAAATGCAGGACGTTTATTGCCTGTTTTAGCGCTTATTCCAGCATCTTTATATATTTTATAAACTTCATAACCTTTGTACTCACACATGGCTTTTAAACGCTTTTCTTGTTCTTGTAATGAGAATCCTTCTCTTGATTGTTCTTCTGTACTAACTCTAACATAAATTCCTGCTATTTTCTTTTCATCATACATATTTTTTCACTCCCTTTTTTCAAAAAAAGAGGAGACAAAAGTATTAGACAAAACTAATAACTTTTGACGCCTCGAATATTTCATTAATAATAATTTGTTTTAAATAATTCCTTTTTATTACCATATAATCCCCTTAATAAAGTAAATTTCTTTATTGGTTCATATAATAATTCATTTATAACGATTTGTCAATAGTCATAGTTTTTATATAATTTTCTAGTTCATTTAGTTTAATTTTCTTACTTAAATTATTAATATAAACTTCATTAGAATAATTAAATATTAAAAATGTATTATTTTTAATTATTATTCTATGTGGTTCAATATAAGATAAATTAGTTTTATCAACTTTTCTAATACTTCCATTTATAATTTCTGGTGTAGTATTACAAAAATCACATATTATTTCTAATCTTCTTTTTAAAGTTTCATCAATTTCGAGCTTTTCTTTAATTATATTAATCATAAAAATTCCTTTCTATGATTTTTTCTAAAACGAAAAAATCAATCCTTTTAAGATTGATTTCATATATCAAAAGTTCGAATAGTTCGAACAGATTCGTCAATGGTGCCTGTGGTCGGACTCGAACCGACACGATATTGCTATCATTGGATTTTGAGTCCAACGCGTCTACCAATTTCACCACACAGGCAAGTAATTAAATTATATCATATTTTAATATAATTTAATACAATTTTTTTAAATTTCTTCTTTATATTTTGATTCAAATAAATATTTTTCTTCATCAATTATTTCTTGTTTTTCTTCTAATTTAGGAAGCTCATCTATACTACCTAATCCAAAATAATCTAAAAATCTTGGAGTAACATTATAAATTCTAGGTCTACCAGGAGCATCTGATCTACCAACTTCTTCAATAAGTCCTTTAAGTAATAGTTTTCTAACTACATAACTAGAATTAACTCCTCTTATATTATCTATTTCTATTCTAGTTATTGGTGCGTTATAAGCAATTATAGCTAATGTTTCAAGTGCTGATTGACTTAAAATCGAATTTTCATCATCAGAAACAAGCTTTTTATAATATTCCTTATGTTCTTTTTTGGTAGCTAATTTAAAATGATTACCTAAGAATTCTATTTGTATTCCTCTAGTATCATTACTATAATCGTTATATAATTCTTTTATAATTAATTTAACTTCATCAATATCCTTTTCAATAACACAAGATATTTCTTCTAAAGTTAAACCATCTTCACCACTTAAAAATAATAATCCTTCAACTATTGCTTTCATTCTACACCTTTTTCTTTAATAATAATATTTTTAAAATTGTGTTCTTGCTCAATTTCAATTTCTTGTTTTCTAGACATAGCTAGTATAGATAAGAAAGTTATAACTACATATTCTTTTGTAAATACTTCAAAAAGATCAGTAAAATTAACTTTCTTTTTTTTCTTTAATATATTTCTAATCTCACTACTTCTTTTAGTAACACTATACTCTTTATTAGTTATTTTTGTGTTTAATGGTTTATCTAATTCTTTTTGCTCTAAAAATTTAGATAAAGCCTCAAGTAAATCATTTAAATCAATACCATAATCTATTTCTTCATCATCTTTATAATCTAATAAATTATCTGGTTCTCTAGTATAAATTTCTTGTCTATACTCTTCTAATTCTTTAAAAGTACTAGTCATTTTTTTGTATTGTTCATATTCTAATAATCTATTAATTAATTTTTCTTTTGGATCTTCTTCAAATTCATCATCTTCTATATTATTTTTTGGTAATAGTGAAGAAGATTTTATTTCGATAAGTTCTGCAGCCATAACTAAATATTCAGAAGCTATATCAAGATTTAATTCTTCCATTTTTTGAATATAATCTAAATATTGTTTAGTTATTTCATCAATACTAATCTCATTAATGCTTATATTTGATTGTTTAATTAAATGAAGTAATAAATCAAGCGGACCTTGAAATTCATTTATATTTATTTCATACTTCACTACTATCAACTCCATAAGTATTATAATAAATTTTAAAAAATAATACAAGAAAAACTATATTTTTAATTAAAATTGCTGCTAATGTTCTTTATTTTTGATTAATTTTATTATATAATACAATTAGTATTGATAATAGAAAAGAAAGGAATGTGTATTAATATGAAAAAAAAGATGGTGTTTCTATTTGTTTTTCTTTTAATCACTTTTATGAATATATTAGCAGTACCTGCGGAAATTATTAATCCAGGAACGAGTGGGTCAACTGGAGATCTTTCAAATGCCGGGTCTGGTAAATGGGGTTCTGATAAAGTTGGGATTAAAGTAAGTATAATAACTTCCGCTGGGGATTTGAAAGATGTTGAAATAATATTAAATAAAAAAGTCAGTGGTTATTATTTTTCTAATGATAATCGCCCAAAAATATATCAAAGTACCAATGTAACATGGGCAAAATATAATTATACAAATGTTGAAAGTGGTATATTGGGTGAAAGATGGACTACTAATAGTGGGTACAAAGATTTAAACGAGATATTAACAGAAGATAGTTATACAAATTTAAAAACGATTTTAAACAAATATTTTAATGATGTTACTTTCGAATCTACTGACTATATTTTAGTAGAACCAATGGTAGCTGTAAGCGGTTATTACGGAACAGCATATGAGCTAGGTAATGCATTTTTAACACTTAATTCAAATTGTAAATCTGAAGGTAATTTTTGTTGGATGTATTCAGGTGCGTTATTTGGGGGGTCAGCTAACTATAAAGATGGCGGTGTTTTATGGGGAACAATTTATTATGAAGGTAATAATTTAACTTTCGGGGGGTATAGTTTAACAAAATATAATGGTAGTAGTTATACAGATAGACATAATTGTTTAAAAAATTCAACTTGTAGTAGGGGAATAGGTGTTTATAAATATTCGGATGTAAATCCACCTGAAACAACACCTTCAACACCAACAACCCCACCTAGCTCTAATAGTTGTACAAGTGACTTAGACAGTTTAAATGAAAGGTATAATACTTGCACGAATTGTAGGCAGTGTCAAGACATTGCTGGTCTTGGTGCGCCTGCAAGTGATGTTAGAGCTTGTTTTGCAAGCTGCCAAGAAAGGTGCAAATCAACTTATATTTCAGGCTTATTTCGTCTTCATGATAAATACCCAAAAGATACAAATTTATTGAATTTTAGTGGTGCTAGCTGTGGAGCAGCGGATTGTGGCGTAAAAGAAGCTAGTTGTTTTGGTGGGAGTTTTAGTATAGGTGCTACCTTTAATCAAAACAATCTATCATGTTATACAGATAAAATTGATGTAAACGGAGCGCCAGCTTACTGTCTTACAACATTTAATTTTAGCAATCAAATACTTGGTTGGAATACAACTCCGGGGAAAATATTATTTAACACGATAAATGGAGAAGTAATAAATTCCACATTAACACAAAAATGTTATATGTATAATAGTTCACCATCGTCTTTTTCGACAGGAAATTATTATGATTATATAAAAAATGTTACAGTGGTTAATGATTACAACAATGAAACTATATTTTTCCCAAATAGTAACACTAGTATGACTGTATCAAGAAAAAGCAAAAACGGTGATTTTTCTTATTATTTTGGAAGTTGGACAAATATATATAAAATGAATGCAATTTATGCAGATAACGGTTCAGGTAAACTTTCAAGTTTATCTTGTCCTAATTGTAAATTTTTAGGTTATGGATTAGTTAGTGAATTAAATCAAAGAGGTCCTTCAAGTCTTTCTTTTACATTTGATTTTAATACTAAATATACTAAAGAAAAAGGAATAAATAAATATAGTGCAACCTGCCCATACACAATTAATAGTGGATTAATAGGGTCAAAAGATGAAAAAGATTATATGAATTTAGAATTTAGAATTGTAAACACAAATAGTGATAATTTGTTTTTAAGTAAAGATGGAACAGGATCTAGAAAACCTGGTGCTAATTGGAAAGGACAAGAAGATATTTTAAAAAACAATAATAACAGTTATAATAAGGATAATTCAGAACCGCTATATACTATAACTCTTACTCCTTCAATTATGGAAGATATAAAGAAATATAACAAAGATAATGCATATGATGATTATAATCTCGAATGTATAAAAGATGGAACAGTTTGTATAAGTAATTATTTAACAACTTTGAGATCAGATTATGGTTTAAAAATAAATAATAGTAAGAAAAGAGCTTGCTATGAAGATAATCATTGTTAATGAAAATAAGATAGTGCGAACTATCTTTATTTTTTTTTGAATATATTGTATAATTATTTAAGAATAGGAGGGATATATGTGATACTTAAAAAGCCATACGCATTTTTCATTAAGATATTCAAGCCAATACATTTATTTATGTGTGGTTTAGTTTTATATTTAGTATATTTAAGTAATAATATACTTAAGTTTTTAAATGATTATATATATTCTTCTGAAAATTTTGTTGAAGAAGAAATAGTAAAAAACTTAGTGAATAATTTTATATATATTATACCTGCCATAATTATTGCTTTGTTTTTAGTTCTTTTAAGTATAATGTATAAAAAGAATAAACCAATATTATTTTATTTTGTTGGGATTTTCTCTTTTATAGTAATATTAGTTATAAATGTATATGCTGCTAATTTTTTGAATGTATTAATTGAAAATATAGTATCTGTTAAAACAGTAAAATTGATCCATGATTTAGTATTAATAAATGTCATTTTAGAAAGCTTTATATTTTTGTTTTTATTTATCCGTGGTATAGGTATAGATTTTAAAAAATTTGAATTTAATTCTGATATATCAAAAATTGAAATTAGTGAAATGGATAAAGAAGAATTTGAAGTTGATATAAATATAGATTTTAATGAAAGGAAAAGAAGAAGAAAAGAAAAAATAAGAAATTTTAAATATTTATATGTTGAAAATAAATTTCTTATAAATATTATAATTTCGATTATAGTTGGTTTAATAATTGTTTTCGGTATATTCTTTATTTATAAAAATAGTAAAGTAAATAAAGAAGGAGTTTATTACACGCAATATCCAATTATCTTTAAAGTTAATAATACTACTAAATTAAATACAGATTATAGAGATAATAAATTAACGGATAACTATTTAATTGCTGTTGAAGTAAATATAAAATCTAATTCTTCTGATTCTGAAGTACATTTAAATGATTTTAATTTAGTAATAGAAAATGTTAATTTTAAACCGGTAATAAAATATAATAATTCTTTAATTGATTTGGGTAATTTCTATGATGAACAATTATTACCTTTAGAATATACTGATTATCTTTTTGTATATGAAATACCAGAAAAATATATAGAAAGTAAAATGTATTTTAATTATGGTGCAGTTAATATTTTACTAGAGCCGCAAGAATTAAGTATTACTGAGATATCTGACACAAAAAAATTAGGTGAAAATTTAATTTTTGAAGGTGCTTTAAAAGATGTTAAATTTAAAATTAATAATTATAGTTTAAGTGATAAGTTTTTAATTGAATATAAATATTGTATAAAAAAAGATGATTGTATTTTGTCAAAAGAATATTTACGTGCGTCTATAAATGAAAATTATGATAAAACTATTCTTAAGTTAAATGTGGATTATAATTCCAATAGTGATTTAGATATTAATACATTTTATAAGCTTTTATCTAAGTTTGGAACTATTTCTTATAAGATTGGTGATAATTGGTTTAATGCTTATAAATTTGAGGAAATAAAAAGTAAAAAAGTTGTAACAGAAGATATATATATTGGAGTTAATTCAGATATTATGAATTCAGAATCTATAAAGATTATGTTTAACGTTAGAGGTTTAAAATATGAGTATTTGTTAAAGTAGGGGTGATAAAATGAAAAAAATATTTTTATTATTATTGTTTAGTTTTTCTTTTATTGATGTATTTGCTTTAACATATGGTGGATGTGATTATTCTGTTGTATCTAGAATGAAATCTATGGTAACTAACATTAATTTATCTTATGATTATAAGATTGTTGATAATGAGGCATTATTTAGTGTAACTATAAATAATTTGACAGATGAAATGTATTTTTATGATACAGTAACCAATAAATATTATTATTATAGAGATTCAAATAATGGAGAAATAACAATAAATAATTATAAAGTTAATTCTGGAACTTATAAATTTTATTCTAATCTTGATGCCTGTCATGGTATATCATTAGGAAATAAATATTATACTTTTCCTAAATATAATAAGTATTATGCACATGAACTTTGTTCTGATATATCTAATTATAGTTTGTGTCAAAAATGGTTGGATGTTAATTATTCAGAAGAAGAATTTAAAAAGATGGTTTTAGAATATAAAAACCAAATAGAAGAACCTGATGAAGAAGCTGTTGTTAATATTGAGAAAACAATCACAGATAAAATTATAGAAATTTATATTAATTATTATTATTACTTTTTAGGAGCTATAATTTTGATATGTTCAGTTATAATAATTATTAATAATCGAAAAAATAAATTTAAATTATAAAAGTTCACTTTTTGTGACTTTTTTTGTTATTTTTGTTGTTAAAAATAAGAATGTGTGCTAAAATTATTATGTATAGTAGACACTATGTTATTAGATAGTAGGTGATATATTGAAAGAATCTATGTGGGGATATGGAATTCTTGTTCTTGGTATTCTTGCTGTTGGAGTTATATGGTTTTTTGCTAATATGACTAAAACAGATCAACACAATTATAATTTACTAAAAGAAACGGTTGAAGCGGCTATGTTTGATGCTTTGGATTTAGCTGCTTATAGAGCTTGTACAGAAACTCCAGAAAATGAATACAAATGCATAAGAATAGAAGAAGAAAAATTCGTTGAAAGTTTTATTCGTAGATTTGCACAAAACGCAGATTTATCTAACACATATTTGATTGAAATATATGACATCAATGAAGCACCGCCTAAAGTTAGTTTAAGAGTATCCAGTACTACTTCAACTAATGCTACAGGAGAAATTTTTGAATTTGATATAGTTAATAATATAGATGCTATATTAGAGACTAAGTATTGAGAGGAGAATAAAAAGATGAATAATTTTATAATAGGTTTAAAAAGATTTTTTACAAATAAGAATGTTGTTACAATTTTATTAGTTCTAGTTATATTAGTTGTACTTTATTTTGGATATAGTGGAAGTATAAAGAGTAAGACTAATCCAGTAAGTATGCCAGTTGCTAAAGAGACAATAGGGCCAAGAACAAAAATAACTAATGAACTTATTACTTATAAACAAATAGCTTCTAGTATGATTGATGAGAATGCTCTTAGAAATCCTGCTTTAATAAGAGATAGATATACAAATGTTAATGTTACTATACCGGAAGGTAGTTTATTTTATCAAGAATTTTTAATAGAAGAGAATAAACTTCCTGGAAATTGGATAGAACAATTAGATTATGAAGCTGGAGAACTTGGTTATTATATGGATGTTGATGTTGAAAGTACATTAGGAAATAGTGTTTTGCCAGATACTTATATCGATATTTATATGAAAGCTAATGATGAAAACGGAACTGTAATGTTTGGTAAATTAATGAAAAATGTTAAAGTTTTAGTTGTTCATGATAACAGTGGTAAAAATGTATTTGATGGGATTAATAATATAGGAACTCCATCTAAAATTGGTTTTGCTGTAAGTCAAGATTATTATACATTGCTTACTAAAGCAGATTATTTAAATGTAGAATTAGTTTTAGCTCCAAGAGGTTCAACAGTACCTACAACAGATGAAGTAATAGTTACAAGTCAAACATTAAGAGATTATATAGATGCTCAAACAATTACTGTTGAAGAAGATATAATAGCAGGAGAAGTTGAAGGGGAAACAACTCCAGGAACTGGTGAAGTTCAAGATGTGCCAAATGGAGAATTAGTAGGGTAAAATGCACGATAATATATTTGAGGGAATGGACTTTGGTCCTCTTAAAGAATATTTAGAAAACGACGATATTACGGATATTTCTTATAGTAATAATGGACAAGTTTGGTTAAAAACCTTGTCAAAAGGGATTTTTAGAATAGATAATCCAGCTATAAACAATGCGTTTATTGAAAAATTAGCTTTTCAATGTTCAAATGTTATGGGGAAAAGTTTTAATGCAGCTCATCCTTTTCTAGATAGTGAAAGTGCAGAACTCCGTATGAATTTTGTGCACGATTCTATTGCTAGAAATGGTATTGCTTGTGTTATACGTAAAACTCCAGCTAAAATACGTTTAGAAAGAAATAAAATATTAAAAGAAAATTATATAACAGAAGATATTTTAGATTTTTTAATAACTTGTGTACATGGACATTGTAATATAATAGTTTGTGGAGAAACTGGTAGTGGTAAGACTGAATTTGTTAAATATCTAGCCGCTAATACGTATGAAAATGAAAAGTTAATAACAATAGAAGATACTTTGGAACTACACTTAGATAGAATATATCCTAACAGAGATATAGTTGCTATGAAAACTAACAATATTGCTAGTTATTCTGATGTTCTTGTTACTTGTATGAGACAAAATCCAAAATGGATTTTATTATCAGAAGTTCGTAGTGCAGAAGCGGTAATGGCTGTTAGAAACTCAATTTCTTCAGGACACTATATTTTATCTACAATACATGCAGATAAAGCTTCTTCTATACCAAATCGTATGTATAGCTTGCTTGAAACAAATCAGGATATAGACCAATTCTTGAAATCTATTTATAGATATATTCAACTTGGTGTTTATATTAGAGGATATCAAGATAAAATTTCTAAAAAATTCGTAAGAGAAATTGCTGAAGTTACAGAATTTTATGTAACTAAAGATAATGAAGCCAAATATAATACTCTTTATAAAAAATCCCCTGATGGAAAAGTTTATAGAAACAATCCAAGTGAGTATTTAATTGAATATTTGGAAGCACAAGGTGTTATGCTTCCTAATGGCTTTATAAAAGAAGAATATAATAAAAAAGAAGAAAAGGTAGTAATTAGTGAGACACCACAAAAAAATGAAATAATATTTGAATAGGAGGGATGATATGAATATAACTTTACTTTTTATAATAGTAGCTATAATAATTATATTTATAATTCTTTATAGAAGTAATACTGGTGCTCAAGCTTATCAGTTTGTGAGTAGACAGGGAAATAGATTATATAGTAAAGTAGCTCCTTATACATATAAAGAAATTCGTAAAAAAATAAAAGAACTAAAACAAGATTATACTTTGCAACAATATATAGGGCAAGTTATATTATTTGCTTTAGGTGGTGGAATAATAACTTATTTATATTTTTATAATTTAGTTATTTCAATAATATATGCAGTAATTGCAGTAGCAGCTGTACCATATCTTAGTTACTTAAGATGTAAAAGATTATATAGTGAATTTATATTTGAGCAAATACAAGTGTATACAACGAATGTAATTATGGAATTTGCTACTACTCAAAGTTTTGTTAAAGCTTTAGAGGGAGTTCATTCATCTGGAATATTGGAAGATCCGGTTAAATCGGATGTGAAAACTATGATAGATATGGCTTATGAAAATGGAACAATTAATCAATCATTAGAATACATGAATGAAAAATATGATTACTATATTGTAAGAAATATGCATCAATTATTTCTTCAAATAACTAATGAAGGTAGTAAAGATTCTAGTGAGTCATTAGAAAATATGTCTCAAGATATAGATATGCTTGTTGAATCTGTTTATAGAGATAGAATTGATAGAGAAGCTTTTTATAAAAAATTTGTTACATTTGGACTTGTTTTATATATGATGATAGCTCTTGTTCAAATAATGCTAGGAGATACATATCAACAAATGCTTGAGTTGTGGTATGTAAATGTTATACTGCATTTGATAGTTATAGTTAATACTTATTTCTTACTTGCTGGAACTAAATTTTATAATGAGAATGTGGGGGCTGAATAATGGAGTTTTTAATAGTAACAGTTGCTGTTGTACTTATATTTTTATACAACAGAATAATAGAGCCTAAGTCTATAATTGGACAAGTAAATCCACTATTAAAAAAATTAATGGAAAAGGATTATGAATTCTTATTAAGGGTAAAATATAAAGATGCAGATATTGATGCAGGAGCTCTTTTTTCTAGAAGAATAAGAGATGGAATATTAGTAATTATTGTATGTATATTTGTTTTTGCAATTACAGGCTATTTAAATTATATGTTTATACTTCTTAGTTTTATCGCAGGATTTGTAGTATATAAAAGTGGATATACTAAATTAAAAAGTTATTATAAAGCTAGATTGCATTATATGGATTCTATGCTTCCATATTATTTAAAAAGTTTAGAAATATTAGTTCAACATTACACAGTTCCAGTAGCGCTTTCTAGAAGTATAGATACAGCACCAGAAATATTTAAACCAGGACTTAGAACTTTGGTTGCTAAAATAGATGAAGGAGATTCTACTATTCAACCATATATTGATTTTGCTAATCAATATCCGGTTAGAGACTCTATGAGAATGATGAGACTTTTATATCGTTTAGGATTAGGTTCTAACGATGATAAACATGAAAAAATAATGATGTTTTCAAGAACTGTATCTTCTTTACAAAATAAAGCAAGAGATCTTAAATATAAAGATCGTTTAGAAAATATGGAAAAAAGAACTATGACTATGCTATTTGTAACAGGTGGAGGAGTTATACTAGTTCTATTTATGTCCATGACTATAATGATGGGAATTTAATTTTTTGATAATTAACTGAAAAATGTGTTATAATAAAAATGAATATAGATAATAAAGGTAGGTGAAGAAAATGAAAGAAGCAGCAGGAGAGGCTAATATGACAGTAATAACAATAGTATTAATAGCTATAGTACTTGCAGTAGGAACTGTAATAGTTACAAATATGATGAATAGTGCAGAAAATAGTACTGCTTGTACAGCTTGTGGAGGTTTTTGGACAGGTGGTAGGTGTCAAGTTTCAGAAACTGATACCACATTGGTAAATTTTGATGCTTGTAGAGCGCAATAGGAGGATAAAGTATGAAGGAAAGCATAGGATATACAGTTACACTTAATATAGTAATTACTTTTATAATAATTGTATTCGCTTTCCTTTCTGCAGCTCTTATTTATTTTAAAAGTAACAAGGTAAGTAATATAATAACTGAAACTATAGAGAAATATGAAGGTTATAATGGCTATGCAATAAATGAAATAGCTAGTAAACTTACTTCTTTAGGTTATAATAAAAAAAGTGTTAATTGTGTTAATTATTATAATAAAATTGGAGATAATGAAAAGAAAAATTGTAGTACTAGTTTAACAGATGGTAGTGAAGGTTATTGTGTTTTTGTATGTAGAGAAAAATATAATGAGGAATGTTATTATTATTATAAAATTAGTACTAATATGATGATTAATATTCCAATAATAAATAATATGTTAGATATTCCTATATTTTCTAATACTAATAGATTATATGATTTTGAAGATCAAACTTGTGAGTAATAGGATGTGATAAAATGAGAGAGTCTCTAGGTGGAAGTTCATTATTATATTTAGTGGTAATATTTTCTAGCTTAGTTATATTGTTTTTTATAGGTATTTTATCATATTCAAAGGCTTATAGAATAAAAAATAGGATTGTGGAAATAACTGAAAAATATGGTACTTATAATGAAGTAGTAGCTAATGAAATTAATCCAGATTTAAAAGCAGCGGGTTATGATGCTTCAAGATCAAATAGATGTGATGATATTAAAAATCGTCTAGAAAATGAAAAGTATGGAGACAATTTATCAGACAATTTGAATACATATGGGTATAATTATTGTGTGTTTGAAGTGCTTGATAATAATATTAATGGTGGTAATTATTATGTAATTGTCACTTTTGTTAGATTTGAGTTTCCTTTTATTGGGGATTTATTTATGATACCTGTTCATAGTGAAACTAAAATACTTGGAAAAGATTATTCTTATTAAAAAGGGGAGATATAATGAATGTTATTGTATCAAATAAAAATCAATTATTATTAGAAAATTTAGGAATTGATGTCATTAAAGAAATGAATGGTGAATTTGAGGTAGATGAGATAATTTCAACTTTCCAAAATTTCTTTTATCAAAGAATGATACTTGACATCACAGCAATAAAGAATTATACTGATATAGTTAATTTGCAAAAATTGTCTATTTCTTTAGATATGGAAAAGGTTATACTTTTGCTTGATGGTACAGAAGCAACTAGTAATCCTACGTTCCTATCTAATCTTGTATCTATGGGAATATATAATTTTACTAAGAATGTGGAAGGTATACAGTATTTATATAATACGCCTAATACATATCGTGATGTTGCTCAACTTCATAGATTAGATATACCAACTGGAAATTCGACTACACCTAATCCACAAGCTCAGTATATCGCACCTACTGTTGAAGTAGCACCTCAAACAGAGTTTTCGAGTACTAGAATAATAGGTGTAAAAAACATTACTAGACAATCAGGAGCTAGTAGTTTGGTTTATATGATGAAAAATGAACTTACTAAGAATTATAGTGTTATTGGTATAGAAGTAGATAAAAATGATTTTACATATTTTAAAGATAAAAATTTAATATCAACAATAACTAGTGAAATAGGTAGTGTTATTAATAAAAACAAGGATAAGGATGTTATTATTGTAGATATAAATAATAGCCTTGTAGCAGAAGGTTTCTGCCAAGAAGTGTTATATTTAATAGAACCGTCAATAATTAAATTACAAAAATTAATGACATTGAATGCAACTGCTTTACAAGGTTTAAAAAATAAAAAGATAGTTTTAAATCAAAGTTTGCTTAGTTCAAGTGAAGTAGCTAATTTTGAATATGAGGCTAGAGTTAAAGTGTTTTATAATTTGGTGCCTTTAAATGAAAGGGAGAAAAAATTACCTGAACTTAATAAAATGTTAGTTAAACTTGGATTTAATAAACAACAAAATGAAATTTAGGGGGAGTTATGAAGAAAAAAGTATTAAATATTAGTTTAATTTTATTAATAAACTTGATTTTCATTGACATTGTGGGTGCAGAAACTTATAATAACTATACGAAAGGAATTACTAGTTGTGGTGGAAACATGGTAGATAAAATACCTACAGTACTTCCTAATGTGATAAGTATTTTATATAATGTTATACAAATAGCAGTTCCTATTGTTTTAGTAGTTATGGGTTCAATGGATTTAATGAAATCTTTAACAGCTGGAAAAGAAGACGAAATGAAAAAAGGGCAACAATTATTTATAAAAAGATTAGTATATGCTGTTTTAATATTCTTTGTATTTATAATTGTAAAATTTCTTATAAGTTTTGTTGCTAATGATGAATCTAATGATAATAAAGCAGTTCGTATAATGCAATGTGCTGATTGTTTTATTACAAAAAATTGTGATACTAAGTGGTGATTATATGAGAAAAAAAATAGTATTTTTAATATTTTTTGTTGGTATATTTATTTTAATTGGTGATGTTAGCGCATCAGAGTCACTTGAACACAAATATGTTACAGGATATACAACATATACAGTGATGTATAAATTAGATGGAGATATTAATGAAATATCAGATGAAGAAACACAATCTAATCAAGACATAGATAAGGATTCGGATGAGGAAACTTTGCTAGGAAACAAAATAAAAAAAGTTTATTGTGGCAAAAAAAATGAAGGTAGGATAACTGGTATACCTAGAAAAATACCAGAACTAACAAGTTATGCAGTAACATTAATTCAAATAGCCATACCAATTATTTTAGTTATAATGGGTAGTTTAGATTTATTTAAAGGTATAACAGCAGGAAAAGAAGATGACATGAAAAAAGGGCAAAAAATGTTTATTAAAAGACTTGCTGTTGCTGCAATAATTTTCTTTGTTGTTATTATAGTTAAGTTTTTTATAAGTATAGTAGCAGATACTAATGTATCTAATATGGTTGATTGTATTGATTGTTTTATAAGTAATGATTGTGAGGAGATGTAAAATATGAAAAAGAAAAATTTATTAATTGGAATTATTATTTCTCTTGTAGTCTTTTGTTATGCAAGCCCAGTTTTAGCTGCTAACATAGCTTCTTGTGAAAGTTCAATGCCAAGAGCTATTATAGATGAAAAAATACCTAATATGGTTAGTACAGTAATAACAGTTATAAAAGTTGTTGTTCCTGTTTTAATTGTTGTATTAGGTATGATTGATCTTGTAAAAGGTATGACTGCTTCAAAAGAAGATGAAATGAAAAAAGGACAAAAAATGTTTATTAAAAGACTAGTAGCTGGAGCTTTGGTATTCTTTGTATTTACAATTGTTCAACTTTTGATAAGTTTTGTTGCTGATGAAGATGATAAAGCTAATATTGCAACTTGTAGTAGCTGTTTTATAAATGGTGATTGTACTTATAAATTTAAAGACGAGGCTTCAAAGACTTGTCCAGATGGAATGACAATAAATGGAAATGGTACTGCTTGTTTAAAATAATGGAGGGTTTATGGTAGAGGCATTAAAAAAAATAGATAAAAAAGTATTAATAATAGTTGGAATTATTATATTGTTACCTATATTGATAATAGTGTTTTTAGCTATTATTCAAGCTTGTGGTAATTCAAAAATTACACCCGAAAAATATGAAGAAAGAATGATTGAAGCTGCACAAAATTACTTTGAAGATACTGTTGGTTTGCCTTCAAAAGAAGGAGAAACAAGAGAAGTTGAATTAAGTACATTAGTAGGAAGAGAATATATAAAATCTACTGGTGATTTGATTGGCGATAATACTTGTCTAGGAAGTGTAACTGTTAGAAGAAATGGTTCAACTGTTTCAGAAAATAAAGGTGGTTATTTAAATTATATTGCTAATTTAGAATGTAAAGATTATAAAACTAATACTTTAATAAATAATTTAATGGAAGATTTAACTACGACGGGATCTGGTTTATATCAATTAAATAATTATTATGTTTATAAAGGTGATGAAGTTAATAATTATGTTAAATTTTTTGATAAAAATTATAGAATAATGAATATTGATGAAAATGGAATTGTTAAGCTTATAAAAGCTGAATCAGAATCTTTAGATAGATATTGGGATAATAAATATAATATAGATGTTAATGATATATATGGAAAAAATATATATGCAGATAGTGCTATATTAAAATATTTAATGGATGATTATAATAATGTGAAAGTCATATCAAATACAGCAAAAGAACATATTGTTTCTAAAGATGTATGTATAGATTCTAGAGATTTAAATAATGGAACTATTGGTGATTATAGTTGTTCAACTAAATTAGAAAATCAAGTTATATCTTTAATTGATGTAACTGATTATGCAAAAGCTAGTTTAGATATGGATTGTAATAGTATTTATTCTAAATCTTGTAGAAATTATAATTATTTAAAAGATTTAAATTTAATGTCTTGGACTTTAAATGCCGTGTCTAATAATACATATCAAGTTTATTATTTAAGTAATGGCATAATAAGAAGTCAAGAAGCGAGTAAGTATCACAATTATAATTTAGTTATTTATATTGATGGAACTGAAAAAATAGTTTCTGGAGATGGTACTTTTGAAGCTCCTTATGTTATAAAGTAGGGTTGACTTTTTAAAATGTTAAATGTATAATATATTTAGTTAGGAGGATATGATTAAATGATGTTTTTAGTAGATGCTTTTGAATTAGATACTCTTTATAGATGTGGTAATTTAGGATTTGATTTTGCTGGAACTTTCCCTTATTTAGTTTCAACAGCTGTTTTATTAATTAAAATATTTGTGCCAATTTTATTGATTATTTTTGGTATGCTGGATTTAGGAAAAGC
Organism: Bacillota bacterium; assembly: GCA_015059155.1. Classification (GTDB taxonomy): domain Bacteria; phylum Bacillota_I; class Bacilli_A; order RF39; family UBA660; genus UMGS1613. Next base: position 91,398 of record SVAX01000002.1, on the reverse strand, counting down.
TGTAGCTGCATCTAAGGAAGATGAAATAAAAAAAGGACAACAAATGTTTATAAAAAGAGCTGTAGCAGCAGTTATTGTTTTCTTTGTTATTCAAATTGTTCAACTTTTAATAGGATTTGTTTCTAACAGAGATCGAAGCGTTTCTAATTGTTTCAATTGTTTTGTAAACGGAAAGATAAATGATAACGGGTGTATACCTACAGATACAATAAATTATTAATAGTAAAAGCTACAATTAGTCATTGATTAATTGTAGTTTTTTTGTTATAATCATGATATGAGTATAAATATTAAATAAAAAATTTTTAGGAGGAATGTAGATGTATATTTTATCAATAAATATGTGGTTTCAAAAATTAATCAAACAATTTTTCTTTGGAATAGATCAAGTGGTATATAATCTTATATCATCTATTTATGATTTATTAATATCAATAGCAAGAACATCTATACTTTCTCAAGCTGATATATTGGATATGGCTGATAGAATATATAAGTTACTTGCAATATTTATGATTTTTAAAGTAACATTATCTTTAATTACTTATGTAGTTAATCCGGATGATTTTTCTGATAAGAGTAAAGGAATATCTAAATTAACTACTAATATAATAATTAGTTTGTCGTTATTAATATTAACTCCATATATATTTAATTACGCATATAGATTACAAACAATAATATTAGAAGATAATACAATGGCTACTTTAATATTTGGAGATGACAATAAATCAGGTAATGAGTTTATAAATACAGCAGGAGATGATATGGCATTTATAACCATGAGTGCGTTTTTTACCCCTAATGTGTCTATTACCAAATTGCAAAATTGTATTGATATTAAAGGCGAAGATGGTAATTTTAATCCGGCATGTTCAGGGTTAGATGAAAATTATAATGATAATAGCAGTGCTCATGATAACTCAATGGCAGCTTTAATAGATAATAAAAATTTTACTCTAACAGCACTTCAAAATTATGTAGCGGGTGTAGAGCATGGAAATTTAGGATTAATGTTTAGACAAGAGATGGTGGTTGCGACTGATTCTCGTAATCAACAATTTATAATGGATTATAAGTATATATTTAGTACAGTAGTAGGTGTTGTAATAATTTTGTTATTAATAACATTCTGTATGGATATAGCACTTCGTAGTATAAAATTAGCATTCTTACAATTAATAGCTCCAATACCAATTTTATCTTATGTAGATCCTAAAAGTGGAAAAGATGGAATGTTTAAAAAATGGTATCAATTATGTTTTAAAACTTATTTAAGTTTGTTTATAAGATTACTTGCAATTTATTTTGCAGTTTATATTATAAGTAGAATAAATAAAATGGTAGATATAGTTGATGGTTCATATCAAACTACTACATTGGTAAAAATATTTGTTATAATAGGGGTATTGATGTTTGCTAAACAATTACCAAAAATCTTAGAAGGTTTAGGTATTAAGTTAGATGGTGACGGTAAGTTCTTCTTGAATCCATTGAAGAAATTTAGTGAACAAGCCGCAGGTGGTAAGCAAATATTAGGAGCAGGAAAAGGTTTAGCGGCAGGCGCTATGGTTGGAACAGCTGGTATGTTAACTGGTACTGGAGTAGGTAGAGGGTTGTCTGCTACATTCGGGGGATTGAAATCAGGTTTTCAAGGTAAAAAGTTTGGTGAAATTAGAAAAGATCAAGCAACAAAAAATGCAGAGATGAGAAGAGCTATAGCTAGCGGATCAACTTTTTGGGGAAGAAGAGGAGCTCAATTAAGTGGGTATTTAGGAACACCAGGAACTTTAGGAGAGGTTGAACACGAAAAAATAGCAACACAAAATAGGATTGATAATTTTAATGCACAAAAAAAGAGAATAGATAATGAAATTGAGCCTGTAAGAAGAAGAATTCAACAAAAATCAGATGCTGCAGCTACTTTAAAGGCAATGCAAGATAGAGCTGTAAATAAAGTAAAACAAGCTCCTGATGGTGAGTACCAAAAAGGAATGGCGAAAGCAGCCGCACTAGAAAACGAAGCTTCACTTAAATCATCACTAGCTTCCTCTTTATATTTAAAATCATCAGAAGCAAAAGCTAAAGGAAATACAAAAGAGGCAGAAAATTTTCTTAAAGAAGCACAACGAGCAGAAAAAGAAGCAAAAAACAAAGCAGAAGAAGCAACAAAAGTAAGGGCTGAAGAAGAACAAAAGGCTAATGGTAAATATAGAGATGACTGGTTAGCAGCAAACATTTCAGAAGATGGTGAATTGCAAAATTTAAAAGAAAAATATGAAAATCAAGCTAGAGTTGCAGGTCTTGAAAACGTGTTTACGACATCTGGAGAATCTTTTGCAGAAGCACTTGATAAACAAATTAAAACAATCGCTGCAGATAACACAAAAGATAGCACAAGCATTTTTGATAAAGAACAAAAAATTAAAAGCATTGATCAAGATATTAAAGAAACACAAGAAATTCTTGACAGACTTAATGCCGATGAAAAAGTTGCTAAGTCAAATGTTGAAGTTACTCATTCAACAGCAGGAGGCCCAGCTCGTCCTGGTAAAATAGAACAAGCAGAATCTACAGTTGGTCGTCGTACTGGCGGTCCAGGGGCTGGAATGGGGCCAATGGGGCCAATGGGTCCAGGTAGACCATAATTAAAGGGGTGTGATACTAAATGGATTATTCTTATTTAATACCCGCAAACTCAAAGAAGAGTATGCTTATATTTGGGGTATTTAATACAGTCGATTTAATAATATTTGGATGTGGTGTGGGAATATCATTCTTACTTATGATGTTCCTTCCTGTCAATGAATTTTGGGTAGCAGTGTTAACTGTTTCTCCAGGTCTTATATGTGGTTTTTTGGTACTTCCGATACCAAATTACCACAATGTAAGAACTGTAATAAAAAATGCTTGGAATTTTTATACAACAAGACAAAGATATATATGGAAGGGTTGGTGTTTTGATAATGGCGAAAGAGACAAAAAGTAAGTATACTGATGTTCCTGTAAAGAATATTACTAATGGAGTTATTGTACTTGATAATAATCAAAAGGTTACTGGAGTTAAAATAATGCCAAGAAATATTTTTATACTTGATCAAGGTATGCAAGATGCTATAATAATGAATTTAAAAAATGTTTATAATGCTATCGATTATGAATTTTGGATTGTAGTTGCAGATAGACCAGTAGATATTAATGTTTATTTATCTCAATTACAATTATTATATAATCAAATTGGGGATACTAAAAAAAGAAAACTTATATTAGAAGATTTAAACAAGGCTAATATGTTTACGAATAATAATGTTGTTGATACAGAATATTTCTTATTATTTAAGGAAAAGGATAATGATTTAATACAAAAAAGGATACGTACTTTAATTAATAATTTTGCTAGTGCAGGATTAACTGCATTTCAAACTAATAATGATGATTTAAGAATGATTTTAGATAATTTCTTAAATGGTGGACAAACTACTACTTTTGGGACGGTGTTAGCATAATGGATATAAGAAGTCAAATTGCTCCAAAGGGATTGGAGTTTAAGCCTAGTGAATTTGTTATTAGTGATAAGTATGCCTGTATTTTAACAATAATTTCATATCCTAAGTTTGTTTATCCTGGATATTTAAGTAGTTTAACTAGTATGTCAGGAATTAAAGTTGTTATTAAACATATACCACTTCCTTTTAGTAGTATGAGTAAAATGCTTAATAAAGAGCTTGCTGATTTGAAACAAAGATATCAAGATGAAAAAGATAAGACTATTCAAGAAAGAATACGTCAAGATTATGAATCTTTAGAAATGTTTATAAGTGAATTAGCTGCTAGTCAATCTAAGATTTATGATTTTCAAATGCATGTTATGATTACTGCAAATACTAAGGATGAATTGGATGTTAAAAAATTACAAGTTAAGAATTATTTAGAAGCTATGGAAATGAGAGCTGTACCTCTTCGTTTTGAACAAGATAAGGTGTTAAAATCTATATTACCTATATTTAATAAACAAGATATAGAAGATAGAATAGGAACACCTATACCTTCTCCTACAATAGCTGCTATGTATCCTTTTATATTTGATAGTATTAAAGATCCAGGATTATCTACATTACTTGGAATAGATTTCTCTGGTGGAGTTATTTTATTTAACCAATTCTTATATCAAATTAAGAAAGAACACAATCGTAATAACGCTAATATGATTATTTTAGGTACTTCTGGTAGTGGTAAATCTACTGCTGCTAAATTACTTTTAAGAAGTCATATTAGAAATAATAATCAAATAGTAGTTATAGATCCTGAAGGTGAATTAGAGGATATGACTAATACATTTGATGGGGATTTCATTAGTTTAGGAAAAGGTGGATCTTTTGGTATGATAAATCCACTTGAAGTAATTGTAGATGCAGATGAAGAAGAGATGAAACAAGGTTTAGGCTATACTGTTTTAACACGTACACTGCAATCTATAAAAGCTTTCTTAAAATACTATGATCCTAGTATTAGTGAAGATGTAGTAAATATGTTTAGTGAAGTAGTTCAAGAGACGTATAAAAGATTTGGTATAGATTTCAATGTTGATTTTACTAAATTTAATTCAGAGGATTATCCTACTTTTAAAGATGTTTATGCGACAATAAAAGGTAGAATTTTATCTATGCCAGAAAAGTCTCAAGAAAAAGATGTTCTTGAAAGACTTGAGATAAAGATAAGACCGATTGTAAAAGAACTTAAGTATTATTTTGATGGTCATACAACTATTAAGCCAAGAAGTAATTTTATAGTATTTAATATTAGAGAGTTAATGAATGCTGATAAAAATATTAGAAATGCTTTATTCTTTAATATATTAAAATATGCTTGGGGATTAACTTTAGATAGTTCTGTAAATACTGTCATGATGGTTGATGAAGCTCATGTATTACTTAGTGGTGGAAATACATTGGGTGCTGACTTTTTAGCACAAATTCAAAGACGTGCGAGAAAATATAATACTGGAACAATTATAATAACTCAACAACCTACAGATTTTAGTGATCCTAGTGTTATAACTCAAGGTAAAGCTATATTTGATAATGCTTCTTATTATTTAGTAATGGGACTAAAAAAACAAGCAGTTGATGATTTAGCTAAATTAATAGATTTAAATGATAATGAAAAAGAAAGTATAAAACAATATCAACAAGGTGAAGCGTTATTCGTATGTGGAAGCAGAAGAATGCGTATTAATGTAATTGTATCAGATGAAGAATTAGAATCATTTGGTAGTGGTGGAGGATTATAATATAGATTGGAGGTAACATTATGGAAGAACAATATCAAGTCCCTGAAGAAAATCAATTAACAGAAGCAGAAATGTTGAAACAACGTAATGTTGCCAACAATGCTAATAATGTGAGAAATCTTGCTGATGTTGCAAGAAGAGCTCCTAATCCTTATGCTAGAGCAGCTGGAACTGCAGTTAAAGCTGCAGATAAATTAACTGGTGGAAGAAGTTCACAAGCATTAGGTAAAACTTTAAATAAAGTAAATAAGTTTGCTCCAGGTGGGCTATTAGCAAACAAGACCATGAATAAAATAAATCAAAATGGCACTAGTAATAGAATAAGTAATGCTTTAAGTAAAAAGAAAAGTTCTATGCCTTTTGCATCAAAATCTAATATGAAAGGTAATGCAGTAGCGCCTGGTAAGGAAAATTCATTTTTAGATAGAAGAGAAGTAGAAGATCAAACTACTGATGGTGGAGAAGTAAATTTAAAATTTACTGCTAAATTCTTGAAAATAGCGATTCCAACTTTGGCAAGTGTTATAACACTCGTAATATTTGTAGGTATATTTATGATTCCATCTATGGCTGTTGAAAGTTTATTTGGTATAGGTAGCGCAGATGAAGTTCCTAATTCTAAAATGGAAGATAAACTTAGTAATGTTAAAGAAGATGATTTAAAAGAGACTGATTCAGAAGTGCAAACTTTTGATTATGATTTATTCATAGAAGATGAAACTACTAAATTTAGAAATTCAAAATTAAAAAAGATAAGTAAAATTAGAGAGTATAATGAAGCAGATATCGATGAGTTAGAAGATTATTATCCTTATATATCTAGTTATATAGATGACGAAGGAAATAATATGAATACAGTTTATACATTTTTCTTTAAGTTGCGTTACATATATTTATATTATAATAATAGGCATAAAGTAGAATTAGATATGCCTTTGTTAATGTCTACACTTACTGTTCAAGAAAAGGACATGAATATTGTTTTTAAACAAAACATAGAGGGTTATGGATATTCTAAAGTAGAAAAAAGAGAAGATTATTTTAATGGTACTTATGAAAATACGTATAATTATAAATCTACCTTTGAATTTTCTTATAACTATAAATCTTCACAAGATAATTCAAAGTATGATATAGAAGTTTTAGCTCAAAATATGGTATCACAAATACCATATAATGCAGAAGATGAAGCAAATACTTGTACCAAAGAAACAGCAAAAGATGGCATGTGCGATAAATATAAAATAGATTATGAAAAATATGATAAATTTTTGGAAACGTTCTTAGCAGAAAAATATTCTATAAATGATGAAAGTCAAGTTATGAGTTTAATCGTTCAAATTTACGATGTTAAAGAACAATATGAAGATTTAGTTGGAGATTATAATGAAAGTATAATATATTCAGCTTCAAATTCATCTTTTTGGTGGCCAATAGGGAGTGCAGAAACAGAAGAAATAGATGGTGTTTTGTATGCTAAGGGGCAACCTCAAGTAAAAAAAATAACTTCATATTTTCGTGGTAATGAAAAGTTTAGAACATCTCCTCATACAGGTATTGATATAGGTAATGGTGGCAATGGACCAGGGGTTATTAATATTATTGCGGTAAAACCGGGTACTGTTATATATGCAACTGACAATCATAAGGATGATGGATTTGTAGGTAATACAGCAGGTTATGCTAATTACATTAAAATTCAGCATAGTGATGGAACGTATACGCTATATGCACATTTAGCTCACAATAGCGCAACTGTTAAAGTTGGAGAAGTTGTAGATCAAGGTCAAGTTATTGCTAAAATGGGAAATAGTGGTAATTCAAGTGGAACTCATTTGCACTTCGAAGTCAGACTTGGTGCTGGCTCTATGTCAGACTGTGTTAATCCTTTAGAATATGTTGATCCAGAAAACCCAAGACCAATGTCATATGGTAGTGGAAATAATTTTTCACTTACTACTACGACTTTATCTAAAGAAGAATTTGTAGCTAAAATGAATGATTATTACAAAAGGTCAATTAATAAAGATTTTTCTGAAGATTTTTATAAAAATTTTGTACTAAATGCTGAAGAAATTTATGATGTATCTTTAGCTAATAACGTAAATCCTGAATTAGTGGTTGTAACTGCTGGAACAGAACAAAATTGGGGATTAGACCCTGCTTGCCAATATACCAATAATTATTGGGGGATTGGAATTGCTAATGGTAAAGGTTGTAATTCTGGTGGAAAATATTCATCTTTAAGTGAGGGTATTATCGCTTATGCGAATGTTTTAAAATCTTATAGTGAGTTTGGGAAACATGCACAAACCATAACTAATAGATATAATGAAAGACTATCAGCAGGGTGTGATTCAGGAGGATATGGTTTACCTGGAACTTTGGAGGGGATGCAGTCATTATATTCCTGGATAGGAGATTATAGATATAATCCCGGAAATTGGGGACTTGGAGGTTGTGAATATTTAAATCTTATTTATGGTGAATCCTATTGTTCTAGTGTTCCTGCTTGTCCTGAAGAAGTATATATTGATAATACTGATAATTGTCCAGTAGAATCTAAAACTACTGTTTGTGAACAAAGTGATTATACTGCTTTACAAATAAAAGATAAAGTACAAAAGAGATACGATATTTTTGGATTATAGGTGATAAAATGAATAAAGAGGAAAGAAATAAAAAAATTTTAGCTATGTTTCTTATTATTTCTGTTATATTTGTAGGAATATATGAGTTATTCTTTAACAAAGAAGAGATTGTTGAAGAAAAAATAGATACTGAAACTATATCAGTTGTTCAAAATAATAGTAAGTTTTATACTGTTTCTTCTTGTGTTTCTAAATATTTAAATTATTTATATAATTCAGAAACGGATAAATTATTAATATTATTAAGTAATGATTTTAAGACTAAAAATTCAGTTAATTCTAATAATTTATATAATTATATAGGAACCATAGATAATATTAAAACTTTTAATCCTTTAAAAATATATCAACAAAGAATTTCAAAAAGTGTTTATAAATATTATGTAAAAGGTTATACACAAGAAGAGATAATGGATACATTTACACCTAAAGAAGATTTTTATATAATTGTTATTTTAGATGAAAAGAATATGACTTTTGAAATTGAACCATACGATGGTAATATGTTTAAATAGGGGATGATATTATGGATTTTATAAAAAAACATAAAATGGTATTTTTATTAATTTTATTATTTATACTATTATTATCCTTATATTTTATAAGAGAATTTATGGCTAGTAAAAGCATATATAATGAATCTTATTTAAATGGAGAAGATTATGTTATGACTCCAAAAACATATGGAGTTAATGAATATTCTGTTGTAGATATATCTTATCAACAAATGGCTAATATATATTTAAATTTATTTAAAAATAATATTTATACTGATGATAACTATTCATATCAATTATTAAATGAAGAATATAGAAATTTAAAATTTGGTTCTGTTGAAAGTTTTATAAATTATTTTGATAGAATGGATTTAAATGACTTAGTTATGGATAAATATAGTGTTAATGGTGATAAGACTATATATACTGTTTATACAAAAAATAATAATAAATTTATATTCAAAGTAAATAGTGTTATGGAGTTTGAAGTATATTTAGATGACTATACAGTAGAAATATGGTGATAAAATGAAATTGAGATTTAGGGCTGATGCAAAAGATATAGTAATATTTTTAATATTTGCAGTTGCTTGGTTATTTGTGGTTTCTTTAGCGGTTGCTAATGTTTCAGCATTTTTAAATGGAGAAACATTTACAATTAATTTTCTTTTAGGATTTACTGGTAGCAATATAGCTGCAACTTTGATTTTCTTTTTAGCGGGTATAATAGCAGCTTTTGCTGGTGTTAAATCTGTATTTTTTGAAAAGGAAGATGCAACTGGTATTGGATTATCAATAGGAAAAAAGAAAGAAAAGAACTATGCTAGATGGGCAAAAGATAGTGAAATTGAAAAAGGATTAGATGTAAAGGCTGTTGATCCTTTGTCACCTAAAGCAGATGCTGCGGGGATACCTTTAAAAATGACTCCTAAAAAAGTTTGGGTAGATAATGGTGGATATCATAACTTAGTAATAGGTTCTACAGGTGCTGGTAAGACTCAAACTACAGTTTTACCTATGGTAAACTTACTTGCTAAACATGATGAATCTATGATTATAACAGACCCTAAAGGTGAAATATATGAAAATACATCAAATTATTTAAAAAGTTTAGGTTATAACATAGTATTACTTAATTTCCGTGATCCACAACAAGGAAATGCTTGGAATCCTATGTATCTTCCATATTCATTGTATAAAAATGGTAATATTGATAAATCAGTAGAGTTATTAGAAGACTTAGCTGCAAATATTTTAAAAGATCCTAGTGCTAAAGGACAAGATCCTTTCTGGGAAAATACATCAGCTGACTATTTTGCTGGACTTGCTTGTTCTTTATTTGAAGATGCAAAAGAAGAAGAGATAAATTTAAATAGTATAAATTTAATGACAACAGTAGGTGAAGAAAAACTAGCTAATACAACTTATGTTAAAGATTATTTTAGTTATAAAGATCCTGCAAGTACAGCTTATACTAAAGCCTCTTCAACTTTAATGGCTCCAAGTGAAACAAAAGGTAGTATATTATCAGTATTTAAACAAAGAGTTCAATTATTCGCATCACGTGCTAATTTATCAGAGATGTTAGCTAACAATGACTTTGATATGCGTGATATAGGTAGAAAAAAGACTGCAGTATTTATAGTTATACAAGATGAAAAAACTACATATCATACTTTAGTAACAATATTCTTGAAACAATGTTATGAAACTTTAATTTCAGTAGCACAAGAATCTGGTGGGAAATTACCACATAGGACAAACTTTATACTAGATGAGTTTGCTAATATGCCACCATTAAAAGATGTTACAACAATGGTTACTGCTGCTCGTTCTAGAAATATAAGATTTACTTTTATAATCCAAAACTTTGCTCAATTATATGAAGTATATGGTAAAGAAAATGGAGAAACAATTAAAGGTAACTGTGGTAATATTGTTTACTTAATAAGTACAGAGTTATCAGCTTTGGAAGAAATAAGTAAAATGTGTGGTGAAGTTAAATCTAAAGAAAAAGAAAAGACTTCATCTACACCTCTTGTAACGGTAAGTGATTTACAAAGATTAAGTCAATGGGAAACAATTATTTTAAGACTTAGAACAATGCCTTTTAAAACAAAATTAACACCTAACTTTAAAATGAATTGGGGACATAATTTCCCTAAAGCAGATTATCCTCAAAGAGAGAAAAAAGAAGTTGCAACTTTTGATCTAAAAGCATTTGTAAATAAAAAAAGAGAAGAAAAAATAAATAGTATGTTAAGTGGTGATGACCCTTCTGGTGGAGCACCTATGCCAAATCCATTTGGTGGAGGATCACCATTTAATCCGTTTATGTCATCTAATGATTCTAGACCATCTGGTGGAGGATTTAATGTAGATGATTTAGTTAAAAGAATAGATGCTAAAATAGCTGAACTTGAAGAAGAAGAAAGACAAGAAAAAGCTAAATTAGAACAAGAAAATAAGACATCATTAGAAACAGAAAAAATGAATCAAGATATTCCTGATTCTATTAAACCAGAAATACCTATTGAAGAAAGTAAACCTAAAAAAGGAATTACTGATGATCAATTTTTTGATGATTTCTTCTTTGATGAATAAACTATTTAACTTATATATTTAATAACCACCCTCATATAATGAATTAGGGTGGTTATTTATGTTTGAAAGTATTTCTGTAGAACATTTAAAAAGATTGAATAATCCTAATTTAATCGATATAAGAAGTATTGAAAAATATAACAGTAAACATATCATGAATGCGGTAAATATCCCTTTAGAAGAATTATTAATAAGACCACAAAAATATTTGAGTAAAAATGAAAAATATTATATATATTGTAGAAAAGGAATTCAAAGCAGAAAACTTTGCCAAATATTAATAAATAGTGGATATAATGTAGTTAATGTATCTGGAGGATATGAAGCCTGGATTTTAAATGAATAAGAAAAATTTCTTACTCATTTTTTACTTTTTCATGGTAAAATATAAAAATATTTACTTCAAATATTTTTTATAAATTTTAATATTTGATTAAATTTAAAACTTAGTTCCCAAAAAGACTAAGTTTTAATTTTTAATGACTTAAGTCCCATAAAATAAGATTTTATTGAAGTATAAAATTTGATTTTTTATTAAAAATATATTATTATTTTATATGTGAAGGAAATTTAGTCACGCAAAAAAGTGTACGAGCATATATCTTTTCGCGACTTAATTCCCGGTAATAAAAAAGAGGGAATTTAAATTTTTTTTCAACGAATTTTAATATTTGCTTTATTTATTTTTTTTTATAGTGTATAATATGTATAGAAAATAATTGGAGATATTGGAAAGTAGGTTGAAAGGAAATGAAAAATAAATTTATTAAAAAAATTTTGTTTTCTTTGTTTGTTTTAATGTTATTTTTAATAGAAAATAATTCAGTAAAAGGAATTGATTGCGAATATATTGATGAAGACTATATTATAAATGTAAATTTTGATCAATTATCTGAAGACGAAAATCCACTCTTTTCTTTTGGAGGCGAATCTGGATATCAATTTTATATAGGAAATTTTTATTTCTGCCAAAATGTAACAGCAATTTCTTCTTGTAATTTTTTTTCAAACGGTAAGGATGATTATTTTACAAAGGATTTTGTTGATGAGCAAAGAAGGTGCCCTGATTATTTGTATATGTATAATTCTGATGGATACTTATATGGATATTTTTCTGATAAAGCAAACCATGTTGATTTTGCCATTCAAAAACCTGAATTTAAATTTAAATCTAATGCTTTAGAAATTGAAGAAGATGAGAACGGTGATTTAGTTCCAACTGAAGAAAGATATTCTTGCTCTTTAAAAGCAATTAATTATAATTTTGAAACAACTGTTCAGATTAACTATACACAAAAAACAATGAGTTTTTCAAATGGGAACTTTGAAAAAATAGAATCCTATCAAAGTGAATTTGATTACACAAACAAAAATGAATGTTTAAAAGATTTAAAGGTATGTTATAAAAAAGCTACTAGTGACTCCGAAAGAAATAGAAGATATTTTATAAGTAAACGTGATGATATGACGTACGATGACAGTGCACATCAATGTTATTATTTAGAAAAAAAAGGAGATGTTGAAGTTGGAACAAACTATTGTAGCATATTACATGATAAACTTATATTAAATTATAATAATAAACTTGCTGAAAACAACTATTCAGAGGCAAATGAAAATTTGAACAAAGTAAAAGAATTTTGTAGAGTGGTAGTTGCTAATTCAAATTATGATTCTTACAAATATAGTTGTATTGACACTTGTTTAAATATACAGGATTATATACCTAACTTAAAAATAGAAGATGGTGCATATTGTGGTTTTTCAGGTAAATTAATAACATGGGTAGCTAATATAATAAAATGGGGAAAATATCTAATACCTGTAATAGTGATAGTGCTTGGAATATTAGATTTTATTAAGGCAATAGCTGCTGATAAAGAAGATGAGATGAAGAAAGCACAAGGAAGATTTGTAAAAAGATTAATAGCTGCAGCTTTAATATTTATAGTACCGTTTATAATAGAGTTTATACTTGATAAATTGGGATTTGATGCCTTTGGATGTGGAATTATAGATTTATAATTCCTTTTTCTTTTATAATATGGTAAAATGTAGTTGGTGATATTAATGATTGAATATATAATATTAGGATTACTTGTGTTAATAATAATCTTCTTAATAATAATTTTATTAAGAAAAAATAATAAAGATTCAGAAGAAAAAATGAATAGGTTAGAGATAAATGTTATAAAAGAAATAAGTGATTTTAAAACTGATTTTTCTAGAAGTTTAACTAATGATTTTAATAATCAAACAGAGAGACTTGATAATAGATTAAGACTTATAAATGATAAGGTAAATGAAAGATTAGATGAAAATTTTGAAAAAACTAATAAAACTTTTACAAATGTATTAGAAAGATTATCTAAGATAGATGAAGCACAAAAGAAAATAGATACATTATCTGGGGATATAGTGTCTCTTCAGGGGGTTTTGACTGATAAAAAAACTCGTGGAATATTTGGAGAAGTTAATTTAGAACACATACTTTCTAATGTATTTGGTAAAAATAATACTAAAGTTTATCAAATGCAATATACTTTTAATAATGGAACTATAGCTGATTCAGTATTATTCACACCAGAACCATTAGGAACAATAGCTATAGACTCTAAATTTCCTTTGGAGCACTATCAAATAATGGTTGATAGAAAGAATAGTATAGAAGTACGTAATCAAGCTGAAAAGATGTTTAAATCAGATATGAAGAAGCATATAGACGCAATAAGTAGTAAATATATTATTCCTGGAGTAACAAGTGATCAAGCAATACTTTTCTTACCTGCAGAAGCTATATTTGCTGAAATTAATGCGTATCATACTGAATTACTTGAATATGCTTATAAAAAAAGAGTATGGATAACAAGTCCTACTACTTTAATTAGTACACTTACAACTATACAAATAATAATAAAGAATATAGAAAGAGATAAATTTGCTAAAGTAATTCATAATGAATTAAGACTTTTAGACGAAGAATTTAAACGTTATAAAGATAGATGGGATAAGCTTTATAGGAGTATTGAAACAGTAAGTAAAGATGTAAAAGATATACATACAACTACTGATAAAATTACAAAGAGATTTAATAGTATTAATCAAGTAGAAATGGGAGAGTTAGATGATAAAGAAAATTAATATTTCACTAATTTTAATAGCTATTTTAGGTAGTTTATATTTTGTTTTTACTAGAGATAATAATATAGTTTTAGTTTTAAAAGATATATCTATAATAATTACTATAAGTGCTTTATATATAATACAAAAAATATTTAAAGTTAAAATAAGTGAAGGAATAAACTTAATATATATAATATTTGTATTTATGGCTCATTTTTTAGGTGTTATTTGTGAACTTTATAACTATATATATTGGTTTGATAAATTTGTTCATTTCTTATCAGGAGTAGTAACATCATTTGTAGCTATATATTTATTAATTAAGTTTAAAAAAGATAAAAATATGTTTTTTGATATATTATATATAATAACTCTAACACTTGCAATAGCTGCTTTATGGGAAGTATTTGAATATTTATCAAGTTATTATTTTAATTTGGATCCTCAAAAAGTAGCATTAACAGGAGTAAGTGATACTATGGGTGATATAATTGTTGCTTTCCTAGGTTCAATATTAACATCAATTAGTTACTATTTTGAAATTAAGTACAATTATAATTTATTAATAAAAAAGTTTATAAAAACAATTTAAATAAAGTAAAACAATTTACTTTATTTATTTTTTTTTGTATAATTGAAGTAGGTGATAAAGATGAAAAAAATCAAAAAATTTTTATTTATATTTTTGTTATGTTATTTTTTTCTGATATTGTATTTGCCAAAGAATATGATAGTGCATTGAAAATAGAAGAGGATAATTTAATAGCAAAATGTGTATATAACAGTACGGATAGCAAATCTATTGATATAATCAACATATATGTTTTAAAAGATTATACTATTTATGCTGATTGGGATGGAATAAAATTTGGAATGACAGGAGATACTGGTTATTCAATGACTTATTCACTTGTTGTTAATTTAATATATGATGATTTTAAATCAACAGAAGGAGAAACAACTTGTGAAGTATTAAATAAAATATATTTAGACATAGAGTCAGGGATGAATCCTAATACACGTCAAGGTTCTACTACTTATTTTGTGGAAAAGAAGGAGCCAGATTCTGGTTATCCATATGAATTAAATAAAACTGTTTCAAAAATATATTATCAAAATTATGACGAAGAATCTAATTTAACCAATAATTGGATTGCTACATGTCATTATGGAGATTTATATTTAAGTTTTAATAAAGAATCTTATGAAAAAAATTTTCCTACTGGTAATCAAGATATATTAGAAGTTGTTTTAGAAAATAATTATAGTTGTCCTGCAAGTCTTTGTAGTAGTACTACTTGTGCTCGTGGTTTTTGTTCAACTACATACACTTTAAAAAATGAATATGATAAATCTTGTGTTATTTCAATGAATTATACAGAAAAGTATAGATGTGGATCTTTATCTATGTATATAAAAGAATATGATAGAATAAATAAATTGCTTGAAACAGAAAAAAATGTCAACGATATAAATTTATTAAATAAGATTATGAATCAAACTAAAACTTTTTGTTCTTCTATTATGAAGAATTTAAATTATAATGATTCAAATAATTGTGTTCAGGAATGCTTAGAAATAAATGGAATTTTTGCTAAAGATCAAAATATTGTTGATGGTCATTGTGGATTTTCAGGTAAATTAATATCATGGATAGCTAACATAATAAAATGGGGAAAATATTTAGTACCAGTGATAGTTATAGTGCTTGGTATATTAGATTTTATTAAGGCAATAGCTGCTGATAAAGAAGATGAAATGAAGAAAGCACAAGGAAGATTTGTAAAAAGATTAATAGCTGCAGCTTTAATATTTATAGTACCATTTATAATAGAGTTTATACTTGATAAATTGGGATTTGATGCCTTTGGATGTGGAATTATAGATTTATAATTCCTTTTTCTTTACACATTTTCCAATAATCTTTCTCAATTTTCAGTTAATTTTCATTAAAATCTATTGAAACTAGTGTACAAAATAACTTATAATATAATTGGAGGATTATATGGAAGAGAGAATAATACAAATATTAAGTGAAGATAATAATGCTTTAGATGTTCATGAAATAGAAGCTAGATTGGGTTTTAGTACTGTAGATGAACTAAAAGAGTTGTTAAAGGAATTAAATAGATTAGAAGATGAGTATAAGGTTTATAGAACTAAGAAAGATAAATATATGTTATTTAATAATAGTAATCTTAAACTTGGTAAATTAATGGGTACTAAAAAGGGTTATGCTTTTGTTGATATAGAAGGTGATGAGGATGTATTTATTCATCAAGATAACTTAAATGGCGCTATTAATAATGATCAAGTAATAGTAGAGATAACATCTAAAAAAGGGTTAAGATTAGAAGGAAGAATACTTAAAGTAATAGAAAGAAAGTTACAACAATTTGTAGGTAAGGTATATTTTAAAAATCATAAATGCTTAATTGATTTAGATGATAAGAAAGTTAACTTAAATATAATAGTTGACCCTGATAAAAGTTTGGGTGCTGTTAGTGGCCATAAAGTAGTAGTTAGATTATTAAATAAAATAGATAATATTAATTATAAGGGAGCTATTATAAAGATATTAGGACATGTCGATGATCCTGGTGTAGATATTTTAAGTATAGCTGCTAAATATGAAATAGAAGATGAATTTCCTAGAGAAGTAGAAGAACAATTAAAACATATTCCTGATCACGTACTTGAAAGTGAATATGAAGGTAGAACTGATTTAAGAAATGAAGTAATTTTTACTATAGATGGTGATGATACTAAAGATATAGATGATGCTATTTCAATAGAAAAATTAGATAATGGTAATTATAAATTAGGTGTGCATATAGCTGATGTAAGTTATTATGTAAAAGAAAATAGTCCATTAGATGAAGAAGCTTACAAAAGAGGTACTAGTGTTTATTTAGCTAATACTGTAATACCTATGTTGCCTCATCAATTATCTAATGGTATATGTTCATTAAATCCTAATGTAGATAGACTTGCTGTTAGCTGTGTTATGGAAATAGATTCAAATGGTGAAGTAGTAGAGTATGATATATTTGAAAGTGTTATTAAATCTAGAATTCAAATGACTTATAAGAAAGTTAATGCGATACTTGAAGAAAATATAATTGCTGAAGGATATGAATCTTATGTAGAAAAATTAAAATTAATGAGCGAACTTGCTGATATTTTAAGAGCTAATAAAGTTAGGAAAGGATATATTGATTTTGATATAGACGAGGCTAAAATAATAACTAATGAAGATGGAGAAGCAATTGATGTTAAGTTAAGAGAACGTGGAACTGGAGAAAAACTAATAGAAGATTTTATGATAGCTGCTAATGAAACAGTCGCACGTCATATAACTTATATGGAATATCCATTTATATATCGTATACATGGGGAACCTAACGAAGAAAAGATAAATAATTTTTTAAGTTTTGTTAGTATACTAGGACATAGTGTTCATAAAATGAAAAAGATTACTCCAAAGGCTATGCAAGAATTACTAGATGAATTAAAAGATGTAAAGGAATATCACATCTTGTCACCTCTTTTACTTAGAAGTATGCAAAAGGCTGTATATGAGAAAACTAATATAGGACACTTTGGCCTTGCAAGTAAATGTTATACACACTTTACATCTCCAATTAGAAGATATCCAGATACAACAGTACATAGACTTCTTAGAACATATCTTTTCAATAAGAATATAAATATGGATACAATTAATTATTGGGATCAAAAACTATCACCACTCGCACTTCATACATCTGAAAGAGAAAGAGCTGCAATAGAATGTGAACGTGAAGTAGATGACATGAAAATGGCTGAATATATGGAAAAACATATAGGTGAAGAATTTACTGGCGTTGTATCTAGTGTTATGAGTTTTGGTATGTTTATAGAACTTCCAAATAAAATAGAAGGATTGGTACGTATTGATGATTTAGCAGATGATTATTATAGATATGATGAATCTTTATTTGCCTTAGTAGGCAATAATAATAAACGAGGATATAGACTTGGTGATGAAGTTAAAGTAGTAGTAAAAGCAGCTAGTAAGATAAACCACACAGTTGATTTTATAATAAAAAAATAAGTGATTTATGTTATCAAATGAAATATTAGAAAAATTAAAACAGGAACAAGAATTAACTAATGAAGAAATATCGTTTATTTTACCAGAAATAATATCTAAATCAAAAGAATGGTTAGATAAAGTACCAATAAATAACGAAAAAAAGTGTGTAGAATCAAATAAAATAATGCAGATAATTTGTGATAGAATGAATATTTATTATTTTCCTTTAGATACAAGAGATTTGCAAGATGAAAAATTATTCCACAAGTTTGGTTTAATTATATTTAATACACAAACTAGTCCAATAATATATTTATCTGATTTAACTTATAATCAATTTAAAGTAGAACCAGAGTATAAGGATGTTTCACCATCAAATTTTTTGAGAGAAGATCTTTTTGGAAAATTGAAAGAAAATGGATATTTGCCTTTTACAAAAGAAATATTTGAAAATTATATTATGTCTTTTATATGTGCAAGTACTAAAATAAATAAAAATAATTTATTTGAATCTATAAATAATGAATTAAAAGAATTTGGAATTAAATTTAATTCTGAAGAAAATTATAGTTTTAAAAATCAAGAATTAAATAAAAACTTTCAAAAATAAAGAGATAGACTTTATCTCTTTTTTGTTTTATAATAATATTAGGTGATCAAATGAAAAAAATAAAGATTAAAAAAAGTGTATATGTGATATTTTTAATAATTATTGTATTAGGTGTTAGTTCGGTAATATTATTAAAAAATCAAAATGAAAAAAATGTCGAAAAAAGTAAAGAAACTGAAAATGAAACGACAAATAAAGTAGTAGAAGAAGAGCCAAAAGAAAAAAGAATGTCATTAATAGCTGTTGGGGATATATTAATACATGAAAGTGTATATAAAGACGCTTATAATAAAGAAACTGATTCTTATGATTTTCACTATATGTTTACAGATATAGAACCTATAATAAAACAATATGATTTAAAATTTTGTAATCAAGAATCTGCTATAGGTGGTAAAACTTTAGGTATAAGTGGATATCCAAGTTTTAATTCTCCAGATGAAATAGGTGATGAATTAGTTAATTTAG
Organism: Bacillota bacterium; assembly: GCA_015059155.1. Taxonomy (GTDB): domain Bacteria; phylum Bacillota_I; class Bacilli_A; order RF39; family UBA660; genus UMGS1613. The sequence goes on along the minus strand of SVAX01000002.1, from coordinate 72,077 downwards.
GATTTAATTTGATAAGTTTAGCTAATAATCATACGTTAGATAGAGGAGAAGATGCAGCTTTATATTCTAATAGTTATTGGAAAAGTAAAGGTGTTATAACTGCAGGATCTTATTCTAGTATGGAAGAAAGAAATCAAGTAAATGTATATGAACAAAATGGAATTAAATATGCGTTTTTAGCTTATACAGTATCATCAAATGCTAAAGTTAGAAAAGATTATTTATTAAATATTTATAGTGCTGATAAAGCAAAGAGTGATATTGATGCAATAAAAGATCAAGTAGATGTAATAATTGTGTCAATGCATTGGGGAAGGGAAGATACAAATACACCTACTGAAAGTCAGAAACAAATAGCTGAATATCTATCTAGTTTAGGTGTAAATATTGTTATTGGACATCATCCACATGTAGTTCAACCTGTAGAATATGTAAATGATACATTAGTTATATATTCTTTAGGAAATTTTATATCTAATCAATTATCATTAAGATTAAATAACGGTATTGGACTTATGTATGGAATAGATATTGTAGTAGATGATACTGGTGTTAGATTTGAAAATGAATATAAAGAATTGGTACTTGCTTATGCAGAAAAGAGTACAAATTTTAAAGTAATACCTTTTTCTAAACTTAATAATGAATTATTAAATAATTATGAAAGTATTAAAGAACAATATATGAACATAGTAAATGGTGGTGCTTAATATGATAGAAATAAAAAACAAAAAAGCTAGTTTTGATTATTTTATAGAAGAAGAAATAGAATGTGGAATAGTACTAAAAGGCACAGAAATTAAATCTATAAGAAATGGACAAGCGAATATAAAAGATTGTTATGCGATTGTAAAGAATAATGAAGTATTTTTACTTAATATGTACATTGCTAAATACAATGATGCTAGTATATTCAATCATGATGAAAGAAGAACAAGAAAATTATTGTTAAATAAAAAAGAAATATTAAAATTAAGAGATAAAGTAGAAATAAGTGGATATACACTTGTACCACTTAAACTATATTTTAAAGGTAATAGAGCTAAAATACTTCTTGGAGTATGTAAAGGTAAAAAAAATTATGACAAAAGAGAGTCAATAAAAGAAAAAGATGTAAAAAGAGAGATAGAAAAATCATTAAAAAACAAATAATACTTGAAATTTAATAGAATTTATTATATACTAATTATGTGAAATGATAACGGAAGGAGATGGCTTTTTATGAAAATTACGTCAGTCAATGTTCACAAAAAAAATGATGATACAAGAATGAAAGGAATAGCTTCAGTATTACTAGATGATTGCTTTATAATTCGTGATATTAGAATTATTGAAGGTAAAGAAGGTTTATTTATTGCAATGCCTAGTAGAAAAAATGCTGATGGTGAATATCACGATATAGCTCACCCAATTAATGCTGAAACAAGAAAAATGTTTGAAGATGCTATATTCGAAGCTTATAATAAAGTAGAAGAATAAAATGAAACTCTGTAAAGAGTTTTTTTCATATATAATTTTTTATTACATACTATTTAGTAGGTGATAAAATGGACAAGGATATGATAACTGGTAGTCATAATATTACTATTGGTCAAAGAAAAAATATTAATATAAGTGGTGTTAAAAAAATAGAAAATTTTGATGAAAATGAATTTTTACTTGAAACTAATATGGGATATTTAATGATAAAAGGTAGTAATTTAGAAATAATAAAATTAGATACTTATCAAGGTGATGTTTCAATAAAAGGAAAAATAGATAGTTTGAATTACTTAGAAGGTGGTAAAAAGAAAGAAAAACAAGAAAGTGTTTTATCTAAATTATTTAAATGATAGATTTAACTCTTCAATTTAAATTAATTATTTTTTCTTTTATTTTTGGATTTATGTTTTCTGCATCATTAGAAGGATTTAATAAAATAATAAAAAAATATTCTACTGCCATAGAAATAATATTGTCCTTTATATTTATATTATTTATGACATTTGTTTATTTTGTTGGAATACAAAAAATAGGAAATGCCATATTCCATATTTATTCAATATTAAGTATTATAGTGGGATTTATACTATATGATATTATTATAAAGATAATTGCAAATAATAATAAAAAATGATATACTTTATATGGTGATAATATGCCTAAAAGAAGAATATCTAAGGCTTCTAAAAGAAGACTTACATTTTTTGGGACAATTAGTTTAATAGCTATAGCATATTTTTTCTTTAGCTTACTATATAATATATATACTATTTATGATTTAACAATGGAAAAAAAGAGTTTAGAAAATCTTTATGTAGAGTTACAGGAGGAAACAGAAACACTTAAAATTGATATACAAAAGTTAAATGATAAAGATTATTTAGCTAATTATGCTAGAGAACATTATTCATATACTAATGCTGAAAATGGAGAATATATAATAAAAATAGATGATATAGAAGAAGTAGAAGAAGATTTAACCGATGAAATAAATAAAAATTATATGATATTAGGTCTTAGTGGACTTATGTTATTAATATTTATTTATATATTATCAAAAGGAAAAAAGAAAAGAAAGTAAAAGGAACTATAATTTTATAGCTCCTTTTTCATTATCTAAATTATTACCATCAAAATAATCTTTAGCTTTATATCCTTTTAATAAAGCTATTATATTTGATGGACAAGATTTTACTAATTTATTATAATCAGTAATAATGTCATTATAATATTTTCTAAGTCCAACTATTTCTGATTCAGATTCCATTAAATTTATATCAATTTTTATGAATTCTTCGTTTGTTTGTAATTCAGGATATTTTTGTTTTATTACATGAAATTCATTAATCGCATTATATAAATTTCTATCTAATTCAAAATTAGTAAGCTTTTTAGATCTTAGTTTAATTATACCTTCTAAAACTTCTTCCTCTGATTCAATATTAGTTTTAACTATTCCAATTGATTTATTAAGTAAGTCAAATCTTTTTCTTAATACTGAATCTATATTTTCATCTGCTTCATTTATTCTAATTATATAATCTTGGAAATGATTATATGTAGCTACTAACAATATTAGAATTAAACAAACCACTATTATTACTGAGAGTGTAACTATTACTGCATTCATATTATCACCTTAAATCAATTATAACAAATCCTAAAAAATCAATCAATACTTTTTACCCTTTTTGTGGATAAAATTGTTGTATTGTATTTATTTCTTCATCGAACTTTATAAAGTTAACATAAATCATTAATAGTAAATACCAATTACCAGTATTAGGATCACTTAAAATAATATGATCTCTACCAGATTGTTCTATAATACCTGTAAAAATTCGATCCTTCCATTCTCCTGCATCAGCAAATGATTGATAAATAGAAACTCTTTTTCCTTTATTAACTCTTAATATGTTTTCAATATAAGATTGTTCATCAGGTATATATTCATTCATAGATGTATTAGCCATACTTTGATTAGGTGTGGCTATATTTCCTGAATAAATAGCTGTTCCAGGATAGTTAGAGTTATTGTTTAAATAATTATTATTCATAAAATCATCCTTTCCTTAAAATATATTTTAAAAACTAAAAAAATATGCTATAATTATTTTGGTGAGATTATGAAAGTAAGTATAGGAGTTTCAAATAGACATGTTCATCTTAAAGAAGAACATTTAAAAATATTATTTGGTAACGATTTTATTTTAGAAAAAAAGAATGATTTAACTCAACCAGGACAATACGCATCTACCTCTTTAGTTACTATTAAAACTGAAAAAAGTGAAATAGGAAAAGTTAGAGTTTTAGGCCCCGTTAGACCTTATACTCAAGTAGAGATAAGTAAAACTGATTCATATAAATTAGGACTTAATCCTCCAGTTAGGGATTCTGGCGATTTAAAAGGCAGTAGTCCAATTACTATAATAGGTCCTAATGGAATTGTAGAATTAGAAGAAGGATGTATTATTCCAACAAGGCATATTCATATACTTCCAAGTCAAGTTAGTATGTATGACTTAGAAGATAGAGATACTGTGAGTGTTAAAATAGATGGAGAAAAAGGTGGGATAATTAATAATGTACATCTTAAAGTTAGCGATGAATCATTTTTTGAATTACATATAGATACAGATGATGCCAATGCTCATCTAACAAAAAATGGAGATATAGGAGAGATTATATGAAAAAATATTTAAAATATTTTCTAGTTTTGTTAATTTTAACAATTTGTTGTAGTGTAAATGTATCAGCTCTTGACTGTTATTATGAAGCATCTGGATCAAATCAATTAAAAGCACATTTTAGGATAAATGATAATAATGGGGAAATTGTTTTTTCGGGAATTGAAGGTACGTTGCAATCAAAAGATTCAGATGGTAATAAAACCACTAGAACTGTAAAAGGTCAAGGACAAAAAATCGAAAATTGGGAAACAATTTTTAATCCATTAACTGAAATTGGAGAAGAAATTAATTTTAGTGGACTTGAATATTATAATCGTACTAAGTCTTGTCCTCCATCAGTAATTCTTGTAGATAGATTAGGACAATTTGATTTTGCTGTTGTTGGTAAGGATGAAAATTTTAATAATTACAATGATGAATTTCAAAAATATGGAGCTTCTAAACAAGGATATTCATTTTTAATGTTGAAACCTATGGATGAAGATAATATAATATATTATCCATCTTCTTGTCTTGGATTGAACAAAAGCTCATGTAAAGGAAATTTAAATTATGCTTGTGTATGGGTAGAAAATGAATCTGCACCAAATAAAGGATATTGTAATGTAGACAATTTACTTTATGTAGGTTGTGGAGGAGCTGGTGATATTCCAGTTCAAGTTCCTTCTTTAATAAGTATGCTTGTAAATATGTTAAAAATAGCTACTCCAATAATTTTAATATTTATTAGTATGGTAACACTATTTAAAGCTTTAGTAGCACAAAAAGAAGATGAAATAAAAAAAGCAACAAATTCATTAGTTAAGAAAATTATAGCTGGTGCTTTAGTATTCTTTGTTGTTGCAATTGTTCAATACATTATTTCTGTTGTAGCTGAAGATGATTATTATGAAGGATTTGAAAGTTGTTTGGATTGTTTCTTAAATAATAGTTGTGAGACAAACACATATTATAAGACAGTAGTTAGTGGTGAAGAAATGTGTACTTTTTTAACAACTGGAGAAACAGAAGCTTGTTCTAATTTATTTGGTGAATCAAAATAGTTTGACAAAAAATATTATATATGATAATATTAAGGCGTCTTTAATAAGACGTCTTTTTTGTATAGTGTGGTGATAATATGTCAAAAATATTAACAATTCCATCTAGTTTAAATGAAATAGAAAAAACTAAGGATATAGTAGATGGATTTATAATAGGTATAAAAGATATGTGTGTAAATACTAACTATTATATCGATATAAATGAATTGGATTTATTAAAAGAATTATGTGATAAAGATATCTTTATAAGTCTGAATAAAAATATGCATAATAAAGATTTAGGTTTAGTAAAAGAAATATTAATAAAGTTAAATGATTATAATATAAAAGGTGTATTATATTATGACATAGGTGTTTTAAATATTTATAATAGTTTAGATTTAAATTATGATTTAGTTTGGTCACAAGAACATTTAACTACTAATTATAATACAATTAATTATTGGAATAGTTTTGGAGCTAAATATGCATATATATCAAGTGATATAACAGAGGAAGAAATAATAAAAATAAGTGAAAATAGTAAGGCTAAATTGATGGTTAATTTATTTGGTTATTTACCTATGTTTGTATCAAAAAGACATATTGTAAAAAATTATTTAGAATATTTTAAATTAGAAGATAATAGTAATGTAAATTATATGGAGAAGGAAGGTAAAACTTATCCAATAATAGATAATAATATTGGGACACAAGTATATTCTAATAATATTTTAAATGGTATAAAATTTAGTTTAAATATAAATGTAGATTACATAATACTTAATAGCTTTGGTATAGAGTTAAATAAATTTATAAGTGTTGTTGACATGTTTAATGGTGTAAATAAAGATAATGTAGATGAATATAATAAAAGAATAAATAATATGTTTATTAATGTAGATTATGGATTTTTAAATACTAAAACTATATATAGGGTGAAGAAAAATGAGAAGTAAACCAGAATTATTAGCTCCTGCAGGAGATTTAGAAAGATTAAAAATAGCTTTAAAATATGGAGCGGATGCAGTATATATAGGAGGACCTTTATTAAATTTAAGAGCTAATGCAATTAACTTTACTTTAGATGAAATTAAAGAAGGTGTAGAGTTTGCTCATTCTTTAAATAAAAAGGTATATGTTACTGTAAATATAGTACTTCATAACGAAGAGTTAGAAGAACTTGATAGGTATTTAAAAAATCTAGAAGAATGTAGAGTTGATGCGATCATAGTAAGTGATCCTACTATAGTAAAAGAAGCACTTGCTAAAACTAATTTAGAAGTACATTTATCTACACAAGCAAGTACTTTAAATATAGAAGCTTGTAAGTTTTGGAAAGAACAAGGAGTATCTAGAATAGTTTTGGGAAGAGAATGTACAAAAGAAGAGATAAAAGAAATAATAGACAATGTAGATATAGAAATAGAAACTTTTATACATGGAGCTATGTGTGCCGGATATAGTGGTAGATGTGTTATGTCTAATTTCTTAACAAATAGAGATGCTAATCGTGGTGGATGTAGTCAAATATGTAGATGGGATTTTGATTTATTAAATGAAGAAAAAAATGAAATAAAGGGAGATAAACCATTTACTTTTTGTTCTAAAGATTTATCTATGTTAAAGTACATACCTGATATGATAGATATGGGAATTACATCATTTAAAATAGAAGGTAGAATGAGAAGTGTTTATTATATTGCTACAGTAATTTCTATATATAGAAAAGTTATTGATGAATATTGTAAACAAAGAGAAGGATATACATATAATAAATCGTATGAAGATACATTAAGAAGATGTGCGAATAGAGATTCTGTTCCACAATTCTTTAATAGTGTATATGATTCGAGTTGTAGTTATTATAATGGAAGAGTAGAAGCATCTAATCAAGATTTTTTAGGAATAGTATTAGAATATGATGAGGAAACTAAAATAGCTACAATAGAACAAAGGAATTATTTTAAAAAGGGAGATATTGTAGAAATATTTGGACCTAAACATAATATAATTACTTATAAAGTAGATAAAATAATAGATATGGATGATAACGAAATAGAAATAGTTAGACATCCAAGGCAAGTAGTAAAAATGAAGATAGAAGACACTATTTATACAGATGACATGATAAGGGTGAAAACTATATGAAAAGTGTTGACAAAATAAAAAATATATAGTATCATTTGGTTGTTTGCAAAAAAATGAGGTGAACGTTATGTCAGAACAAAAAGAATTGTTTTTAACACAAGATGGATTAGATGAATTAAAGAAAGAATTGGATGAATTAATACAAGTTAGACGTCCAGAAATTATAAATGCATTAAAGGACGCTAGAGCACAAGGAGACTTAAGTGAAAATGCTGAGTATGATGCTGCTAGAAACGATCAAGCAATTGTAGAATCTAGAATAAGAGAATTAGAAGCTATGATTGAAAATGCTGTTGTTATTACTAAAGTTAATACTGATGTAGTATCTATTGGTACTAAGGTTACTTTAGAATATATTGATGATGAAGAAGAGGAAGAATATTCTATAGTAGGTAGTAGTGAAGCTGATCCTTTCTTAAATAAAATATCTAATGAATCTCCAATCGCAAAAGCTATTATGGGTTTAAAAGTAGGAAGTGTTGTTTCTGTTGATAGCCCTAATGGTAAATATGATGTTAAAATTTTATCTATAAATTAAAAAGTTGTGTGAAATCAACTTTTTTTTCTTTACTTGTTAATTTTGAAATGCTATAATTTATATAGAATAGATAATGGTGATGGATATGTTATTAAAAAAAGCAGTGTTAATTATTCATGGATTTGCAGGTGGTACTTATGATGAAGAAGAACTTGCTAATTATTTAGAATTAAATAGAGGTTTTGATGTGTTTCAATTTACTCTTCCAGGGCATGAAAAAAATTTAAGTAAAGTAGAACGTCAGGAATGGATAAATGCTAGTGAAGAACAAATTGAGTGGCTGATAAGAAATGGTTATAATAAAATCTATTTAATTGGTCATAGTATGGGCGGAGTAATTGCTACATATTTAGCTTCTAAATATAAAGAAGTAAAAAAACTTATTTTAGCTGCCCCAGCATATCATTACTTAAAAGTAATAAAAGATGACTTGAATGTAAGTAAATCACTTAAAGTGGCGCCTCAAATAATAAAGGATTATGGCAGTGATGAAGTGATTGCTAGAATGCTAAAATTTAATGTGAGTGTTATAAAAGAGTTTATGGACCTTGTAAAAGATTACTATGATTATCCTAAATATATAACATGTAAGGTGTTAATATTACAAGGTAAAGAAGATAGATTGGTACCGGTATCGTCTTCTCAATATGTTTATGATACAGTAAAATCAAAAAGAAAAGAAATAGTTTATTTAGATGGGATAACGCACGATATATTTAGAAATGAAAAACAAAACGAAATATTTAAATTAGTAGAAAAATTTTTAAAGAAGTAGGGGGATATTATGACAGAAGAAGAAGCAAGAAAAGCATTATTTGAACTACATTATGAATATATGGCACATTCTCCTAAAGAAAGATTAAAATTATATGATGAATATCAAGAAAAGAGAGCTAGAATAAGGCAAGCTTTAATGGAAAATATATTAGAACAAAAAGAAAATAATGTAAAAATAAAATAATCAATTTTGATTATTTTATTTTTGTGTTATAATATGTACGTTGTGGAGATGATATTATGAAAACTGATGATTTTGATTTTTATTTACCAGATAAATTAATTGCACAAACTCCTTTGGAAAAAAGAGATTCATCAAGATTGCTTGTGCTTGATAAAAAAACAGGTAATATAGAGCACCAAACATTTTCGAATATAATAGATTATTTAAATGAAGGTGACGTTCTTGTTTTAAATGATACAAAAGTTATGCCAGCAAGAATATTTGGTGTCAAGGAAGATACAGGTGCTGTTATAGAATTATTAATGCTTAAAGAAACTGAAAAAGATGTTTGGGAAGTATTATGTAAGCCAGCTAAAAGAATAAAAATAGGAACAATAGTTAATTTTTCTGATAAGTTAAAAGCTGAATGTATAGCTATTAAAGAAGACGGAATTAGATTATTTAAATTTATATATAGTGGTATATTTTATGAAATATTAGATGAATTAGGTGAGATGCCTCTGCCTCCTTACATACATGAAAAATTAAAAGATAAAGATAGATATCAAACTGTGTATGCTAAAAACATAGGTAGTGCTGCTGCTCCTACTGCAGGATTACATTTTACTAAAGAACTTATGGATAAAATAAAAGATAAAGGTGTAAAGATAGAATATATAACTTTACACGTAGGACTTGGTACATTTAGACCAGTAAGTGTAGAAGATGTAACTAATCATAAAATGCATAGTGAGTTTTATCAAATGAGCAAACAAACTGCTAAGGTATTAAATGAAGCAAAAAAGAATAATAATAGAATTATAAGTGTAGGAACAACTTCAACTAGAACTCTTGAAACAATAATGAATTTATATGGTGAATTTAAAGAATGTAGTGGATGGACAGATATATTTATTTATCCAGGGTATGAATTTAAAGCAATAACTTCTTTAATTACAAATTTTCATTTACCTAAAAGCACATTAATAATGTTAGTAAGTGCTCTTGCAGGAAAAGAAAATATAATGAAAGCTTACTGTGAAGCAGTAAATGAAGAATATAGATTTTTCTCTTTTGGAGATAGTATGTTTATAAAATAGGTGAATCATGAATTTAGATGAATTTTTAACAAAGAAGCTTTTGGCTAGTGGCTCGACTGCTAAATGCTTTATATTAAAAAGTGGTAATGTATTTAAAGAATTTAATAATCCTTTGGATATTTCGGATGTAGAAAGATTTAAATATTTTTTAAATTATGAAAATGAAAGCTTTTTATTTCCTTTTGAATTTGTTTGTAATAATAATAAATTTTATGGATATGTAACAAAAAAAGCTTTAGGTCAAACTTTAGAAGAAAGTTTTGCTTATAGTAATTTAGAAAAATTATCTGCTCATTTGAAAAAATTAGAAAAAAATATAAATTATGTATCAGAAGGTAAAATTGTAATGCATGATTTACATTCTAATAATATTATATATGATGGAAAATTACTTCAAGTTATAGATCCAGACGAATATGCAATAAGAGATTTTGAAAGTGTTGATAATATAAAGACTATTAATTTTAAATACAATAGAATAATGGTAAGCAATTTATTTATTACTAATATTGGATTAAATAGGAATACAGAATATATTTTAGATAGAATAAATAGTTATAAATATAGCGAAGTAAAAGCAAGTGAATTTATAATATGGATTAAAGAAGATATGGAAAAACATTACAAAGAAACAATAAATACAATTGATGATTTTAATAATATTGTAAAAAGGTAGGCGAATACATTGGAAAAAGAAAAACAAGAAATAATCGAAGAATTACTAAAAGCTAATTCTTTCTATTGCCCAGAGATATTAAATTTATATGGTTTTTTTGGACTAATAGCTAATGAATATTTAAATGCTACTTGTGAATATTTACCTGAGAAGGAAGAAAATGAAAAAAACGAAGAATTAATTTATGAAGACATGAATATTCATGAAACAATAGAATTAGTAAGGGAATTTTTAAAAACAATAGATGTTAAATACTTAAACCAATTTGATAAATTTTTATCAGATGGAACAATGGAAATGTTTTTACCTGAAGATGATTTAACAGAAAGACCAGATGGACCTATTGCTACTCCAAAACCTTTTCCTTGTATTTATATATCAGTAGAAAATACAGTTGCTGATGGGGGTAAAATAATTAATGAATTATTTCATGTTTTAAATGATATAGAAGATTTTGTAGGTGTTAGAGAAATATTTACAGAAATGATTTCTATATATTATGAACTTAGATATTATCAATTTTTAAAAGAAAAAGGATATGGAGATATTCATTTATATCAAGAAATATATGAAAGAATAGATGCATCTTTTGATTCTGCAAATGATTTGTGCTACTCAAATTCAGTTTTGGATATTTATAAAAATACTGGTAATGTTACAAAAAAGAATATTAAATTTTTAGACAAATATAGAAATTTATACAAAGACAATATAACAGATATAATTAATTTTACTAATAGCGAAGAATTTGAAGAAGTTATGAATGAATATAATGATGATGTAGGCTATGTTTTGGGAACTCTCTTAGCTTTTATGGCATTAAAAGAACCTAAAATTTATGATATAAAAATGAAATATATAAATGATAACATAAATTATATAAAAATAGAAGATGTATTAAATATATTGGATGTAAAACTATCTGATTATCCAATTTGGATAGAAGAATGTGTTATTAATTTAAAGAAAGCATTGGGTGAAATATATGAAGAAGATAATTTGTATAGTAGGTTCGACAGGAGTAGGTAAAACCAAACTTAGTATAGAACTTGCTAAAAAACTAGATGGTGAGATCATAAATGCAGATAGTACTCAAGTATATAAAAGTATGGATATTGCAACTGCTAAAATAAAAGAAGAAGAAAAAGAAGGAATAAAGCATCATTTATTTGATATAAAGGAAATAAATGAAGATTATACTGTGTTTGATTATCAAAAAGATTGTAGAAGTAAAATAAATGAAATAGAAGAAAGAGGAAAAACTCCTATATTAGTGGGTGGCACTGGATTATACATTAAAGCAGCTCTATATGATTATAAGTTTGAAGAAGAAAATGATATAAATGGATATGAAGAATATTCAAATGAACAACTATATAATAAATTATTAAATGTTGATTCTAATACTACTATACATATGAATAATAGAAAAAGAGTTATTAGAGCTTTAAATTATTATAATAATACAAACTCTGCTTTGAGTAGTAAAGAAAAGACTGATAAACTTTTATACGATGTAGTTTTTATAGGGCTTACTACCAATAGAGATTTTCTTTATGATAGAATAAATAAAAGAGTAGATATAATGCTTGATAATGGCTTATTAGAAGAAGCTAAAAAAATATATAATACTTGCATAAGAAGTAAAGCAGTATTAACACCCATAGGATATAAAGAATTATTTGAATATTTTGATGGTAATAAGACTTTAGAAGAATCAATAGAGTTAATAAAACAAAGAAGTAGAAAATATGCTAAAAGACAATATACTTGGAATAATCACCAAATACCTGTTAATTGGTTTGAAGTAGATTTTGATGATTTTGATAATACTGTTAATAGTGTATTAGAATTTCTAAATAAGTAAAAAATATTTACTTATTTTTCTTAATGACAAATGTATAAACTTTATATATACCATTGATGAGAGGTGATAAAATGGAAGTAAAACTTCAAAAGTGTGGAAATTCTAATGGTATTAGGATACCGAATATAATTTAAAAAACACTTAATTTAAAACCTAATGATAAAGTGGAAATAAAAGAAGAAAATGAACAAATTATTATATCAAAAGTTAAGAAACAATTATTATCTTTAGAAGAAAGAATAAAACAATATAAAGGCTCCAATTTAGCTAGAGAATTTAGTTGGGATGAACCACAAGGTAAAGAAATATTGTAAAAAAATACATTCCAAAAAGAGGAGATATTGTTTATTTAGACTTTAATCCTACTAAAGGACATGAACAAAGTGGTTTTAGACCTGCCTTAGTACTTAGTAGTGATATTTTTAATAATTTTACAAATATGGTAATTGTTTGCACTATAATTACAAACACAAAAGAGTTTCCTACTCATTATTTATTAACCGATACCAAAAAGATAAAAGGCTCTGTTTTATGTTAATGTTTAAAAAGTGTAGATTATGAAATAAGAAATTTAAAATTCATTGAAAAATGTTCTGAAGAAGATTACGATAATATCATAGATTTAATTAATAGTTTTTATAAAAAATAATAAGGATAAACTTAAATGTTTATCTTTTTTGTGGTAAAATATATATTGGTGATATTGTGAAAGATTTTGTAAAAGGAGTATTTAGACAATCTATATTTAGAAGTGATAAGGGCTATATAATAGGTCTTTTAAAAGTGTCTGAAACTAATATTATAGAAATGCAAGAATATGTTAATAAAACTATAACTTTTACAGGATATTTTGCTGATTTAAACGAGAATGAAAAGTATATAATGTATGGAGAAATAACTAATCATCCTAAGTATGGATTTCAGTTTAATGTAAGTGATAGTGAAAGAATAAAACCAGATGATAAGGATGGAATAGTAGAATTTTTATCTAGTGATTTATTTAAAGGCATTGGAGAAAAAATGGCTGAAAGAATAGTTGATACTTTAGGTGATAAAGTATTAGATATGATACTTCAAGATAAAACTTGCCTATACCAGGTGCCTAAACTAAGTGAGGCCAAAATAAATATAATACACGATACACTTGTTAAATACGAAGAATCTCATGAAACAATAGTAAAACTTACAGAACTTGGATTTTCTATGAAAGATTCTTTAAGTATTTATAATACTTATAAAAGTAATACTATTAGAATAATTGAAAATGATATATATAGAATAATAGATGATGTAGAAGAAATAAATTTTACTAAAGTAGATGAGATAGCTACTACTTTAAATGAAGATAAATTTAATTTAAATAGAATTAAAGCATGTATTATTTATATAATAAAAGAATTAAGTTTTAAAAAAGGAGATACTTATCTATCTTATGGAGAGATATATGAAGGAGTTAGTTTTTACTTAAAAAATGATATAGATAATACTTTGTTTGATGAAGCCATAAGTGAATTAGATGGTGAATTAAAAATAAAAATAGAAGGAGATAATTATTATCTTTTTGAAGAGTATGATGCAGAAGAATATATTGCTACTAAAATAAATTATCTAATAAATAAAGATGTTACTCATTATAAAAATATTGATTTAATAATTAAAGAGTTAGAAGATAAGTATGGAATAGAGTATAGTGACAAGCAAAAAGAAGCTATTATAAAAGCTTTAGAAAATAACATACTAATAATAACTGGTGGCCCAGGAACGGGTAAAACAACTATAATAAAAGCTATAGTAGATCTTTATAAAAAATTAAATAAATTAAATGATAAAGATTTAATTAGTAATATAGCTTTACTTGCTCCTACAGGAAGAGCTAGTAAAAGAATGAGTGAATCTACTTTACTTCCTGCTAGTACAATACATAGATTTTTAAAATGGAATAAGGAAGCAGATGAATTCATGGTAAATGAATATAATCCTGATTTTTCTAATTTAATAATAGTAGATGAAGTTAGTATGATAGATAGTAAGCTTATGAATAGTTTACTTAGAGGTCTTACTAATAATATAAAATTAGTACTTGTTGGTGATTATAATCAGTTACCTAGTGTGGGCGCTGGAAATGTTTTAAAAGATTTAATAGAAAGTGATATTGTAGACACAGTAGAACTGGATTTGTTATATAGACAAGATGAATATAGTTATATACCAGTACTTGCTAATGAAATAAAAAATGAAACTTTAGAAGAGGAATTTTTAATAGATAAAGACGATTATAAATTTTTAGAATGTCATAGTGATGCAATAATACCTAGCTTAGTTAATATAGTTAAAAAGGTTATAAGTAAAGGGTATGATTATAAAAGAGTACAATTAATGGCGCCTATGTATGCAGGAGTGAATGGAATAGATAATATAAATAAAGTACTTCAAGATGTATTTAATCCAGTAGAACTAAATAAAAAAGAAATAAAATATGGAGATATAACTTATAGAGAAAACGATAAAGTATTACAACTAGTTAATGATCCTGATAATAATGTTTTTAATGGAGATATAGGCGTTATAAAAAAAATTGATTTTAAAGGTAAAAGTGGAAAACCTGAAATAACTATTGATTATGATGGTACCTTAGTAACTTATACTTTAAAAGATTTTAATAAATTTAAACATGGTTTTATTATAAGTATACACAAGAGTCAAGGTAGTGAGTTTGAACTTGTTATAATGCCTGTAAGTAGTTCATATAAAAGAATGCTTTATAAAAAACTTATTTATACTTGTGTAACACGTGCTAAAAAAAGATTAATTATAATAGGTGAGCCAATGGCATTTATGTATGGTATTAGAAATAATAATGAAATAGTTAGAAAAACTGGACTTTTAGAAAAATTATTAAATTCATTGAATAAAAAATAAAAAAACACTAAAAATATTAATGTATATATTAGGTTATATACATAGTCATGTTTCTAGTGAGGTGATAGTATGAAAGTATTAAAATCGATGGCATTAGTTGCTATGGGTGCAGGGGCAATACTTGCTTATCAAAAGTATAGCGAACCTGTAATGCAAAAGCTAGAGGATATAGCTGATGACGCTATGAAAAAAGCAAGCGAAAAACTAGAAGATATGATGTAATTAGAAATACTACTGGTGAAAGCTAGTAGTATTTTTGTATAAATAAAAAAATAAGTTTCCTTATTTTTAAAATAACATTAATAATATTTGTAGAATCATCATAATTCCATTATGAATAAAGTGAAGTGATATAGTAACGAATATATTTTTTGATTTAGTATAAAGATAAGCAAATATAAATCCTGGAATACTATAAGGTATTATAAATAGTAAATCTACTAAATTTTCTAAAGAACCTAATACATGCATACAACCGAATAATAATCCAGAGAAAAATATAAATAATATATTTGTTTTAGCAAATATTTTTCTAAATGATAACCTAAATACTAATTCTTCTAATATAGGTGCTATAAATACAGTAATAATGAATGTATAAAAAGGAGCCTCTATTAGTGTTTCTATGACTGATTGTTGATTTTGTGGAGTTAGCGTTGTTGTGAACATGGTAATAATAAGGTTACTTATATACATAAGGCCTAATATTAAAAACCAATATTTAAAATATTTTTTGAAATATATAGTTATATTTTTTATAAAATCTTTAAAATTAGGAATAAAATCATTCTTATATATATAAACTATTATGAGTGTTAAAAATAATTCATAAAGTATTAAATATATTTGTCTAGCTATAATATTTAAGTCATTGTAATTAATACCAAAAAAACTTATAAAATCATATGGTAAGACAGAAGCAATAAAATATAATAAAATAACTCCAAAACCTATAAACATATTTCTTAATTCAATATTTTTCTTTTTTTCCATATAATAAATACCTCCATATATCATATATATTATACCAAAAATTTATAAAAAGATTAAAAAAAGTTTGAAAATTTATAAAAGTGTGGTATAATTAAGTTGTTCAGGCAATAAATCAATTCAAGAGTGGGAATTTTCCCACTCTTTAACTTAGTAAGGAGGAAACCCATGGATATTGCAAGTAAAGTTAAAGATTTAATAGAAAACTCTATTAATGAAAATGGTTATATTTTAGATGAAGTGTTATATGTTAAAGAGGATGGTAATTATTTTTTAAGAGTAGTTATTGATAAAAACGGTATTATTGATGTAGAGGATTGTGTTACAGTAACTAGAATTATAGATCCAATACTAGATACAGTCAATTACATTACTGATAGTTACATACTTGATGTATGTTCAAAAGAGAAAGGTTGTGAAGAAGATGAATAGTAAAGAATTTACCAAAGCATTAGAACTTTTAGAAGAACGTGGAATGGACAAAGAATATATTTATGAGGCAATGGTACTTGCTTTAACAAGTGCTTATAAGAAAAATACTGGACTTTCTAATGTTCGTGTAGAAGTAGATAAAGATAAAAATGAATTTAAATTATTTTCTTTTAAAACAGTAGTACTTGATGAAACTCATAAAGAATCATTAGAGGAAGACCAAATTCCTATGGCTGAAGAAGAAGTTTTATCTGAAGAAGATTTAGAAAATGAAGAATTAGAAGATTTACCAGAAGAATTTAGATATAGACCATTTGTATTTAATGAAAAAATTCATATAACTTTAGAGGATGCTAAAAAATTAGATCCTGAAATAACCATAGGAGAAACTATTGAAGAAGAAGTAGTTGCTAAAGACTTTGGTCGTGTTGCTGCTGCTACTGCTAAACAAGTTATAATTCAAAAAGTTAGAGAAGCTGAAAGAAATAATATAGCAGAGGAATTCGGTGAAAAACAAGATGAAATGATGTCTGGAATAGTTGAAATGGAAGATGAAAATAACTACTATATCAACTTAGGAAAAACTCAAGGATTACTTCCTAAATCAGAAATAATTCCAGGTGAAGAGATTAAAATGGGATCTAATATTAAAGTTTATATTAGTAAAGTAGATATTAATTCTAAGGGTGCTTTAATACTTTTATCTCGTAAGCATTATGGATTTATTAAAAGATTATTTGAACTTGAAATACCAGAAATCAGTGATGGAACAGTATTAATTTATAGTGTAGCTAGGGATGCTGGAAATAGAACTAAAATAGCTGTTTATTCAGAAATTAGTAATGTAGATCCAATTGGAGCTTGTATAGGTGAAAGAGGTACTAGAATTGCTAATATATTAAAAGAATTAGGTAAAGAAAAAATAGATATAGTTAAATATTCTAAAGACCCAGTTGAATTTATACAAAATGCACTTAGTCCTGCTAAAGATTTAAGAGTATTTGTACTTGATGAAAAGACTAAAGAAACTATGGTAGTAGTTAATGATGAAAATTTAAGTTTAGCTATTGGTAGAAAAGGTATCAATGTTAAACTAGCAAGTCGTTTAACTCATTATAATTTAGAAATTAAAACTTTAGAACAAGTTAAAGAAGCTGGAATTAATATTTTAGAGTAGGTGCAGTATGAAGAAAATACCGATGAGATCATGTGTAGTAACTTTAGAAAAATTACCTAAGAAAGAGTTAATTAGAGTAGTTAGAACTCCAGAAGGAAATGTAGTAGTAGATGAAAGTGGTAAAGTTAATGGTAGAGGAGCTTACTTAAAAAAATCTATTGAAACATTTGAAAAAGCAAAAAAGACTAAAATATTAAATAAAAAATTAGAAGTAGATGTTCCAGATTCTATTTATGAAGAATTAAAATCAAAAGTAGGTGAATAATATGAAGAGACAAGATTATTTATCTTGGGATGAATATTTTATGGGAATTGCTATGATTTCTGCTGAAAGAAGTAAAGACCCAAATAGTCAAGTTGGTGCTTGTATTGTAGATGAAAATAATAAAATAGTATCACTTGGATACAATGGTGCTCCAATAGGTTATGATGATGATAAGGATATGACTTGGGATAGAGAAGGAAATTTCCTTGATACTAAGTATGCTTATGTATGTCATTCAGAATTAAATGCAATTTTAAATTCTAAAATACCTGTTAAAGGTTGTAAACTTTATGTTACTTTATTTCCTTGTAATGAATGTGCTAAAGCGATTATTCAATCAGGAATTACTGAATTAGTATATTTAAGTGATAAATATGATCAAACCCCAGGAAATATTGCTTCGAAGAAAATGCTTGATGCATGCGGTGTGAAGTATACAAAATATGAACCAAAAGGGAAAGAGTTAAAATTAACTTTATAGGTGATTTATGGATAGAGTTTATATGGATA
Source organism: Bacillota bacterium (assembly GCA_015059155.1). Lineage (GTDB taxonomy): Bacteria > Bacillota_I > Bacilli_A > RF39 > UBA660 > UMGS1613. The sequence goes on along the minus strand of SVAX01000002.1, from coordinate 53,318 downwards.
TGGCTTATGAACAAGCTGAAAAATCAGTTTGTTTAAGAGCTAAAGTTGGGGCAGTATTAGTTAAAGATGGTAAAGTAATTGCTCAAGGTTACAATAATGTAGTAGGTGGAGTAAGACCTTGTAAAGAGGTAGGATGTCTAAGAGATACATTAAAAATACCTAGTGGACAAAGAAGAGAAATATGTAGAAACATATGTGCCGAGCAACTTGCCATAACAGAAGCTGCACGAAACGGTGTAGAACTAGATGGATGTACTGCATACATAACAAAATTTCCTTGTTTTATATGTGCTAAATTACTTGTAAGTAGTGGAATAAGTGAAATAGTTTATGATGAAGATTATCCAGATGATATGTCAAAAAAATTTTTGATGGAGGCAGGAATACAGGTTAGAAAAATATAGGAAGAGGGTGTAATCATGATGAGTGTATTAGAATACGCACAAGATGTAAATAAAACTGTAAGTGAAATATTAAATTTATGTAAAAAATTAAATATTCCAGTATTAAGTGAGGATGATTATTTAGATGAGGATGCTATAATTGAACTAGATAACACAATAGCTCGTGAAGATGAAATGGATTTGGAATATGAAGAAGAACTTATAGAAAAAGAAAATAAAAAACAAGAAGTAGTAGTTAATAATTCTAAACAAAAGAAACAAACTCAACAACCTACAATGAATAAAGTTAAAGCAGGTAAAAAAGAATTAGCAAAAAAGAAAAAAGAAATGTATAAAAATAAAGAAAAACTTATAAGTAATGGGCCTGTAGTAGATACCAATGTTATTACTTATAAGGAAGGTATGACTATTGCTGATTTAGCCAAAGCTTTAGATGTTCAAGCTAGTGATTTAATAAAAAAATTATTTATGTTAGGTATACTTGCTACTGTAAATAATAAAGTAGATTTTGATAATGCTGAACTTTTAGTAAGTGAATACGGTAAAGAGTTAAAAGAAGAACAAATAATAGATGAAACTAAATTTGAAGAATTTGAAATGAATGATAAAGAAGAAGATTTAGTAAAAAGACCTCCTGTTGTAACTATAATGGGACATGTTGACCATGGTAAAACAACTTTACTTGATACAATAAGAAAAGCTCATGTAGCAGATGGAGAAGCCGGAGGAATTACTCAAGCAATTAGTGCGTATCAAGTTAAAGTAAAAGAAGAATTAATAACATTTATAGATACTCCAGGACATGCAGCATTTACTGAAATGAGAGCACGTGGAGCTAGTATTACAGATATAGTTATAATAATAGTTGCTGCTGATGATGGTGTTATGCCTCAAACTAAAGAAGCAATTGACCATGCTAAAGCTGCAGGAGTACCAATATTAGTTGCTATTAATAAAATTGATAAGCCAGGAGCTAATATCGAAAGAGTTATGTCTGAGCTTGCTGAATATGGTCTTACTCCAGATGAATGGGGTGGAGATACTATTTATACTAAAATAAGCGCTAAAAATGGTACAGGAATAGATGAACTTCTTGATAACATATTATTAGTAGCTGAAATGGAAAATTATAGAGCTAATCCAAATAGATATGCAAGTGGTAGTGTTGTTGAATCTAGACTTGATAAACAAGTTGGTTCTATAGTTACAATACTTGTACAAAATGGTACTTTAAGACTTGGAGATCCAATAGTAGTTGGAACAAGTTTTGGTAAAGTTAGAACTTTAAAGAATGATAAAGGTGAAGAAATAACACAAGCACTTCCTAGTCAGCCAGTAGAAATAACAGGTGTTAATGAAACTCCTGGTGCTGGAGATAAGTTTATGGCTTTTGAAACTGAAAAACAAGCTAGAAGTATAGGTGAAAAAAGAAAAGAAGAAGAACACCTTAAACAAAATAGTAAAACTACAGTATCTTTAGAAGATATCTTTAATAAAATTAAAGAAGGTACTAAGGAAATTAATGTAATTGTTAAAGCAGATGTTAATGGATCAGCTGAAGCAGTTAAAAATTCATTAGAAAAAATAGAAGTAGAAGGCGTTAAAGTTAAGGTGCTTAGAAGTAGTGTAGGTGCTATAACTGAAAGTGATATAGTACTTAGTCATGCTTCAAATGCTATTATAATTGGATTTAATATTAGACCTAATAATTCTATAAAGGATTATGCTAAAGAACAAGGCGTAGAAATTAGACTTTATGATATTATATATAAAGCAGTTGAAGAAATGGAAGCTGCAATGAAAGGTATGTTGGATCCAGAATATGAAGAAAAAGTTATTGGTACTGCAGAAGTTAGACAATTATTTAAATTCTCTAAAGTAGGTACTATAGCTGGAAGTTACATACAAGATGGTATAATTAAATCTAATTCTAAAATACGTGTAGTAAGAGATAGTGTAGTTATCTATGATGGTGAAATTAATTCTATTCAAAGAGAAAAAGACACAGTTAAAGAAGTTAAAAAAGGCTTAGAATGTGGTATTACTGTTACTAACTTTAATGATATTAAAGTTGGAGATATCATAGAAGCCTATGAAATGGTAGAGAAGAAATAATGACTATTAAAAACGAAAGAATAAATAGTAATTTACAAAAAGAAATTAGCTATATAATAGCTAATGAAGTTAAAAATCCTAATATTAAATTTGTAACTATAACTGCTTGTGATGTTACAAGTGACTTAAGTTATGCTAAAGTATATTTTACTACTTTAGGTAATATTAATGAAACTTTAAAGGGATTAAAAAGTGCTAAAGGATATATAAGAAGAACTTTAGCAGATAGAATAGAATTAAGACATATACCAGAATTAGAATTTATATATGATGAATCTATAGAGTATGGTAAAAAAATAGAAGAAAAAATAAAAGAGATTAACGAAAATTAATCTCTTTATTTTGCTTCAATATAAATATTAGTATTAAAATTATGTTCAACACTATCTAATTTATGTAATTCATTAGTTGTTATTAAGAAAAAGTTATGTATCAAGTATTGTTTACCATCACTTGCTACAGGATCATCCCAAGTCATATCTATATGATACCAAGTTCCATCTACATTAACTAAATTCCAAATATGATTTTCAGAAGTTATTTTATAATTTTGTATTCCAAGTTCATTTAAATATATAGACATAATATCACTATATCCACCACATATAGCTTTATTATTTATTAAAAGGTTATATGCATATGCATCATATGAATTTTCAAGTTTGTCTACATCATATTCAGTATTATTAATTATATGGTCATGGAATAATTTAATTTTATCATAAGTGCTTGTATCATCTTTAATATTTTCTGTAATAAATGTATCTATATAAGTTTTAATAAATATTATTTCTTCATCATTATATGTTTTCTTATTTTTAACAGTTATTTTACCATCATTTGATATATCTATATTTATCGTAGAAAAAGAATTAAATGGATGAACAAAATTATTTATATTAGATATTTTGCTTTCATCAGCAATTAATCTTTTTACATCATTTAAACAATTCGAATAATCACAATAAAATGAATAACTATCATCACCACTATTTATAATAGTATAAAATATATTTAAAACTTCTTGATAATTTTTAACGTTTCTTGAATCTATATTTTGTACATAGTTATAATCATAATTTAAATAATATTCATTATACGTTAAAACCTTATTACTTCCTCTATATATAATATTATCCATTATAAAAGTTGATATATTATCTTTAAAAATATATACTACTATTACTAGACAAATTATAAAACTAATTTTTAATAAATCTTTCATAGCATCACCAACACAATTATACCACCTGCTAAAATTATTATCAATAAAAAATAAAAATACTTATAAAAGTTTACAATTTTTTATAAAGAAAACCTGTTGAAATTTTATCAACAGGTTTATTTCTTTAAATTATTAAATCTTGCTAAAACATATTCATTTTCTTCTTTTGAACCTAATGTTTCAATAACACCTTCCTCAACTTTTTTAGCAAGTAATACCTTGATAGGGGAAGTTAATGTAGTTAGATAGAAGTAAGTTATTTTATTACATTCTAATATAGAAACGATTACATATTCTTCATTGTCTAATAAAACAATTTCACCGGCTTCATACATTATTGAACACCTCCTAAAGTTTCTGCTAATTCACAATATTGAGATGTTAATAAAACTAATAGTTGTTCTTTGGTTGATTTATCTTCAACTAATTTCATAATTTCTTTACCATCTCTAGTTATCATTTCAAAAAACACGTATTCTTCTGTTTCTTGTTCATACTGTGTTAATAAAACTGCAAAACAATATCTTTTATCATCTATAGATGTTTCAACTAAAATTTTATAACTATAACCATTATTAAGAGTAATTATTACATCTTCCATCATCTAGCTTTTCCTCCTAAATTTTCTTGTTCTTCTTCTTTATTTCTTATTTTATTAGTAATTGATATAACTCCATTTTTTATATCGTTTACTATTTTTGCTAAACCTGCGGCAGTAACTCCGTATGTAGCTATAGCTATTCCTAAACTTGCAGTAGGTGCATCAGCATTAAGTGCTATATTTTGAGCGCTTTCCCATAGACCTTTGTTATGATATGTGGCTTGTATCATTTTTCCTAATCCTAAATTAATTGTGTGTAAAAATTTTTGCGCTTCAGGGGCAACATGGTGCCAAGTAACAGAATTAGCATGTAAAATATATGGTAATAAAGCAACTAAACCTACAGATACAGCTACAGTGGATAAACCTTTTATAAGTTTTAATTTATTAGGTGAAAGATTTATTTTCCCAGGCGGAGTAGGTATAGGTGCTACTGGAACTCTTTTTTTACTTACAACTTCAAATTCCAATTCATCTTTTTGTACATATTCACCATTTGCTAATTGTGGACCTTTTTTTCCAAGCATCATACCTGCAACATTTGCTTCCTTTTCCATAGAAGGTGTCTTAATAGATACTAATCTTGCATCTTGATTTTTAATTTTTTCATTTTCTTTTAAAACAATTGTTCCTGATTCTTTTGCAAGTTCTACTATTTTATCTAAATCTTTTGTACTTACTTTTTTACCTGTTTTTTTCATGATGATTTTTTTTACATTTTCGTTATTTAAAGCTTCTTTTGTAGCAATTAAAAATTCTTCAGCATTAATATATTCACCATCTTGTAAATTTTTGCCATCATTACCAAGCATAAAGTCACTAGTACGTTTTAATTCTTCTGAATCTTTAGATATATATATCTTTCTTGCATCTTGATTAGTTATTTTAGAATCTGGCCCATCTACTTTTATAGTTGAGATTTCTTCAAATTTAATTAAATCACTATCTTGCATACTATCACCTATATTAATATTATCAAAAATAAAAACACCTTTCAATTAAAATAAATTATTTAATTTAATTTTATATTGAAAAGTGTAAATAAAATATAAAAAAAGAAGTAAATAATTACTCCATTGAATTAACTTTTTTACTTAATCTAGATTTGTTTCTAGCACTTGTGTTTTTAGAAGTTACTCCTTTTTGAGCAGCTTTATCTATTGCTTTAATAGCTACTTTTAATTTATCATTAGCTTTTTCTTTATCTTTTGAAGCAACAGCTCTTTCTACATTTTTAATAGCAGTTTTCATACTAGCTTCAAATTCATTGTTAGCTTTTTCTTTTTTAATATTTACTAAAACTCTTTTTTTAGCATTTTTCATATTTGCCATAAGTTCACCTCCAAGTCACATATACACATATTTTAACAAAAAAATAAAGAAAATGCAATAAAATAAACGAATTTGTTTAAAATAATAATGGTGATTTTATGAATAAAGAGATAGATTTAAGTAAATTTCAGATAAGAACAGACTTAGCTATTGATTATGTAGAAGAAAAAAGCAAATTAAAGGGAGTTAAACATAAAACAGAAATTATAGATAATATTAAAGTTACTAATGTAGAATTAGAAAGTATTAATGCTTTGAACAAGAAAAAAGGTAAGTATATAACACTAGAATTTGAAGATGTTACTGATTATAACAATAGAGAAAAAGTTACTAGTACTTTAACAACTGTTTTAAAAAATATATTAAAATTAGATAAAGGTTCTTTTGGACTAGTTGTAGGTCTTGGTAATGATAAATCAACTCCAGATTCATTAGGCCCTTTAGTAGTAAATAATATAATTGTTACTAATCACTTATATATATTAAATGAACTTTCTGATGGTTATAAGAGGTTAGCAGCTATTAATCCAGGTGTTATGGGTGAAACTGGTATAGAGACTAGCGACATTATAGAATCAGTAGTAAAAAAAATTAAACCTAGTTATTTAATAGTTATAGATTCATTAGCTAGTAAGTCTATAGAAAGATTAAATAAAACTATACAAATAACAGATACAGGAATACATCCTGGAAGTGGTATTGGTAATAAAAGAAAAGAAATAAGCTATGAAACATTAGGTATTCCTGTTATAGCTATTGGAGTACCAACTGTAGTAGATGCTACTGTAATTGTTTCAGATACAATAAACTTTATCTATAAAAATTATGCTTTTAATAAAGAATATATGAATAATCCTAAAAGTAAACTTACTTTTAATAACGTAAATTATTTAAAAAAAGAATTAAAAGAAAATAAAAAAGACAAACAAGAATTACTAGGACTAGTAGGTACTTTAGATGAACAAGAACTACAAATGCTCCTTTATGAAGTATTAAATCCTATAGGTTATAATCTTATGGTTACTCCTAAAGAAATAGACTTTGTTATACAAATGTTGTCTAATGTGATATCAAATTCAATAAATAATTCAATTCATGATATTGACAAAAAATAACAAATTGTGATATATTGTTAGTGTAGAAAAAAGGTAAGGTGGTGAGAAAATGAAAAATAAAGGTTTTACATTAATCGAATTATTGGCAGTAATCGTTATTTTAGCTATCATCGCTTTAATCGCTACACCAGTAATTTTAGGAATTATTGAAGATGCTAGAACAAGTGCAGCTGAAAGATCAGCAGAATTAGTTAAATCAGGTGTTCAAAATGCTTACACTGGATATATGATGAAAAATAATGGTGTTGCACCTTCAAAAGTTGGAGAATATATGGCAGAGTCAGCAGGATTCTTTACAGTTGATTCAGTTACTGTAGCTGAAAGTGTAACTACTTCTTCAACTGAAGTCGAAGTAACAACTGATGATAACGTAACTTGTACAATTGCACAAGATACAACTGATTCAACACAAGTAAAAGTTGCTTGTGCAGGAAGTTTCCCAGAAGTTAAAACAGATGATGATAAATATGTTAAAGATGCATGGGATTCAGGAAACAGAACATATTACTTCACAGCTAGTTTAAAAACTAACTAAAAAACTCAATAACTCAAAATATTGAGTTTTTTTTTATTTAATGATATAATACCTTTGTTTTGGAAAGGGGCTGAGTTTATGAAGAAGCCTGTTGTTGCTTTAGTAGGAAGACCTAATGTAGGAAAAAGTACTATATTTAATAAGTTAGTAGGTAAGAAATTATCAATAATAGAGGATACTCCAGGTGTAACTCGTGATAGAGTATATGGAAGTGTAAGTTATAGAGATTATAAATTTCATTTAATTGATACTGGTGGTATAGAACTTGGTAATGAAGACTTTAATAAGGAAATAAGAGTTCAAGCTAGTCTTGCTATTGATGAAGCAGATATTGTTGTATTTGTAGTAGATGGTAAAGATGGTTTAACTAGTGATGATTATTTAGTTAGAGATATGTTAAAGAAAATATCTAATAAAGTAATAGTTGCTATAAACAAGTGTGATAGCAAAAAGATTAAAGAAACAGAATATGAATTTTATGAATTAGGTTTTGATAATTATATTAAAGTAAGTGGAGAACAAGGTGATGGTATTTATGATTTATTGGATGCTATTACTGAGAGTTTTCCTAAATTTGAAGAAGATGTAGAAGATAATGTAGTTAAATTTTCTATAATAGGTAGACCTAATGTAGGTAAGAGTAGTTTAGTAAATGCTATACTTAATGAAGAAAGAGTTATAGTTAGTGATGTTGCTGGAACTACAAGAGATGCTATAGACACTGAGTTTAATTATAATAATGAAAAATATGTAGTTATAGATACTGCTGGAATGAGAAAAAGAGGTAAAATATACGAAAATGTAGAAAAGTATAGTTTACTTAGAAGTTTAAAAGCTATAGATAGATCTGATGTATGTGTACTTGTTATAAATGCAGAACAAGGTATCATAGAGCACGATAAACATATAGCTGGATATGCTCTTGAAGCTGGTAAAGCTATAGTAATAGTAGTTAATAAATGGGATTTAATTGAAGATAAAGATACAGCTATTAAAAGATGGAAAGAAGATATAGCTGCTAATTTCCAATTTATGAGTTATGCTAAAATAGTATTTTTAAGTGCTAAAACTAAAAAAAGAATACATACGCTTATGCCTGAAGTATTAAGTGCTTATGAAAATAGTAAAAAAGAAATAAAGACTAGTTTACTTAATAAAGTTATTAATGATGCTTATGAGTTAAATTTACCTCCAAGTTATAAAGGTAAAAGACTTAAAATATATTTTTCATCACAAGTAAGAACTAATCCACCAACATTTAATATTCAAGTAAATAGTAAAGGTTTAGTACACTTTTCATACGAAAGATATTTAGAAAATAAAATAAGAGAGTCTTTTGATTTTAGTGGAACTCCAATAGTTATAAATTTTAAAAGTAAAGGTGAAGAGTAGTGTCAAACAAAAACTTCTTACATATATTAATGTAGGAGGTTTTTTTATGGCATTTTCAGATTCATTCTTTAATAGAATAGAACAAAAAACTAGTGTTGGTAAGGAGACTATATTAGAACTTGCTAAAAAGTTACAACAAAATGATTTAAAAAATGAAGGGACATTAAGAGAGGTTATTCAAACTTTAAGTCAAATGACTGGTAAAAGTGTGTCAAAAGAACAAGAAGATAAAATAATTAATGCAGTAGTTAATGATAAGGTACCTAAAGATATAGATAAGTTAATTTAATTAACTTTTTTAATTTAGATGTTTTTATAAAATTGTAATATAAAAAATACAGGAATTAAAAATTTACCTGTAATTTTTTTGCTTGTGTAAAAACATTATTACAATTTAACAAAAACGTTCATTTGATTCATTATTTTTATTGTGTTATAACACTTACATAAGAGGTGATCAAATGAATTATTTAAATAATATAAAAGAATTAATAGAGAGTGATATAGTATTAAAAAAGAAAAATAGATTAATAGAAGAAAATTCAACATTGAATACTTATTTTGAAATAGGTAGATTAATAGTTGAGGCTCAAGGAGGAGAGTCTAGAGCTAAATATGGTAATGGATTAATTAAAGAATGGAGTAGAGAGTTAACTAATTTATATGGAAAAGGTTACGATTATACCAATTTATCTAGAATGAGAAAATTATATTTACAGTTTCAAAATGTTGCCCCACCGGGGCAACTATCTTGGACACATTATAAATATATATTACCAATTAAAGAACAAAGTAAAAGAAACTATTATATAAATTTATGTATAAAACAAAATTTAAGTAAAAATCAGTTAATACAAAAAATAAAAGATAAAGAATATGAAAGATTAGAATATAAAGATAACATAGAATTAATAACTGAAAGTAGAGAAATAACAATAAAAGATATGATAAAAAATCCAATATTTATTAGAACCAATGAAAAGATAGATAAATTAAGTGAGAAAGCTTTAAAACAGTTTATATTAGAAAAGATAGAAGAATTTTTATTAGAATTAGGATATGGATTTACGTATGTAGGGAGCGAATATAGACTTGGAAAGTTTAAATGTGATTTATTATTCTTTAATTATGAATTAAATTGCTTTATAGTGATTGAGTTAAAGATAAGGAAGTTAATGCCAACAGATATAGGTCAGATTAAATATTATATGAGTTATATAGATAGTAATATAAAGAAAGATTATATGAATAAAACTATTGGTATAATTCTTTGTAAAGAGAATAATGAAATAGTTGTAAAATATATAACTGATGAAAGAGTTTTATTTAGTACTTACCAATTAAATTAGTTTTAAAAAAAGATAATATGTGTTAAAATTGATATGGGTGGTCTTATGTTTAAGATAGGTAATATAGAATTAAAAAATAATGTAGTACTTGCTCCTATGGCGGGAATTTCTAATAGTGCATATCGTACTATAATAAAAGAAATGGGAGCTGGGTTAATAGTTGCTGAAATGGTTAGTGATAAAGCAATAATGTATGGGAGTAAAAAAACAGTTGATATGCTTTATATGACTGATTTTGAAAGACCTATTAGTCAGCAAATATTTGGGAGTGATAAGGAATCTTTTGTTATTGCTGCTAAATATATTTATGAAAATATGAAACCAGATATAATAGATATAAATATGGGATGTCCCGTCCCAAAAGTAGCTATAGGTTCTCAAGCAGGAAGTGCTCTTTTAAAAAATCCAGATAAAGTATATGAAATTGTTAAAAGTGTTGTTGAGTGTGTTCCAATACCTGTGACTGTTAAAATACGTAGTGGATGGGATGAAAATAGTATAAATGCAGTTGAAATTGCTAAAGTAATAGAACGTGCTGGAGCAAGTGCAATAACAGTTCATCCAAGAACACGTAGTCAAGGATATAGCGGGAAAGCTAATTGGGATATAATTAAAGAAGTTAAAGAAAATGTAAGTATACCTGTAATAGGTAATGGTGATATAAATAGTTGTTACGATGCTAAAAGAATGATTGAAGAAACTAAATGTGATGCTGTCATGATAGGTAGGGGAGTCTTAGGTAATCCTTGGTTAATAAAAGAATGTATTGATTATTTAGAAGAAGGTATAGAGCCTAAAGAAGTATCTTTAGAAGAAAAAATAAATATGATAAAAAGACATTTAGATTTATTAATTCAAACTAAACCGTATAAGGTAGCACTCTTGGAAATAAGAAGTCATGCTGCTTGGTATTTAAAGGGCTTGCCAAATACTAAAGAATTAAAAGAAAATATATTTAAAACAATTACTAAGGAAGAATTAATAAAATTATTAGATAATTATTTAAAAGAAAACAATAAGGATTAAGCATCTTTATTGTTTTTTAAAAATTCACGGAGTATTTTAGTTAATGCTCTTTTTTCAATTCTTGAAACATAACTTCTAGATATACCTAATTTTTTAGCTATTTCTTTTTGTGTAATTTCATCATTATCATCTAAACCATATCTTTGTGTAATAATTTGTTTTTCTCTATCTGTCAAAACTGTGAAATATGTTTTTAAATCTGCAATATTATTTTCCTTATGTAAATCTAGAGCAAAATCAGGAGTAGGAGTTTTTAATATATCAATAATAGTTATCTCATTACCTTCTTTATCAAATCCAATAGAATCATTAATGCTTATATCTTTACTTCTTTTTTTATTATTTCTAAAATGCATAAGCACTTCATTTTCGATACATCTCGCTGCATACGTAGTTAGTCTAGTGTTTTTCTTTTTAGAATAACTATCCACACCTTTAATAAGCCCAATAGTTCCAATACTTATTAAGTCATCAGTATCCTCATTTTTTGTATCATATTTTTTTACTATGTGTGCTACTAAACGAAGATTGTGTTCTATAAGTTTAGAACGTGCCTCTTTATCACCAAGTTTAGCTTTTTCAACATATAAATCCTCTTCTTCTTTTGTAAGTGGATCAGGAAAACTATTGTTAGAATATGCAGCACTAAAAATATAAAAATCTTTAAATAATTTCTTTAAAAAATTAAACATAAAACACCTCAGAATAATATATGCTTTACACATTTTGTCCTATGATGTGTAAATGAAATAAAAATAATTAAAATAATATTGAATAATATTTTTATATTAGGTAAAATAATAATAGGTGATAGTATGCAAAGAGATTATTTAAGTTATGTAGGTGTAGCTTGTAAAGAAGGAATGACTTCAGAAGAAGTTCAAAATTTAATGAGTGATATATATAGCAAATCTAATACTAAGCAAGGTAAAAGAGTTCTTAGATTATTTTGTAAAGGAATTGCTAAGGCTAAGAAGAATAGTTTAACGAAACAACAAAGTACACAATTAGAAAATTCAAATCAAATGGTTCAAGAAAAATCATATCAATATGTTTATAAACAATAATATTGACTTATAAGATATAAAGTGTTAAAATAAATTCATAAATCGTTGATGGAGAATAGTAGTAAAATATTATTTTTAAGAGAGTTAATGGTTGGTGAGAATTAACACTTGTATTTTATGAATCTACTCCGAAGAGGAATTAATCATTCCCGGCAATGCCGTTATGCTAATTAAGACTATTGTTAGGATGGTACCGTGTTATACACTCCTAATGGTGGTCTTTTATTTGTTTTAAGGAGGGATAATATGATAGATATTAAATTAATAAGAGAAAACAAAGAATTAGTAAAACAAAATATTAAGAAGAAATTTCAAGAGGAGAAGTTACCTTTAGTAGATGAAATAGAGGCATTAGATATAGAGTATCGTGAATGTAAGAAAAAAGGTGATGATTTAAGAGCTTTAAAAAATTCTAAGAGTAGTGAAATAGGTGCTCTTATGAGAGAAGGAAAGAAAGATGAAGCTGAAAAAGTTAAAGAGGAAGTTTCAAAATATGGAAATGAATTAGAGGAACTTGGTAGAAAAGAAGAAGAGTTAGAAAAAGTAATAAGAGAAAAAATGATGATTATTCCAAATATTATTGCTGATAGTGTACCAATAGGTAAAGATGATAGTGAAAATGTAGAAATAGAAAAGTTTGGTGAACCTATTGTTCCTGAGTTTGAAATTCCATATCATGCAGATATTATAAATGCATTAAATGGTCTTGATAAAGATGCATCAGGAAGAACCAGTGGTAATGGCTTTTATTATTTAATGGGAGATATTGCTAGACTTCATTCAGCTATGCTTTCTTATGCAAGAGATTTTATGATTGATAAAGGATTTACTTATTGTGTACCACCTTTTATGATCAGAAGCGATGTAGTTACTGGTGTTATGTCATTTGCTGAAATGGAAAATATGATGTACAAAATAGAAGGTGAAGATTTATATCTTATAGGTACTAGTGAACATTCTATGATTGGTAAATTTAAAGGGCAAATTGTAAAAGAAAGTGAATTACCAATGGCACTTACTTCATATTCACCATGTTTTAGAAAAGAAGTAGGAGCTCATGGTATTGAAGAAAGAGGAATTTATAGAGTTCATCAATTTGAAAAACAAGAAATGGTAGTACTATGTAAACCAGAAGAAGCGATGGATTGGTATGATAAAATGTGGAGTTATACTGTAGAATTCTTTAGAAGTTTAGATGTACCAGTAAGAACTCTTGAATGTTGTAGTGGTGATTTAGCTGATTTAAAAGTTAAATCTTGTGATGTTGAAGCTTGGAGTCCAAGACAACAAAAATATTTTGAAGTTGGATCTTGTTCAACATTAGGCGATGCTCAAGCAAGAAGACTTGGTATTAGAGCAAAAGGCGAAAATGGAAATTATCTAGTTTCAACTTTAAACAATACAGTAGTTGCTTCTCCTCGTGGAATGATTGCGGTAATTGAAAACAACTATAATGAAGATGGAAGTATAAATATTCCGAAAGCACTTCAACCTTATATGGGTGGAAAAGAAAAAATAGAAATAAAATAAAAAGAGTAGGCATAAATTTATGTCTACTCTTTTATACATCATTTTTTTCTCTCATTAAATTTCTAATAATAATTATTAAAATTGAAACTAATTTAGAATCAATAAAAATATTTATTATTTGTATTATGTCTATAACAGAAATAATGAGATTATGATGCATACTCAAAAAAACTTTTATTTTCATAATTCTCACCTTTCTTTATAGGCAAGATAAAATACTTCTTATAGCAAAATAACAAGTGTATTAATTATCTTGCCTGATATTTCTTTATCCAAGATCATTCATACACTTCCTTTCCTTATTATAATGATTCTTTGGATTTCATCCAAATTTTAAAATTTAAAGCATGATTGCTAGAAATTTTAAAACTTGAATGATTGCTTGTAATATATCTCATAACAATCACACTCCTTTCTAAATATTACGGTTTAGATTTTATTATATAAAAATTTTAATTTCAATAAAAATGTATGAAATGTCTAAATATGTGTATGAAATGTAAAATATACTTGATTTAATTTGTTAATTTACAAAAATAAAAACTTGAACCGTAAGTCCAAGTTTAATACTAAGATGGTGTCCCAGAAGGGATTCGAACCCCTGACACTCGCCTTAGAAGGGCGATGCTCTATCCAGCTGAGCTACTGAGACATCTCGTTCAAAAGAACAAGATAATTATATAATAAATTTATAAATTATTCAATACTTTTAAGCACTTTTTTGTAAATTTCTTCATCTTCAACATTAAAAACTACTGTATTTATATCGTAATTATCATTTATTGACATAGAAATAGTGTATATAACTTCTTCTAATATTTCTTTAGTATTAATATCATTAAAAATAGCGCTATTAAAATTAACTACTAATTCTTCTTCTAATTCATTAACAGAAAGTAGTTCAGTATTACTATTTAAATAACTCATTAGATTAGTTTTATATACGTTAGTACTACTAAGTTCATCTATTATTATTTCTATTTTACTTCTTTCATCATTAGTTACTTTTGTAACAGGTACGTAATATTCGTTATTATTAAATTCACTTATATAATATATAGTAGTTTTATTTATATCTTTAGTATTATTTAAATCATATTCTTTGTTTATACCAAAACTTCTATCAAGAGTAGAAGGTAGTGTTGTTTTAGATTGAGGTAGGGTAGTTAATATATTTCCCTCCATATAAATAATTACAAATTTTACATCTTCAATACTTGTTAGAGTATATACGATAGCTTCTATAATCTTTTCTTCGTTTTCTGCACTAGTATTCATAAGATCACTAGTAAAATCTACTTTAATAACACCCTCGTTATAAGTTAAACTTCTAATTTTAGTATTACTAGGAATAATAGCTTTAAATCCATTAGGTATATTATCTTGTTTAGTACCATCTATGATTAAAGCTTCTAATAATTCTTTTGCTTTATTTTCAACATCGTTATTTTTAACGACTATTTTAGCCATAGCTAAGTAATTATTAGAGTCACTTAAGAATATAGTAGCAGTATTAATCTCGGTATTTACATATTCAACTTCTTCTAAAACTTGAAGTTTTTCTTTTTCATTAGTTGGAATAATATAAATAAGAAATATAGCAAATATAACTATTCCACACACCATTAATTTTTTTATATAAAAATTCTTTAACATTAAATCACCTATAAAAATATATGTAAAAAAACGTATAAAATACGTTTTATAAAGAAATTTCTCCAAGCCTTAATAATTCTACAACAGCACTAGCTCTACCTTTAACCCCTAATTTTTGCATAGCATTTGAAATATGATTTCTAACTGTTTTTTCGCTTATTTTTAAAGAATTAGCTATTTCTTTAGTTGTTTTATTTATTATTAGCATTTCAAATACTTGTTTCTCTCTTTTAGTTAAAATGCTTTTTTTCATTTTTACCTCACTTCCTAATAGAGTGGTTTATATTTTCTCATATTATTGTATGTTCTAAAGTTTATTAAGTGATTGCATATACCCAAAAAAAAATAACTCAATTGAGTTATTTTTGAAATTTAACAGTTATATATTTTGACTCTTCATAATTAGATTGTATAGTTCTCATTATGTTGTTGGCCAGATTTTCTGAGTGTTCTGAACTATTGATTGTTACTTGTATTTGATTATCATTAATTTTTATAAATGAATCAAGTTTATAAACATCTTTAACTTGAGTTTCTAACTTTTCTTCTTCGCCTCTAGTATCATTTAATTCTTTTATTTTTTCATATGCTTTATTTTTGTCATCAACAGAAGATTCTGCGTTTGTAAGGATAAGTTGTAATTCTTCTATTTGACTAGTCATTTCTTCATCAGATTCAACCCTTAATGCGACAAGTAAATCGCTTTCTTCTATATCAACATTAACTTCTTCGTTGTTTTCTTCTAAAGATGTGTTGTTTACGTTTGTTGTTAGTAACAATTCACTTGGCATTGTTATATAATAGATACTTAATACTAAAATTAAACTGAAAAGTGTTAAAAACCATAAACTCTTTTTATTTATCATAATTCCTCCTGTCTTATCTATTAGATTATATTTATTAAATATTAAAATATTACTACTTTTTTGCAAATTTCTCGTTTGCATACTTCCTCAAAACAAGTATGAGATAATATGTGTGGTGGTAGTATGCAAAAAGTTAATAAATTTAAATCTAAAGATGATGTTCAATTTATAATAGGAACTAATCTAAGAAAGATGTGTAGAGATAAACAAGTTAACTTGATGGAATTTGCAGAAGAGATAGATATTTCTTATGAATATTTAAGACATATTGTAAGTATAGGTGGACAAAAATCGTTATCATTTTATTCTATGTATAAGATAGCTAAAATATTAGGCGTTAGTATGGATGATTTATGTGAAGGAATATTTGATGATAATAAGAAAGATTATAAGGAGTAAGAAAATTTAATTTTTTCTTATTTTTTTTTGAAATAAAAAAGGAAATAGAAAAGTTTTGTGGAATGATATATGTAGGAGGTGTTTATGTTAGAAGAAACAAAAATAGAGAATTTAATATATGAAATAAGAGGAAAACAAGTTATGTTGGATAGTGATGTTGCTAAACTTTATGGATATGAAACAAAGAGAATTAATGAAATAGTTAGGAGGAATATAGATAGATTTCCAGAAAATTTTTGTTTTCAATTAACTAAAAGTGAAACAAATAAAATTTTTTCTTTAAGGTCGCAATTTGCGACCTTAAAGAGTGAGAGGGGAAAACATAACAAATATTTATCGTATGTTTTTACAGAACATGGAATGATGATGCTTGCAGGAATGTTGAAAAGTGATATAGCGGTTGAAATAAGTAAGAGAATAATTAATGCATTTATAAGTATGAGAAAATTCATAAATGAAAATAAAGATATGTTTAAAAGATTAACTATAGTAGAATACGAAATGATTGAATGTAAAGATAAAATAGATGAATTATTTGATAGGTTAGAACCAAAAAAGATAGAAAACCAAAAGATATTTTTTAATGGAGAAATATATGATGCTTACAGTTTAATAATAGAGTTAATAAAAGAAGCTAGTGTTAGAATTATTATAATAGATAATTATATAGATAAAAGTATATTAGATATGTTAGTGTATAAGAAAGAAAAAGTAAAAGTAGAGTTAGTAACTAGTAGTCATTATCCAACAAAATTAGATATAACAAAATTTAATCAACAATATCCTAATTTAAATATAAAATATAGTAATATATTTCATGATAGATTTTTAATTATAGATAACACTTTGTATCACATTGGAGCTAGTTTAAAGGATTTAGGGAAGAAATGCTTTGGTATAAATAAAATAGAAGACAAAGAATATTTAACTAAAATTTTATCTAGTATCAATTGAAAGAATCAAGTGTTTGTGTTAAAATTATAGTAGGTGATAATATGAAGAAAGTATTATTATGCATAATGGATGGAATTGGTATAAGAAAAGAAAATCATGGTAATGCGGTAAGAACAGCTAATACTAACAATTTAAATATGTTACTTGAAAAGTATCCACATAGTTTACTAGAAGCGAGTGGTAATATGGTAGGACTTCCTAAAGGTCAAATGGGAAACAGTGAGGTAGGACATACTAATATAGGAGCTGGCAGGATAGTTTATCAACCTTTAGAACTTATAACTAATATGATTGAAACTAAAAAAATATATAATAATGAAAATATAAATGAAGTAATGAATCATGTAAAAGAAAATGATTCGAAGTTGCACCTATTAGGACTTCTTAGTGATGGAGGTGTGCACTCTCATATAGATCACTTATTTGGATTACTTGATATGTGTAAAGATAAGGATGTAAAAAATGTATATATACATGTATTTACAGATGGTAGAGATACACTTCCTAATTCTGGAATTGAATTTATAAAACAATTACAAGATAAATTAAATGAATTAGGTTTTGGTAAAATATCTAGTATAAGTGGTAGATATTATGCTATGGATAGAGATAATAATTGGGATAGAATAAGAAAATGTTATGATGTTATTGTTAATGGATTAGGTAGGACTTACGAAGAACCAATAAAATATATGGAAGAAAGTTATCAAGAAGACGTAACTGATGAATTTATAAAACCAATGCTTATAAATAAAGATGGTATTATTAGTAATAATGATGGGATACTTACATTTAATTTTAGACCAGATAGATTAAGAGAATTATTTAAAGTAATAAGTAATAAAGACTTTAATGAATTTCCACACAAAACATTTAAAAATATAAAACTTGTTACTATGATGCCAGTAAGTGATGAGGTTGTATGTAAAAATGCATTTGAAATTCAAAAACTAGATAATACTTTAGGAGAGTATTTATCTAATAAAGGCTTAAAGCAATTAAGAATTGCAGAGACAGAAAAATATGCACATGTTACTTATTTCTTTGATGGTGGAGTAGAAAAAAATTTATTTAATTGTGATAGAGTTTTAATACCTTCTCCAAAAGTAGCTACTTACGATTTAAAACCAGAAATGAGTGCTTATGAAATAACAGATAAACTATTTAAACTAATGAAAGATTATGATTTTATAGTGCTTAATTTTGCTAATGGAGATATGGTAGGTCATACAGGTGTATTTGATGCAACTGTAAAAGCGGTAGAAGTAGTAGATGAATGCGTTGGAATGTTATATACTAAGTGTATGGAAAATGGTTTTACTTTAGTTATAACAGCGGATCATGGAAATAGCGATTATATGTTAGATGAGAATAATAACATTATAACTAGTCATTCTACAAGTTTGGTACCATTTATAATTACAGACGATAATTATATTTTAAAAAATGGAAAGTTAGCTGATATAGCGCCTACAATATTAGATATTATGAATATGGAAATACCTAATGAAATGACAGGGGATAGTTTAATTAAATGAGTTTGAATTATAATATTATAGATACATTTAAATTATTATTAAATGCATTTAAGTATAATATATTTTATTCTATTATAATAGGGTGCATATTACTTGTTATAGTTTTAATACTAAATAAAAATAAAAGAATAATTAAATATGTAGTATTAGGTTTAAATATAGTGTTAATTAATTTAATAGGTTATTATTACATAAAATCTATTTTAACTTTAAAATTTAGTAATCCTATAAATAATATATATTTTTATTTTTTTAATAGTATTATTTATTTAGCTATTATGACAATAATAAATTTTAAAACCAAATATAAAAATACTAATTACATATTTTATGGATTAGTACTAATAAATTTACTTTATTCCTTATTTATGACACATTATTTAGGTAATATAAATTTAATAGTAATTGGTAATATATTTCCTATGATAAAATTGGGTAACATTCTTTATATTATTTATTATATATTGTTAATGGTTAACTTAGGAGGCTTTTTATGGAAGAAAAAATAAAGTTTATAGATACAACAGATGTTGAATTAAAAGGTGATTCAACAGATTATAGTGATAAAGAGTATACAATAAATGATTGTATACTTGTAAGAACTACTGATATTTTTCCTAGTGATGGTATAGTACAAACACCTATAAATGGAAATGCATATGGTTTTGGTAAATCATCTTTTATTGGAGAATCTATATCAAAAAAATTAAAGGAAAAATATCCTAATTATTATATGATGGGTGATGAAGGGGAAAAGTATTCAAATGAACTTGCTCAATTTGAAGTTTGCTTTGAAACTTTAAGAAGAACGATACACTTTACTATTAATGGATTAGTTGGCTCAACAGCTTATGGAAATTTTGAAGGTAAGCCTTTTGTGATTTTTGAACCATTAAAATATCATTTAGATGAATCTTTAAAGTCATTGAGAGTAGAAGATGTTTATTTTGATAATGATATGAAATTATCTAGTGAATGTTATATATTAATAGATGAAAATTATTTTAAAGAAAATTCAAATAATTTAGAATTTTTAGAACAATTAAAGAAATTTAAAGTTTATGTATTTAGAGGTAATCAGCAAGCAGCAGTTTCTAAAGTTTTAAGTGATTTAGGCTATGATTCATTTTTAGTATCATCAAATGGTTACTCTAACGGATTAAATGATCGAAGTGCGGCTAATAAAATGTGGCAATTTGTAAATAAGTTTGCTAAAAAGAATAATATTAGTTTAGATAGACATTTTTATTCTGAAATAAATTATGAAGATAGCGTAAAAAGGCAAGAAAAAGGAAAAGAAATAGATATGATGCATTTAAACTACATACTAGATAATTCAAATGTATCAGAAGAATTGAAAAATAAAATAGTACAACTTTTAAGTGAGGATTACTTCCTTTTAGAACCATTGATGGATGAATTAGTTGGTGAAATAGGTTTAGATGAAATAAAAGAGTTAACTAAAGAGTTTAATGATATGTATATAAGTGAGTTAAATAGTACAAAAAATAAAACTAGGTAAACTTGAAAAAAAATAAAAAATGTGTTATTATGAATGTGTCAAGGAAACTTGCATAAAATAAAAAAGGAAACATTCAGTTTTTGCGAGTTGAATGTCTACCTAAATAAATTTAGATGCGACACTTATTCAAATGCGAATGAGTGTCATTTTTTTATAACTGCTACCAATAAAGATAGGAGAAATAAAATGATAGCAATGTATCTAAGAACTTTTATTATAAAAATTCTTTTCTTCATTTTTATCAGACCTCCTTTCTTTTTCAAGATTAGAGGTAGACACTCAACAACTGATGTTTCCTATATGTGATTATACCATTTGTATATAATTAAAACAATCGAACAAACTAAATTTTATATTAATTTATCTTATTTACAATTCAAATTATAAATGTTAAAATTATAATAGGAAATCGTATTAAAGAAATGAGTATTTAAATAATTAAATATAAACAGATTGCTACTAAAAAAGTATGAGTTAAAGTATGATGAAAAAAATAGGCTATCCGGTAGGGTTAATTCAACTTCATTGATTAGACAGTTATAAATAAATATTATTATTAGAAAGCTTTTTCAATTTAAATAATAACTTTTGACAAAAAAAATATAACGTGTTATAATCTTTTTATCTTTTTTAAAGGAGTGAAAAAATGAAAATTTCAAGTGTTGATTTGAAAATTAGTGCGGTAAGACGAAGTCAGTATCCAACTGACAATCATTCTGAATACTTACTAGTTGGAAAAAGTAATGTAGGTAAAAGTAGTTTTATAAACACTTTAATAAATAGAAAAAATTATGCTAGAACATCAGCTACACCAGGAAAAACACAAACAATAAATTTTTATCATGTAAATGATAAATTTTATTTAGTGGATGCTCCTGGATATGGATTTGCTATGTTAAGTAAGAAAAAACAAAAGAAATTTGGTTTAATGATGGAAGATTATTTACAAAATAGACCTAATTTAAAACAGGTATTTATGTTAATAGACTTTAGACATAAACCATCTAATGATGATTTAATGATGTATAATTATTTAAAACATTATAAAATACCAGTAACAATAGTTGCTACTAAAACAGATAAAGTAGGTATAACACTTCATCAAAAACAAAGAAATATGATACTTGAAGAATTAGATTTAGTAGTAGGTGATGACTTTATAATGTTTTCAAATGTTACTAAAGTGGGTAAAAAAGAAATTTATGATAAAATTGAAAGAACAATGTAGATTATTTGTTCTTTTTTCATACTATAAAATAGGTGATAAAGTGAGTATTAGGTTTATTGATAATTTTACGTTAGATATTTATATAAAAAAAGAATTAATAGACAATATTGACTTTAATAATAAAGACGATTTAGAAAAATATCTAAAGAAATTATTTAAGACTTTAAAAAATAAATATGATATAGTAATAGAAGGTTTTTATGATATAAATGTATATGTAGATAAATATTATGGAGTCGTTTTTCATTTAGAAAAAGAAGATTTAGATTATTATGATTATTATAAGAATCAAGTAGATATGAGAATAATGACTATTAATACTGAATTTTTATATCTAGTTGAAGACATACCTTATTATATATTAAATAAAGTTAACGTACTTATAGAAAATAAGGAAATATATTTAAAAATAAAAGAAAATCTAACTAAATTAGAAATGATGAAATTATTGGAAAATAGTAAAGTTGTATATAATTAAAAAATGTGTTATAATACCTCTCAAGTGAATTTGAGGGGGATTTTTATGAAAGTTATATTTCTTGATATAGATGGCGTTTTAAACACTGCTGAAACATTTGAGACGTTATATAAAAGATATGGATCAGCTGTAGTATCTAACATAGAAGTAGATGGATTTAGATTGGAATATTTAAAAAGAATAATAGATCAAACTGGTGCCAAACTAGTTTTGACTTCAACTTTTAGACATTATTTTAAAAAAGAAAATGATAAAATTGTTCCAACATGTCTTAGAGGTAAAAATCTTTATGTTAAATTTTTAGGTTATGATGTGGAATTATATGATACTATACCTATGAATAATAATAGTAGAGAAGAGCAAATACAAGAGTGGTTGTCATCAAGAGATGATGTAGATAATTTTGTTATAATAGACGATGATCCAAATTTGTTTTATGAATTGAAAGATAAATTAATTCAAACAAGTAAGATAAGACGAAATTCGTTATTAATGAATTTTGGTGATAGTTTTGGTTTATGTGAAAAACATATATATGAAATAGTAAATAGTTTAAATACTAAAAATAAAGTATTAAAAAAATAAAACTGACATTGTCAGTTTTTTATATTACAATTGCAAATAAATTACCAGATCCTTTATTAACTAATTTAGTAAGTGTTTGTTGTAATTTGTATCTAGCATTCTCAGGAGTAAGTGAAAGTTTTGCTTGTATTCCTTCTTTAACTATGTTATCAATACTTCTTCCAAATATTTCACTTTTCCATATAGCCCCTGGATCAGTATCTTTATCTTTCATAAGATAGTCTATCAATTGCTTACTTTGAAGTTCTGTACCAATAATAGGTTCAAAAGTAGATTCAACATCAACTCTAATCATATGTATTGAAGGAGCAACTGCTTTAAGTTTGATTCCATATCTAGCTCCTTGTTTCACTACTTCAGGAGTTTCAAGTTTCATATCTTTTAATGTTGGACAAGCAACCCCATATCCTGTAGTTCTAACCATTTGAAGAGCTGATTTTATTTGATCATATTCTACTTTAGCTTCATTATAATCTTGGAATAACATTAATAAATCAGCTTTACTTCTAACACTTATTCCCATAGTTTCTTTTAATACTTCGTCATATAAATTATCAGGCGCTTCTAAATTAATTGTAACTATACCAGTAGAAGTATCAACGTTAGAGATATATGCTTTTTTTATTTTTTCACAATTTTCAAAGTGAGATGTTATATGTTCAATATCTCTTAACTTATCTACCTCAACAACACTTTCCCTAATTTTTTCTATATATTCGCTTTTTAATGAATTATTTGGATTTAAACAAGCTATCCAATCTGGCATATTAACTTTAACTTCGGTAACAGGGAATTCGTATAAGGATTCTCTAAGGACTGAGTATACATCTTTTTCACTCATACCTTCTATAGATAAAGGAAGTACAGGAACTCTATATTCATCTTTTAATTTTTCTGCTAATCTTTCAGTTTCAGGTAGAGTAGGATGAGCAGAGTTTAAAATGACTATAAAAGGTTTACCAATTTCTTTTAATTCATTAACAATTCTAGTTTCTGCATCTACGTAATTACTTCTAGATATTTCACCAAAAGAACCATCTGTAGTAACCACAATACCAATACTAGAATGATCTCTTATAACTTTTTCAGTACCTATTTCAGCAGCTTCTATGAATGGTATTTCTTCATCGTACCATGGAGTTCTAACCATTCTAGGACCATTTTCATCTTCATACCCTTTAGCTCCTTCGATAACATATCCAACACAATCAACTAATCTTACATTACAGCTAAATTCATCTATATTAATAGATGCTGCATTACTAGGTACAAATTTAGGTTCTGTAGTCATAATCATTTTACCTTGAGCAGATTGAGGTATTTCATCTAAACATCTTTTCTTTTCATATTCATCTTCAATATTAGGAACAACTAAATTCTCAATAAACTTCTTTATAAATGTGGATTTACCAGTACGTACAGCTCCAACAACACCCAAATATAAGTCTCCTCCAGTACGCTCAGTAATACTTTTAATAATCTCTATTTTTTCCATAATTTACCTACTTTCTAATTAAATATATGAATATTAAAAAAACTTATTCAAAAAACTAAAATTTTATTGACTTTTGTACTTTGTTTAACTATAATAAAAAACAATTTACAGGAGGTGCTTTTTAATGAAATTTAATTTACCAGTTGTAGTATTAAAAGGCACTATCCTTTTGCCTGAAGCAGAAATTAAATTAGAGTTTGATGATGAAGTAAGTAAAAATATAATAGACGAATCTGAGTTATTTCATGATAACAACTTACTTATAGTAACTCAAAATGGAATAGATGAAAATATATTAATTAATGAATTACCACGGATTGGTACAATAGCTCATATAACTCGTAAATTAGAGCTTCCTAATGGTAAAGTTAGAGTAGTTTTAAAAGGAATTAAAAGAGCACATATTCTTGAATATATAAATATATCAAAAGATTCAATAGAATCGATTGTTTCTTCTATAAGAAATATAGTTATAGCTGAAGAGACTAATAGAGGTATACTTAGAAAATTAAATGTGGAGTTAGAAAATTATATTAATAAAGTTCCGTATATGAGTAATAGTTTATTATCTTTAATATCTGACACAACAGATTTGAATAAAATAACAGATATAATAGTAAATTATCTTCCAGTAGAAATATCTAAAAAACTAGAGTATTTACTTCAAATAGATCCAGTAAAAAGAGTAGAAATGATACTTGAAGATATGTACAAAGAAGAACAATTATTTAATATAGAAAAGAATATCGATACTAAAGTAAAAAAAGAATTAGATAATGATGAAAAGAATTTCTATTTAAAAGAAAAGATTAAATTATTAAAAAGTGAATTAGGAGAAACATCTCCTAAAGAAGAAGAAATAGAAAATTTAAGAAAAGAAGTAGATGAATTAAATACAAGTGATGATATAAAAAATAAAATACTTTATGAGATAGATAGATACGAGAATATGTCTAGCATGTCTCCAGAATTAAGTATAGTTAGAAATTATATTGATTTTATGATTAATCTTCCTTGGAATAATAATACGAGTGATATAGAAGATTTTAATTTGATAAAAGAAAATTTAGATAAAAGTCATTATGCTTTAGATGAAGTAAAACTTAGAATTATAGAATATTTAGCTGTAAAAAAGTATTCTAGTAGTGTTGATACTCCTATAATTTGTTTAGTAGGCCCTCCTGGAGTAGGGAAAACAACTTTAGCTTTTTCTATTGCCCAAAGTATAGGTAGAAAGTTTGTAAAAGTTAGTGTTGGCGGTGTTGATGATGAAGCTATAATTAAAGGACATATTAGAACTTATATAGGAGCATCCCCAGGGAAAATAATAGATGGTATAAGAAGAGCTAAAAGTTCTAATCCAGTATTCTTAATAGATGAAATAGATAAGATGTCTAGTAATTATAAGGGTGATCCTAGAAGTGCTTTACTTGAAGTATTAGATTCTAATCAAAATAAATATTTTAAAGATCATTATTTAGAAGAAGAATATGATTTATCTAATGTGCTTTTTATAACTACAGCTAATAATATAGATGCTATTCCAGAAGAATTAAAAGATAGATTAGAAATAATAAATATAAATGGATATACTGAATTAGAAAAATTAGAAATAGTAAAAACTCATTTAATACCTACAATATGTTCTAGACATGGTATTGGTAATATAAAAATAAGTGATGGTGAAATATTAAATATAATTAGATACTATACAAAAGAATCGGGTATTAGAGAGTTAGAAAGACTTATATCTAAAATAGTTAGAAAAATAGTGACTAATAAAGTAATAAGTAATAAAAGAATTGTTTTAACTGTTAAAAATATAGAAGATTATTTAGGTAAAAAAGTATATGAAAAAGAAGAAATAATTAGTGAAGTGGGTATTATAAATAGTTTAGTTTATACAAATTGTGGTGGAGATATAACATCAATAGAAGTTAATCATTATGAAGGTAATGGAAATATAATTTTGACAGGTTCTTTAGGAGACGTTATCTTAGAAAGTGCCAAAATAGCTTTAAGTTATATAAAAGCTAATTATGAATTATTTAATATAGATTATAATATATTTAAAGATGATATACATATAAATATACCTAATATTGCTATAAAAAAAGAAGGGCCTAGTGCTGGTATATCAATAACTACTGCTTTAATTAGTGCTTTATCTAATATGAGTGTTAGTAAAAATATCGCTTTCACTGGTGAAATTACTTTAAGAGGTAATATACTTAAAATAGGTGGATTAAAAGAAAAAGTAATAGGTGCTTATATAAATAATATAGATACAATATTTATACCATTTTCAAATGTAAGCGATTTAGATTCAATCCCACTAGAAATAAAAGAAAAAATAAAATTTATACCTGTAAAAAAATATGAAGAAGTATATAAATATTTAAAGGAAGATAAATATGAGTGAGTCTATAAATGAATATAAAACAAGAAAATTAATTTATCAAATAATGTTTGATTTTTATGATGATTATGAAGAAAATACTAGTATATTTGATTTGATAATTATAGAGTCATTAAAGAATATAGTAGAGTTTCATAGTAGAAATAATGACCTAAGTAAGGATGTTATAAATAATATTAATAAGTTTTTAATGCAAGCAAGAGAATATAAAGATGAAAAAAGAAAAGATAGAATAGAACTTGTAAATGATATTATAAGAATTATGAATAATCAAGAAAAAGATAGATCATTAATATTTTATAGGATCCAGCTATATGATAGAACAAATAACTTTAAATACCTTTTTAAAGCTAAAGATGCGGAAATAATAGATGAAATAAGTAATGTTCATGATTCTATTTGTAATGACTTTTTTGTTCTCGTAAGTCATACTGATGATGTAGATGATATTACATTTGTAAACGAGTTTTTACCTGATTTAAAGGAATGTGAGTTATATTATCAAAGTTTAAATATGATGTTAAAAGAAAATCCTATAGTATTTAGAGATCAAACTTTTTATAATAGAATGATATGTGTTTTGCAATCTAATAGTTTATTGAATAAAGATACAGTGGATAATAATGAAAAGTTAGTAAAAAAAATAAATAAGAAAATAAAGAAATTACATTAATTCTTTATTTTTTTTGATAACAAATTTTATTATACTGTTAATTCTTTTATTGAATTAAACTATAAATTATGATAAAATTTATATGATAGGTGATAATAATGAATACTAAAGGATTTACTTTAATAGAATTCGTTGCAATCATATTAATATTAGCTGCTATTTTTTTAGTAAGTTTTCCAACTCTTCTCAATATTACAAGTGTAGATGAGGAGAAAAAATATACTGATATGGTTGATAATTTATGCTTAGCAGGAGAAAATTATATATATGCTAATATGGATGATTTTAAAGAAAAATTTACTGTTGGCAACGAAATAGAAATAGTTATAGAAGAATTAATTATATATGGAAATGTAGATAATGATTTAATTAATCCTAAAACAAACGAAAAAGTAGATAAAGATAAATTAATTTATGGAGTTTTAAGTGATAATTCATTAGTTTGTGAATATGTAGAAAGTTAGAATGGAAGGGAAAATATGTTGAAAGTAGGACAATTAGTAAAATTAGATAATGATAAAGAATATATAGTGTTAAATATTATGAATCTTCATAATATTCGTTATATCTTTTTAATTAGTAATTTTAAGCCTTTAGATATAGTAATAGCTACTGAAAAAATTAAGGGTGAAGATGTTATTTTAGAAGAAATTAAGGATAATATGGAGTTAGATTATGTTTTAAGTCAATTTGCATTATCAAAAGATGAAAAAAATGAGTTTGACGAATAATAAAAATGTGTTAAAATACTCGTAATTTTTGTGGAGGGAATAAAATGGAAAATAATTTAGACATATTAGAAAATATAATGAAACCTTATTTTGATAAAAAAAAGGAAATAGAAAGTGCTACTATAGCTTTAGAAAATGATAAATCTGAAACTAGATTAAAAATTCAAGAAATGAAAACTGAAAGAATAAATAAAAGAAAAGAATTGGAAATTGAATTGGAAAATTTAAGAGTACGAAGAAAAGTTGCTATAGAAGATTTCAAAGAAAAAAAAGAAATAGAAATTGATGAATATATTAGTGAGTCTTTAAATACTGATTCGAACTTTTTTGCAAGTTATGGTTCTATGTTAAGAAAAGATTTAGAACAAGAATATGATAAAAAATTAAAAGAACTTGAAACTGATTTTGACGCAAAAGAAGAAAGTTTAATTAATCAAATAACAAACTTGAAAATGGTAAGTGAAGAAGAAAGAACAGAGAAACAAAGTTTGGAAAATTTAAATAATAAATCTGATTACAATAGGGTAGATTTAAGAGAATTAGTAGAAATAAAAAATAGTTTAAGAAAACAATTATTTGCTGAACAAAAAAGATTGAATAAGGATCTTTTAGAGTTAAAGCCACAACAAGAATTATATGAACAAACTGCTTTAGAATTAAAACAACGTAAACAAGAATTTAATGAAATAATGGATAAACTTTCAAATTTCAAATATGAATATAATGATCAAAACCAAGTAATAAATAGTGATGAATGGAGAAGATTATATGAAGAAAGTAATGAAATTTCAAAAGGTAATCAAGATTTAACTCAAACTTTGTCAGAACAAATCTCAGTTATTCATCAGTTAAATGATATTAATAAATCTTTAGAAAAGATAGACGAATATTTAGGTTTAACTGAATTAACAAAAGAAGAATATAATAGAAGAAAAGATATTCAAAATAATGTTAATAATGAAAATGTTATTGAACCAGAAGAGGATCTTGGTGTTATTGATTCTTCAGATGTTATAGAAATAAATGATCCAGTTGCTTCTAAATATGAAGAAAAAAATGGAAATGTAGTTGTAGATAAATATAGTGATTTATTAAAAACTATTTATAACGATGTAGTTGAAAAAGCTAATAATTTAAAATCAGTTAAATTAAATGGAAGTAAAGAAAAATTAGGGGAAAATGAATATTATATAAGTTCAAAAAAAGATAATGGTAATTATGAGGTTAATGGTACTGTTAATTTAAAACAAGAAGATGGCATTATGTTACCATGTGGTGAATATGTTTATGATGAAAATATAAATGAAGCGGTAGATAATTTATTTAATAAAACTAAAGGTAGATCTTATATAGTAAAAGAGACAAGAAAAGAATATAACTTATCTAAAACAGCAATAGAAAATTTTAAATCTAAAATAAAGAAATGTAGTACAATAAAATTAATAAAAGAGAAGAAAATAGGTAAATTAGATTTGCTTAGAGTATTTGGAAAAAGAAAAGCTGACGAAATAGTAAAAGAAATTGAAATAGGAGAAATAAAAGATAATAACCTTCCAGAAGGAGATTATATTAATAGAAATGAATTAATCGTTGCTATGGATAATTTATTTACTACAAAAAAATTGGATTGGTTAAAGAATTTAACTGATACATTAAAAGATAAAAAAGATGATTCATCTATGGAATTAGAAAAAGAAAACGTAAAACAAAAATAGTCAAAGGAAACTTTGATTATTTTTTTGTTTTTTCTTTAAAATGAATTTTATTTTTGATATACTATATATTAGGTGGTAGTATGGACTCTAAAATTAATACATTAATAGAAAAATTAAATTTATCTAATGAATGTACAGAATATTTAAAAAGTGCTAAATTAGAAAAAATAGTTGCTAATAAAGAAAAGACTAATTATTGTTTTTATATAGATATAACTGATACTTTAGAAATAAATCTATATGAAGAATTTATAAATAAATTAAAAGAATCTTTTTATACTATTGAGAACGTAAATGTAGTTTTTAATGTGAAAAATAAGAACAATGATTTATTAATAGATTATTTAAAAAATATAATAGAGTTCTATAGTAAAGAAAGTTCCATGTTAAGTATGTTTATA
The DNA here is from genome assembly GCA_015059155.1 of Bacillota bacterium. Classification (GTDB taxonomy): domain Bacteria; phylum Bacillota_I; class Bacilli_A; order RF39; family UBA660; genus UMGS1613. Next base: position 22,967 of record SVAX01000002.1, on the reverse strand, counting down.
GATAATAAAATAGAAATAGAAGATGATAAGATAGTTATATTTGTTGATAATGTAGCTGAATTAAAAAAATTAGAAGAATATAAATTAAAAATAGAAGAATATCTAAATAGAGTAGGGTATAATGTAAGTCTAGAAATATTAGTTGATGAAGAAGAATCTTTAAAAATACAAGAGGAAATAGAAAATTCTAAAGTAGACGGAAGTAATGTAGATATTTCTATATTAAAAGAACAACCTATTGTAGAAGATAATAAGCCATCTTGGAAAAAAAATTATACTCCAAAAAGAATTGAAACAGTAGATGATCCTAATGTTATATTAGGGCGTGTAATAGATGATGAAAACACAAGAATAGATACAATAGTAGGAAAAATACCACTTATCACTGTAGAAGCTGAAATATTTGGTTTAGAAGTTAGAGAAACTAAAACTGATCTTAGAATATTTACTTTAAAAATAACAGATAGAACAGATAGTATATATGCAAAAATATTTGTTAATGGTGATGAAGAAACTAAAAGGTTATCTAAATCATTAAAAGTAGGTAAGTGGTTCAGATTTAGAGGGTCTATAAAAGAAGATAAATATTCTAATGAAGATGTACTTAGTATTATGGATATTAACATAAGTAATCATGAGGATGTAAAAATAATAGACGATGCTCCAGTAAAAAGAGTAGAACTTCATGCCCATACTATGATGAGCCAAATGGATGGAGTAACTAAACTTGATTTAGGCAAACATACTTGTGAACTTATAAGCAGATGTATCGATATGGGATACAAAGGTGTAGCTATAACAGATCATAATGGTTGTCAAGCTTTTCCTATAGTATATGGAATGATTAGTTCCCATAATAAAAAGATAGAAGATCCAAAAGAAAAATTTAAAGGCTTATATGGAGTAGAGCTTACTTTAGTAGATGATACAGTAAATATAGTAGTAAGACCTACTGATACAACTTTAAAAGGAACAACTTATGTAGTATTCGATACAGAAACTACAGGTTTTAATGCAGCTGGTGGAGATCAAATGATTGAAATAGGTGCGGTTAAAATATGCGATGGAAATATTATTGATAGATTTGATGAATTAATAGATCCAAAAAGACCAATACCAGAAAAGATTACGGAACTTACTTGTATAACAGATGAAATGGTTAAAGGTAAAGATGATGAAGAGACTGTAACAAAACGTTTCTTAGAATGGGCTGAAGACCTTCCTATGGTAGCTCATAATGCTAAATTTGATATTTCATTTATAGAAATTGCTATGAAGAAATATAACTTAGGTGAATTTAAAAATACTGTTATTGACACTTTAGAGTTATCAAGAACTTTAGACCAAGGATTTGCTAGGCATGGACTTTCTGCTTTAGTAAAGCGTTATAATGTTCCTTGGGAAGAGGATGCACATCATAGAGCAGATTACGATGCTGAAGGTACCGCTTTAGTATTTAGTAAAATGTTACAAAAATTAACATCGCAAAATTTTAAAGTAATATCTGATTTAGATAAACTTATTTCTAAAGATGAAATACATAAATTTGGTAGGACATACCACTTCAATGCTCTTGCTTTAAATAAGATAGGACTAAAGAATTTATTTAAAATAATATCACTTGCTAATACAGTATACCTTTATAAAACGCCTAGAATACTTAGAAGTAAATTAGAAGAACTTAGAGAAGGTTTATTGATTGGTAGTGGTTGTTATGAATCTGAAGTTTTTAGAGAGGCTCGTAGTAAAGAAGGACAAGAATTAACTAATATAATAAATTTTTATGATTATGTAGAAGTTCAACCTCCAGAATGCTATAATCATTTAATTCAAACGAGTGATTTTAAAGATGAAGTAGAATTACAAAATCATATAAGAAAAGTAGTTGAAGCAACTAAAGAAGCAGGAAAGATAATAGTCGCTACAGGAGATGTCCATCATTTTACACGTGAAGATAAAATATATCGTGAAATAATTGTAAACCAAAAAGTACCTGGTGGAGGAAGACATCCACTTGCTAAAAGTAGTATTACTAAAATACCTTCGATGCACTACCGTACAACAAGGGAAATGCTTGAGGATTTTGAATTTTTAGGTGATGATTTATCATATGAAATAGTAGTAGAAAACACTAATAAAGTACTTGATATGGTTGAAGAAATTGAAGTAATTATAGATACGGGAGGAATACCATTCTCACCAAGAATAAAAAGTGATGATGGTAAGAGTTATTTAGATTGTCCAAGTGTTGTTACTGATTTAGTATATACTAAAGCAAGTGATTGGTATGGAAATCCACTTCCATTTAATATTGAAGGAAGAATTGCAACAGAGCTTTACGGAGATATTGTATATAGATGCTGTCTAGATGCTGTAAAGAAAGAAAAAACTAATCTTGAAGACAAAGAATTAGAAAGTGCAGTTTATTCAAAAGTTCATGATAGTATTCTAAAAGGATTCGATAGTGTTAAAGAAATGCTAAAAGAATATCTAAAAGATAATTGGTCAGAGGAAGACGGAGAGTTAGATGATAAATCATTAGAGAAAAAACTAAAGAAGAGTTTAGGAGGTATAATAGGTGGAGGATTCGACCCTATATACTTGATTTCTCAAAAACTTGTTAAACATTCAAATGAGGATGGATACTTAGTAGGTTCTCGTGGATCCGTTGGATCAAGTTTCGTTGCTACAATGATGGGTATAACAGAAGTAAATCCATTACCTGCTCATTATAGATGCTTGAAGTGTAAGCAAAGTATATTTAAAGATGAAAATGGTAATGAATTAGGTGCTACATACTCAAGTGGATTTGACTTGCCTGATAAAAATTGTCCAAATTGTGGAGAGGCAATGTATAAAGATGGACAAGACATGCCGTTTGCCACATTCCTTGGGTTTAATGCAGATAAAGTTCCAGATATAGACCTTAACTTTTCAGATTTAAATCAAGCATCAGCTCACGAATATACTAAAGTATTATTTGGTGTAGATAATGTTTATCGTGCAGGTACTATTGGTACAGTTGCTGATAAAACTGCATTTGGATTTGTAAAAGGATACTGTGAAGATAAAAATATAGTCATGAGAACAGCTGAAATTGAAAGACTTGCACAAGGTTGTACAGGTGTTAAAAGAACAACAGGACAGCACCCAGGAGGTATAGTTGTTGTACCTGATTATATGGAAGTATCAGATTTCACACCTTTTCAATTTCCTGCAGATGATCCAACCAGCCCTTGGAGAACAACTCACTTTGATTACCATGCCATTGATCAAGATTTACTTAAACTAGATATATTAGGGCATTCCGATCCAACCCAACTTCGTATGATTCAAGACTTAACAGGAACAGATATACTTAAAGTGCCTCTTGATGATAAAGAAACAATGAGTATATTTACTTCTACTAAAGCTCTTGGAGTAACAAATGAACAAATAATGAATGCAACTGGAACTCTTGGTATACCAGAATTTGGAACTCCATTTACAATAGGTATGGTAGCTGAAACAAAACCAACTACATTCGCTGAACTTATTAAAATATCTGGACTTTCTCATGGTACTGATGTATGGCTTGGAAATGCTCAAGAATTAATAAAAAATAATATAGTTCCTTTTAAAGATGTTATAGGATGTCGTGATGATATAATGGTGTATCTTATGTATAAAGGTGTTGAACCTATAAAAGCATTCAAAATAATGGAATTTGTTCGTAAAGGTTTAGCGTCTAAATTACCTGATGTTTGGGTGGAACACAAAAAAACAATGGAAGATGCAGGTATAGAAAAATGGTTCATAGATTCTTGTGGAAAAATTAAATACATGTTCCCTAAAGCTCATGCAGCTGCATATGTTATAAGTGCGTTTAGAATAGCTTGGTATAAAGTTCATATGCCTGTATACTTTTATGCATCATGGCTTACTAGTAAAGCTACAGATGTAGATGTAGAAGTTATGATTAAAGGGTATGATGCTATAAAGAATAAGATAATAGAAATACAAAATAAAGGATACGAAGCCACAAATAAAGAGATGGGGCAACTTGAAAGTTTAAAAGTTTGTCTAGAAGCAACTGCTCGTGGTATTAAATTTTTACCAGTAGACCTTGATAAGAGTAATGCAACGGTTTGGGGAGTAAGAGATGACAAAAGTATTTATCCACCGTTCTCAAGTATTGATGGACTTGGTGATACAGTTGCTAAAAACATAGTAGAAGAAAGAGAAAAAAGACCTTTCTTGAGTATTGAAGAAGTTCAATATAGAGCTAAGGTATCAGGTACTCTTATAGATAAGATGAAATCTATGGGTATATTTAATGGTATGAGTGAATCTAACCAACTTAGTTTATTTGATTAAAATAAAATTTTACTATTTTTATAAAATTGTAGTATGAAAAATTACAGGAATTAGAAAATTACCTGTAATTTTTTTGTTTCTGTAAAAATAAGGTTACAATTATTAAAAAATGAGCATTTGATTAATAATTTTGTATGTGTTATCTTATGTAAGCAGGAGGGATATTGTGAACTATTATAATCAAATAAAAGGAGAATTAATGAATAATGAAATATATAAAAGAGCAAAAGATTTTTCGAAAAATAGAAGCGATTTAAATACTTATTATAATGTTGGAAAAATGTTAAGTGAAGCTGGTAAACATTACGGAGAAGGAATAATAAAGGAGTATTCTATAAAACTGACTAAAGATTTGAATGTTAAATATGATATGTCTTCACTTAATAAAATGAGGAAATTTTATAGATTGATAGAAAAAGTGGCGACAGCGTCGCCAAATTTGTCATACAGTCATTATATCGAATTGTTACCATTTGATGATTTAAATAAAATAAAATATTACATTAAAATTATTGAAGAGCAAAATCTATCTGTCAGACAACTTAGAGGAAAAATAAAGAATATGAAAGATTAGATAGAGATGTTAAATTAAAATTAGAAAATAAAGAAAAAATAAGAGTAAATGATTTAATAAAGAATCCAATACTTATAAAAAATAGTTATAATTATGAGAGAATAACAGAGAAAGTATTGAAGCAATTAATACTTGAAGATTTAGATAGCTTTCTAAAAGAATTAGGAGAAGGATTTAGCTATATAGAAAATGAATATAAAATAAAAATAGGAGACAGCTACAATTATATTGATTTACTTCTTTATAATATAAAATATAATTGTTACGTAGTTGTAGAGTTAAAAATTACAGAACTAAAAAAAGAACATATAGTTCAAATACAAACATACATGAATTATATAAATAAACATATAAAAACAATAAATCAAGAAAAAACAATTGGAATAGTAGTGTGTGCTAAAGACAATAAAATAATTTTAGAATACTCAAGTGATCCTAGAATATATGAAACAAGATTTATATTAAATTAAAAAATTCTCAAAGTAATCTGAGAATTATTTCTTATTTTCTATTATTTCATCAACAATACCATAACTTAAGGCTTCGTTTGCATCCATAAAATTATCTCTATCGGTATCTTTTTCTATAATATCTAAATCCTTTCCTGTATTAAAAGATAATATTTTATTTAGCTTATCTTTAGTTTTTAAAATATGTTCAGCAGCAATTTTAATTTCGGTAGCTTGCCCTTGAGCGCCTCCTAAAGGTTGGTGAATCATAACCTCACTATTAGGAAGTACATATCTTTTTCCTTTTTTACCACTACTAAGTAAAAATGCAGCCATAGAAGCACATATTCCCATACCTATTGTTGAAACATCACTATTTATATAATTCATAGTATCATAAATAGCCATCCCATCAGTTACGCTTCCTCCTGGAGAATTAATATAAATACTAATGTCTTCATTATTTAAAGAATCTAAATAAAGTAGTTGAGCAACAACACTATTAGCTAAATTATTATCTATTTCTCCATTAATAATTATAATTCTATCTTTTAGTAATCTAGAATAAATATCATAAACTCTTTCTGAATTATTAATTTTATCTATAACTGTAGGTACTATCATAAAATCATCTCCCATGTATATAATAGTAATAAATGACTTATTTATACTTAAAAAAAGTCGACAAAGTATTTTTTTTTTGATAAAATGATTATGTAAGGTAGATGATAATATGAATAAAAAATTTAAAGTTACATTTAGAGGTAATGAAGTAGTAGAGTTTGATGAAGGAACAACTTACAAAGTTATTTCAGATCATTTCAAACACAATTATAATTATGATATTTTAGCTGCTAAAGTAAATAACAATATAGTTGATTTGAGTGATACTTTGATTAAGAAATGTAGTATTGATTTTTTAGATAGAAGCTCAGCTGTAGGAAATTCTATATATATTAGAAGCGCGAGATTTATACTTGTGCTTGCTGTTAGAAATGTACTTGGTGAAGATACCGAAGTAATAATAGAGCACTCAATAGATAGAGGTGTTTTCTGTACTATTAGAAATGCTAAAGTAAACAAAGACATAGTAAATAAAATATATAAAGAAATGAAATTAATTGTAGAAGAAGATTATAAATTTACTAAACTTAATGTATCTAGATTAGATGCTATAAAATTTTTCAAAAAAACAGGAAAACTAGATAAAGTAAATGTATTAAAATATATTTCAAATACATATATCAATCTATATAGAATAAATGATTTGTATGATTATTTTTATGGTAAAATGGCTTACAGTACTAGTCAAATTAATGATTTTAAATTAACATATACAGGTGATGATGGCTTTGTAATGTCACTTCCTGATGTTGAGAATCCAGAATGTGTTTTAGACTATGTACATCATGAAAAAGTATTTGATAAATTTTTAGAGTATACTAAATGGGGAAGAATATTAGGAATAGAGAATGCTGCTGATTTAAATAAAGTAGTTTCACAAGCTAAGATAAGTGAACTTATTAATTTATCTGAAGCACATTATGATGGTCAATTAGCTGGAATAGCTGATGAAATTTATAATAGTAAGAAAAATATAAAATTAATACTTATAGCTGGTCCATCTTCATCAGGTAAAACAACGACTTCTAAAAAATTAGATATATATTTAAGAAGCAAAGGTTTTATAACTCATCCAATTGCTTTAGATGATTATTTTACTGATTTAGATAAAAGAGCTTTAGATGAGAACGGTAATCCTGATTTTGAATCAGTAAGGGCTTTAGATATAGAGTTGTTCAATAAAAATTTAAGCGATTTATTAGAAGGAAAAAAAGTAAATTTACCTACATTTAATTTCGTGTTGGGAAAAAGAGAATATAATGGTAACTATTTACAATTAGGAGAAAAAGATATAATAATAGTAGAAGGACTTCATGCTTTGAATGATGAGTTAACTATGGCTATAAATAAAGATCAAAAATATAAAATATATATAAGTCCATTAACTCAAATGAATGTAGATCATCATAGCCATATTCATACGAGTGATATTAGAAAATTAAGAAGAATTGTTAGGGATAGTAAAACAAGGGGATACGGAGCTCGTGAAACACTTAGAATGTGGCCTGACATAAAAAAAGGTGAAAGAGAAAATATATTTAGATTTCAAGATGATGCAGATATAGTAGTTAATTCATCTTTAATATACGAAGTAGGTGTTCTTAAAACTTATGTAGAACCATTACTTTTTAATGTAAATGAAGAGGATCCAGAATATCCAGAAGCACTTAGACTTATAAATTTCTTGAGGAACTTTTTACCAATACCGAGTGATGATGTTCCGGCAGATTCAGTTTTAAGAGAATTTATAGGTGGAAGTTGTTTTAAAAGTTAGAAAGAAGGAATAAATATGATAAGAGTCGCAATAAATGGTTTTGGAAGAATAGGAAGATTAGTATTTAGAATAATGGAGGAAGATCCTAATTTTGAAGTTGTTGCAATAAATGATTTAACTGATGCAGAACAACTCGCATATTTACTTAAATATGATACAAATCATGGTAATTATAGAGTAAATGATATAAGTTTTGAAGATGGTTTTATAATGGTTGGTGATAGAAAAATAAGAGTATTTGCTGAAACTAATCCAGCTAATTTACCTTGGAAAGAGTTAAATATAGATGAAGTGTTTGAATGTACTGGTAGATTTACTGATAAGGAAAGTGCTAGTGCTCATATAACTGCAGGTGCTTCAAAAGTTATAATAAGTGCTCCAGCTAAAGGAGATTTAAAAACAATAGTTTATAATGTTAATGAAGAAACTTTAGATGGAAGTGAACAAATTATAAGTGCTGCAAGTTGTACAACAAATTGTCTTGCTCCAGTACTTAATATAATAGAAAAAAATATAGGTATAAAAAAAGGATTTATGACTACAGTTCATGCTTATACTAACGACCAAGCAACACTTGATATTGCTCATAAAAAAGGTATAAATGCTAGACGTGGTAGAGCATGTGCTACAAACATAGTTCCATCTTCAACAGGTGCCGCAAGTGCTATAGGATTAGTTATCCCATCACTTAAAGGAAAACTAGATGGAGGAGCTTTACGTGTTCCAGTTTCAACAGGTTCAGTAATAGATTTAACTTTAGAACTTGAAAGAAATACAACAGTTGAAGAAATAAATAAATTATTTAAAGAAAATGCTAATGAAACAATTGGGTTTACTATGGATCCAATTGTATCAAGTGATATTAAAGGTTCATACCTTGGAGGACTAATTGATGGACAACTTACTAAAATTATTGAAGTTGAAGGAAAACAATTAGTTAAAGTTGTTGCTTGGTATGATAATGAAATGAGTTATTCTGCTCAAATGGTAAGAACAGCTAAATATTTTGGAAATAAATAATATGTTTTATATACAGTTAATAGGAATACTTGCTTTTTGTATATTAGTTTTATCATTTTATAAAAAAGATACTGTTATGATTTTAACTTATCAAATAACATCCAATTTTGGTTATACAGTACATTACTTCTTATTAGGAGGATTGTCTGGCGCATTTTGTAGTTTGATAGGTATATTTAGAAATATAACATTAATAAAATCGAATAATAATAAGATTATTGTTCCAATATTTATCTTTTTATATCTTTTGGTGACTATAATTTTTTATGAAGGAATATATTCATTATTTCCTATGATAGCTAATTCAATATATTTAATAACTCTTATATATAAGAAAAAGAAAACATTATTAATAGGAGCTATAATAAGTTCTAGTCTTTGGATATTATATTCAGTATTTGTTAGTTCTTATGTAAGTATATTAACAGAATCAATACTTATAATATCTAATACTATACAATTAATAAAAATAAATAAAAAATAAAGATAGAAATTTCTATCTTTTTATTGTTAAAAACATTTGTTTGTGTTATACTTATAGTGGTGATAATATGTATGAATATATAAAAGGAAGAATAGTTAAACAAGAAAGTAATTATATAGTAATAGATAATAATGGAATAGGATATTTAATATATGTACCAAATCCATATTCTTTTGAATTAGATAAAGAATATACAGTATATGTTTATCAACAAGTTAGAGAAGATGAACAAAGTTTATATGGATTTAAAACTAGTGAAGAAAAAGAAATGTTTTTAAAATTAATAAATGTAAAAGGATTAGGCTGTAAAATGGCACTTCCTATGCTTGCCACTGGATCTATAAGTGGTATTATGGATGCTATTGAAAGAGAAAATGTTTTATATTTAAAAAAATTCCCTAAAATAGGTGATAAAGTAGCTAAGCAAATAATTTTAGATTTAAAAGGTAAATTAAATACAACTGTAACTAGTAACACTTCTAAAGATTATGATGAACTAATTGAAGTATTGAAGGGTCTAGGTTACAAACAAAGTGACATAAATAAAATTCTTCCGTCTATAAAATCTGATTTAAATATAGAAGATCAAATAAAGGAAGCATTAAAATTAATGTTAAAATAGGAAGGAGATAATATGGAAAGAGTAATAACAGAAGAAGAATTAGTTGAAGATTCTTTTGAAAAAAATATACGACCTGATAGTTTAGAAGAATATGTTGGTCAAAGTGAAGTAAAAGAAAATTTAAATATATTTATAAAAGCTGCAAAATTAAGAGAAGAACCATTAGATCATGTTCTTTTATATGGTCCTCCTGGACTAGGGAAGACTACTTTAGCTTTTATAATTGCTAATGAACTTGGAAGTAATATAAAAACTGCTAGTGGCCCATCTATTGAAAAAAGCGGAGATCTAGCTGCAGTACTTTCTAATTTAGAACCTGGAGATGTATTATTTATAGATGAAATACATAGAATACCTAGATTTGTTGAAGAAATACTTTATTCTGCTATGGAAGATTTTACTTTAGATATAGTAATAGGCACTGAAAACTCAAGTAGAAATATAAAAATAGATTTACCTCCATTTACTTTGGTGGGAGCAACTACACGTGCAGGAGATTTAACTAGTCCACTTAGAGATAGGTTTGGTATAATTAATAAACTTAACTATTACACAGTAGATGAGTTAAAAAAAATTGCTATTAGAACTAGTAAAGTTTTAGACTGTGAAATAGATGAAGATGCAGCAATTGAACTTGCTAGAAGAAGTAGAGGAACTCCACGTATTTGTAATAGGTTGTTTAAACGTGTTAGAGATTTTGCTATGGTTATGGGTAATGGTAGTATTGATTTAAGTATTACTAAACTTGCATTAGATAAATTAAAAGTGGATGAATTAGGTCTTGATGAAACAGACTATAATTTACTTAAATCTATTATAGAAAAATTTAACGGAGGACCTGTAGGGATTGAAGCAATCGCATCTTCAATAGGAGAGGAACAAACAACTATAGAAGATGTTTATGAGCCATATTTGCTTCAAACAGGACTTTTAAAAAGAACCACTAGAGGTAGAATGGTTACTGAGAAAGCTTATAGTCATTTAGGTATTCCATATAAAGAAAAATAATAAAAAAAGGAATTACGGGAATTATAATAAGGGTGATTGTATGAAGAAAATAATTTCTTTATTAATAATCCTTCTTTTAGTAGGATGTATAAAAAAGGAAGAAGAAAAATTTCTTGAAGAAAAAAAAGAAGAACAAAATATGGAAGAAAAAAAGGAATTAACAATAGAAGATTACCAAAATAATAAAGTTGATGAATTGGGTGAGATTCCTATTATGATGTACCATGGAATACATAATAAAAATAATAATGATACTGAATATACAGGTGGTAATGTAGATAAAGATGGATATCAAAGAACTAGCGAAGCTTTTAAATCTGATTTAGAATTTTATTATAATGAAGGTTATAGAATGATTAGACTTACTGATTATGTTGATGGAGATATTGATGTGGAGTTAGGTAAAAGTCCAATAATTCTTACTTTTGATGATGGATTATCTAATAATATAAAGGTTACTGGACTAGATGAAAATGGAGATATTATTATTGATCCAAATTCTGTAGTAGGAATACTTGAAAGTTTTAAAGAAAAATATCCTGATTATAATGTAACGGCAACTTTCTTTATTAATGGGGGATTATTTCAGCAAGAAGAATATAATGAAAAAATATTAAATTGGTTAGTTGATAATGGATACGATATAGGTAATCATACTTATAGCCACGTTGATTTTACAAATGTAGATAGTAATAAATCACAGGAAGAAGTAGGAAGAATATATGAATTATTAGATGAAATTATTCCTGATAAATATGTAAATATTGTAGCACTTCCTTTTGGATCTCCCTATAGTTTAGAACACGATAATATGTCATATATTTTTAATACAAGTTATAATGATAAAAACTATGAAACAAAATCAACTTTAAGAGTAGGTTGGAAGGCTGAAAGTTCTCCTTTTTCTAGTGAATTTAATCCTAAGTTTCTAAAACGAATTAGAGCTTATGATAATAATGGAAAAGAGTTTGATATAGAGATGAATTTTAATTTATTAAAAAAAACTAGATATATATCTGATGGAGATGAGGATATAATTGTTATTCCTTCAACTAAATTAGATTTATTAAGTAATAATATAAAAAAAGAAATTAAAACATATTAATTCCCAATTTATAAAAAATATGTTATACTATTAATAGTATAGAGTAAGAGAGGTATTTTTATGGATTATTATAAAAATCAAAGTTATTATGATATTTTAGGTGTAGAAGAAAATGCTTCTATTGAAAGTATAGAAAAAGCTAAAAATCGATTAAAGTTTGGTGATTCAGAATCTAGGGTACCTTTTAGTATGTGGGGAAAGATAGATGAGGCATATAGTATTTTGTCTGACCCTAATAAAAGAAGAGAATATGATGAAAAACTACATGAAATACAAAAAACAGATTATTCTAAAATAGAAAAGGTTAATATTGTTAAAGAAAACAATTATTCAACTTTTAATAACGATATTAATTTAGTTATGGAAAATGTTGGAGCTACTTTAAAAGATACTTTTACATTGCCAAAGTTAAAGAAAGTGGGTAAAAACGCTGTATTAGCTTTACCTACTGCTGTTTTAGCAACCATAAAAATTATCAAAGAATTAAATAAAATGCAAGAATATAAATTACAAAAAGATTCTCTTGGAAAAGAACTTCAAGAAGTAAAAACGATAGAATCACAATTAGAGGAAGAATATAGAAAGCAATTAGAAGAGAATATTAATAAGAAATTACATGAATATCATTTTAATCATGATTTAGAAATTGATAAGTTAAGGTATGAAAATTATATTGAATTATTAAAACAAAAAATTATTGTAAAAGAGAATCAAGTAGTAAAAAAAGGTGAATTATTAAAATATAAATTGGAATTAACTGCTTTAAGAAGACAATTACAAACTTTTGAAAAGAGTTTACAAAATATCAACGAAAAAATAGAAGAAAATAATATAAAAAAAGGAAAACAAAAGTTAACGAGAATCCATGAAAGTTTAGTTGATGTAAATGAAAAAATAAAGATTAATGAACAATCTTCTTTTAAAAAGACTGTTGCTTTAAAAAAAATTGCAAGTTAGGAAAGATAATCTTTTAAAAAAATTTAATTTAAAATTAGATAAAGTTGAATCAAAAAGAGAATATTATGCAATTTTTAGGGATAGTTTTATTTCATCCAAGGCTGTCACAGAAAATTTTGTTGATAATTTATTTGTACCAATGGAAGAAATAGATGAAAAAACAAAAAAATAAAAAAGGAGGTATATTATGGCTTTAAATAATGATTTTTATAGTGAAATATTTACAAACGAACAAAAATGGATAGAGTTAATAAATTCAAAATTATTAAATATTATTTATTGTAATTTAGCTTTAAAACCTTTTTATTTAGAAAAAAAGAGTGTGTTAGAGCAAGAATATAATTTAACTAATAATAAAATTATAGGTCAAATTTTATCAGTATTAGATAATATAATAAATAAAATAGATTCGTTAGATGAAGCTTATAAAAATAATCAAAACACAAATATTAAAGAATTAATACCATTGTTTTTGGCTACTCAAATGAATAATATATATCAAAAACAAGATAATAATACAATTACTGTATCTGATAGGTTACAAATAAAAAAACAGGTTTTAGAAAATGAAGTAATGAATTATGATAGAACTATATTAGATAATGAAGATTATGTTTATGATGATTTTCCAGAAGAAATAAAAACAAAATAAAAAACATTGAATAATTTCAATGCTTTTTTATTTTTCAGATTTATTTAAAATTCTTTTTTCTCTTGCACTCATTCTTACTTTAGAACCATCTGCTAAAGTTACTAATTGTAAGTTAACTTTTTGAGAATGTTTAGTAGCTCTACAAGAGTGTGATCTTCTATTTCCAGATAATGGTTTTTTGCTTGTTGCTTTAACTGCCATAATATTCCTCCATTCAAAGTTTTTTTCCCTATGCCAATAAAGTTTATCATATTTTTAAAAATAAGTCAAATATTTTAAAAAAATTTGTTTAAAATAAAAGTGATTTATAGTAAAATATATGTAGGAGGGATAATATGTATACACCGCTTTATATAAAAACAGATAATAGTTTGCAAACATCACTTATCAAAGTTAAAGATTTAATTGAGTTTGCTAAAAATAACAACATAAAATCCCTTACTATAACAGATAATAATATGTATGGTGTTATGGACTTTTATAAATTGTGTATAACTAATGATATTAAACCTATAATTGGTTTAGAAATAGAATATAATGACAAAAAAATAGTTCTTTATGCAGAAAATTATAACGGTTATAAAAATTTAGTGAAGTTATGCACACTTACTAGCGAAAAAAATATAGAATTAAAAGAATTAGAAAAGTATTCAAAACATTTATTGTGTATAACTCCATACGATAGTTTAAGTATATACAATGATATAAAGAGTTTTTATAAACATATCTTTGTTGGTTACAAAAATATAGATGAATTAAATAATATAGATAGTGATAATGTTATATATATAAATGAAACTTTATATTTAAATAAAGAAGATAATAAATATATAAAATATATGGATGCAGTAAGATCTGGAGTAACAGTAGATCTAGTAACTAGTAACCATTTAAATAATTATATATTAAAAGAAGAAGAGTTTAATACTAAATTTAAGGATAGTATAAATAATAATCATTTAATAAGTGAACTTTGTGATGTAGAGATTCCTTTTAATCAAAAATTAATGCCTAAATTTATAAATGAAGCTGGTGTTGATAGCTATACATATTTAAAGAAAAAATGTATAGAGGGATTAAGACATCATTTTGGAAATACTGTAAAACAAATATATAAAGATAGACTAAAATATGAATTAGAAATAATAAATAAAATGGGATTTTGTGATTATTTTTTAATAGTATCTGATTATGTTAAATACGCTAAAGAAAATAATATAATAGTAGGTACTGGAAGGGGAAGTGCAGTAGGGTCTTTGGTATCTTATTGTCTTATGATTACAGATGTAGATCCTATAAAATATAACTTATTATTTGAAAGATTTTTAAATCCCGAAAGAGTAAGTATGCCAGATATTGATATAGACTTTGAGCACGAAAAACGTGAAGAAGTAATTAACTATTGTATAGAAAAATATGGTAGTAAACGAGTTGTACCAATTATTACTTTTGGAACTTTAGGTGCTAAACAAGCAATAAGAGATGTTGGAAAAGCTATGGATATTGAGTTGGGCCTAGTTGATAATTTATGTAGATTAATAGATTCAAGAAAAACATTAAAAGAAAATTATAATGATAATGTAAAAATAAAAGAACTTTTAGATAGAAAAGAAAACTTAAAAGAGTGTTATAAAATTGCTATTAAGTTTGAAGGATTAAAAAGGCATACATCAATTCATGCTGCAGGAGTTATTATGTCTAGTGTTGATTTAGATGAAATAATACCTTTAGATAAAAGTCATGATTTTTATCTTAGTGGATATGATATGACTTATTTAGAAGAAATAGGACTTTTAAAAATGGACTTTCTTGCTATTAAATATTTAACAACTATTCATAATATTATAGATAGTATAAATAAAGATTATAATCTAAGTATTAAGTTTGATGAAATACCTTTAAATGATACTAAAGCATTAGAAATATTTAATAAAGCAGATACTATTGGTATATTTCAATTTGAATCAGACGGAATGATTAATTTTTTAAGAAAACTTAAAGTAACTAGTATGGATGATATATTTGCAGCTATTGCTTTATTTAGACCAGGGCCTATGCAAAATATACCAACATACATAAATAGAAAAAATGGTAGAGAAAGAATAGATTATATAGACCCTTCTTTAGAAAAAATATTAAAGTCTACTTATGGAATAATGATATATCAAGAACAAATAATGCAAATAGCTAGAGAAATGGCTGATTATACATTAGGTGAAGCTGATATACTTAGAAAAGCTATGAGTAAAAAGAAAAAAGATATATTACTTAAAGAAAAAGAAAAGTTTACTAGTCGTTCTATAAAAAAAGGCTATGAAGAAAAGTTAGTAGATAGAGTGTATGAACTTATGCTTAAGTTTGCTGAATATGGATTCAACAAATCCCATTCAATAGGTTATTCAATAGTTGCCTATAAAATGGCTTATTTAAAAGCACACTTTCCTAAAAACTTTATTACATATTTACTTTCTATGGAAATAAATGATGATAAAAAAACTAAGCAATATATATATGAAGCAAAGAAAAACAATATAGATATACTTAAGCCAGATATAAATTTGAGTGAAAGAAAATATAAAATAGAAAATAAAGGTATTAGATATCCACTTTCGAATATAAAAAATGTTGGTACTCAGGGATCTGAACTTATAATTAAGGAACGAGAAAAAGGTTTCTATATTGATATCTATGATTTTATTAAAAGGTGCTACGGAAAAAGTGTTACATCTAAAACATTAGAATCACTTATATATGCAGGAGTATTTGATAGTTTTGGATATAATAAAAGGACTCTTATAACTAATTTAGATGCAATTATAAATTATGGAGAATTAATTAGTGATTTAGATAGAGAGTTTACTTTAGAACCTGAAATAATAAAATATGAAGAGTATACTAAAAAAGAATTAATGGAACAAGAATTAAATGTATTTGGACTTTATCTTACAAATAATCCTATAACAGAACTAAAATTAAAATATTTTAATATAATTAATTTAAATGAAATAGAATCTTATTTTGATAAAATAGTGAATATAATAGTTTATGTAGATAAAGTTAAAGAAGTTAATACTTCTAAGGGAGATAAGATGTGCTTTATAAGTGGTAGTGATGAGTTATCTACAATAGATATAGTATTATTTCCAAAAATATATGATAAATTTAATAACATAAATCATGGTGATATAGTTCTTGTAAAAGGTAAAGTAGAGAAGAGATTTGATAAACATCAAATAGTAGTAAATAGTATAGAAAAGTTATAAGAAAATTATAGCTTTTTTTGTTTAATATATGGTAATCATTTATTCAAAATGATATAATTATGCTGATATTAAAGTCTAAATAGTAATAAAAATTAATATTTAAAATAATTAGAAAGAAGTGAGGTGGATTTATGAAGCAAATAAAACATATAGGAGCATATGGATTAATAATTAAAGATGATAAAATATTATTAATAAAAAAGAATGGTGGCCCATATGATGGTAAATTAGATTTGCCAGGAGGTACTATTGAATTTAATGAAACAATAGAAACTGCTTTAGTAAGGGAATTACAAGAGGAAGTAGGCGTTGAAATAACTAATTATAAATTATTTGATGTAGTAACAACCAATATAATATGGAATCATAAAAATGAATTATTAGAAACAAAACACATCGCAATACTATATATAATAAATGAATTTAAAAATGATATAAAAGATACTATGGAAATAACTGAAATAAACGATGATTCTATGGGGTCTGAATATTATGATATAGATAAATTAAAGAAAGAACAGTTGTCTAACATAGCTTTGCTTGCTTTAAAAAAGTTAGGTTATAAATAAAAAATATTTTTAAAAGATAATAAAAAATAATTATTATCTTTTTTCTTAAATACTTTGTCAAAAAAAATAGATAAAATATGTTTCTTTTTTAATAGAAATGTGCTAAAATGTTTATAGTAGACGTTAGAATTGGAGGAATAAACATGGGTTTTATTAAAAACTTGTTTGATAAAGATGAAGTACAAACAGGAAATGGAAATGAATACTATGATATAAGTACAGAAGAAGCTGTTACTGAAGAAGGTGGAGCTAAGATGATTCTTCTAGAACCACGTGCTTATTCAGAAGCTCAACAAATAGCAGACCATTTGAAGAAAAGAAATACTGTTGTAGTAAATCTTAAAAGAGTTACAAGTGATCAAGCTAAAAGAATCATGGATTTTTTGAGTGGAACAATATATGCAATTAAAGGTAATATTCAAAAAATAGGTAGTGGTATTTTCTTATGTACACCAAATAATATTAATGTACAAGGAAAAATAACTGATGAAACTGAAAAAGATAGTAAAGATAAAGACGAAAATATAAATTACGAATGGTAAAAAAATACTTGAAAAAGAATAATATTTGTGCTAATATATTTAGCACAACGTTTGAGGGATGATTATGGAGAATAATAGTAGGACGTTTAAAAATTATACTCCAGAGCAAGTAGATCAATTTTTAGATCAAGTTATCAAACAAGTAGAAAGAATGATTGAAGATAATAAGACTAAAAATAGAGAAATTGCTTTGAAGGATAAAAAAATTGAAGAATTAAGTAGATATGTAGCTAATGCTCGTCATATGCAAGAAAAACTTGCTCAATATGAACGTATGGAAGGAACACTTAATAGAGCAATTATGATGGCTCAAAAAACATCAGATCAAATTAAGTCTAATGCTCATAGAGAAAGTGAAATAATTTTGAATGACGCTAAAATGAATGCTAGTCGTATTGTAAATGAATCCCTATTAAAAGCAGAAAAAACAGAAATGGAAGCAGAAATGCTAAAAAGAAATGTAACAATCTTCAAACGTAAATTAAGAGGTTTAATAGAAGCTCAACTAGAAATGGTTGATGATATTGAAAAAGTAGAGTTTTAAAGTAAATGATAGAGACGATATAATAGGAGTTTTCAAGAGAGTCTAAGTTTGGTGAGATTAGATAAAACAAATATTATATAGATCACTCTAGATACTTTTAATGGATAAGATTAAAACGAGTAATGAACGTTATATCATTTAAAGTGCATAATACTATTATGAAATAGGGTGGTACCGTGGTCAATTCACCCCTATATTTATAATAGTTTTTTTTATTTTCAGGGAGGTGTTTATGAATACTGAAATAGAAGTTAGAATATTAAATATAGATAAAGAAGATTTAATATCTAAATTAGAAAAAAAACATGCAAAGTTTATAGGTGATTGGTTTCAAGTAAGATATGTATATGATTTTAATCCAATTGATCCAAATAAGTGGATTAGACTTAGAACTAACGGTATTACTAATACACTTACAATAAAAGAAATACAGGATAAAACGGAACTAGGTACTAAAGAATTAGAGATAGAAGTTAGCTCACTTGAGACTGCTCATCAAATACTTGAAAAACTAGGTTATAAAAGAAGAAGTATACAAGAAAATAAACGAATACGTTATATTTTAAATGATGTAGAATTGGATATAGATACTTGGCCTGGACTTAATACTTATGTAGAATTTGAAGCTGATTCATTATATAAAATAAAAGAAGTTATAAATTTGCTTGGTTTTGATTATAAAGATGCTATAACTGATGATGCTCAAGACATCTATATGAGTTTAGGTTATATTCAAGAAGATTTAAATAATTTAAAATTTGAGGTGAAATAATATGGAAGAAAGTGCATCAATAGTATTAGATTATAAAGATATTGAGAATGTATTGTTTAATTACTGTTTTAAAAATAGTGATCAAGAAACAAAAAAACAAATAGAAAATACTGGTCAAATGCTTTGTAATATAAAAACAAAAAAAGGTATTGTAACGACTAAGAAACACATAAATTTTATATTAATGTATGAAAGGCCAGTTGAATCCTTAGGATATCCTATGACAGAAAAAGTTGATGTAAGTCTAACAGAATTGTGTAATATTATAAACGAAACAATATCTGATCGAGGGTATGAGATAGATGAAATAGATGATAATTTAATATATGGGCTTGAGGAAAATAGTAGTGGTCGTTTAAATTTTCTTACATTTCATTTAAAGAAAAAAGAAAAAGTAAAAACTAAAAAGAAAGGATGTAAATAATATGTGTAAATTTGAAGAATTAGATAAAAGAAAAGTAAGTGAAGTAGAAGCTTCATTAACTGAAAAATTTTTAAGTGAAAATTTATTAGAAAAAACAATAGAGAATAGAAAAGATAATGAAAACTTTGTATTCTATGATGGACCAATATATGCAAATGCTAAACCAGGAATCCATCATGTGTTTTCAAAAACAATAAAAGATACTTTTTGTAAATATCAAACTATGAAGGGTAAAAGAGTTCTTAGAAAAATAGGACTTGATACTCATGGCTTGCCAATTGAAGTAAATGTAGAAAAAAAATTAGGTTTTAGTGGTAAAGGGGATATTGAAGCGTTTGGAGTTGAAAATTTTTGTCGTGAATGTAATAAAGAAACAGATTCTAATATAGACGAAGTAAATAAGGTTACAGATATGATGGGACAATTAATTGATACTAAAGATCCTTATATTACTTGTACTAATGATTTTATAGAGTCTGAATGGTGGATATTAAGTGAAATGCATAAAAAAGGTTTAGTTTACCATGGATCTAAAGTGCTTCCTTATTGTCCAAGATGTGGTACTGAACTTGCAAGTCATGAAGTTTCTCAAGGATATCAAGAAGACGCTGTTAATACAGTAATTGTACCATTCAAACTTGTAGATAAAGATGAATATTTGCTTGTTTGGACAACAACTCCATGGACTTTAATGGATAATGTCGCTACTTGTGTAAATCCTGATTATGAATATTTAAAAGTTGAATCTATGGGATATAAGTTTATTGTAGGAAAAACACTTGCTAATAAAGTGTTAGGTGAAGAATATACAGTATTAGAAACATTTAAAGGTAAAGATTTAGTTGGAGTTAAATATGAACAATTAATGCCTTTTGTAAATGTTGAGGGAAAAGCATTTGAAGTAGTTGCTGATAACTATGTAACAGATGCAGATGGTACAGGTATTGTACATATAGCTCCTGCATATGGTGCAGATGATAATCGTGTTTGTGTAGAAAATGGTATATCGTTTGTTCAAAGTGTAGGAAAAGATGGATGCTACACAGAAGGATTATGGAAAGGTAGATTAGTAACTGATAGTGAACTTGAGATTGAAATAGTTAAATGGTTAAAAGAAAATGATAAATTATTCAAAAAAATAAAAATAACACATGATTATCCACATTGTTGGAGATGTAAAAGCCCATTGATTTATTATGCTAAACCAGCTTGGTATGTAAGAACGACAGCATACAAAGATAAAATAATAGAAGCCAATAAATCTGTTAATTGGTACCCAGATTATATTGGGGCTAAACGTTTTAATAATTGGCTTGAAAATATGATAGATTGGGGTATTTCAAGAAATAGATATTGGGGATGCCCAATTCCTATTTGGACATGTGAAGAATGTAATCATTTTGAAGTAATTGGTTCAAGAGAAGAATTAAAGGAAAAAATGGTTGAATCAAATATAGATATAAATACACTTGAACTTCATAGACCTTATGTAGATAATATACATATAAAATGTAAAGAATGTGGAAATACTATGTCAAGAGTTCCTGATGTTATGGATGTATGGTTTGATTCAGGGGCTATGCCTTATGCGCAATATCATTATCCATTTGAAAATAAAGAATTATTCGAAGAACAATTCCCAGCTGATTTTATTGCAGAAGGTGTAGATCAAACTAGAGGATGGTTCTATGTACTTTTAGTAATCTCGACAATAATATCTGGAAAATCAAGTTTTAAAAATGTAGTAGTAAATGATATGATGTTAGATGCTCACGGAAAGAAAATGAGTAAATCGACAGGGAATATTATTGATCCAGTTGAAATCATGAATAAGTATGGTGCAGATCCAATCAGATGGTATATGTTATACACATCTCCAGTATGGACTCCACTTAGATTTGATGAGAATGGTGTTAAAGAAGTAAATTCTAAATTCTTTAGTACACTAAAAAACACATATACTTTCTTTAGTATGTATGCAAATCTTGATAATATAGATCCTAAAGAATATGAGATAGATTATAAAGATTTAGAAGAAATAGATAAGTGGTTAATTTCTAAATACAATAGATTAGTTAAGACAGTAACAGAATATATGGATAAATATGATCTTACTATGAGTGTAAGAGAGGTACAAAACTTTGTTGCTGAAGATTTATCTAATTGGTATATAAGAAGAAATAGAAGAAGATTCTGGGCATCAGAAAATGATACAAGTAAACTTGCTGTATATAAAGTAACGTATGATATATTAGTAGGTATTTGTAAATTAATTGCACCTATCGCACCTTTCACAAGCGAAGAGATTTACACTAAATTAACAGGTGAGAAGTCAGTACATTTAGCTGATTATCCAACATTTGATGAAGAGTTAATAAATGTAAAAATTGAAACTAGAATGGATTTAGTTAGAGATTTAATTAGTCTTGGTAGAAATATAAGAGAAGAAGTGAAAATAAAAGTTAGACAACCAGTTAGTGAAGCTTTAATAGATGCTAAAAATGAAGAATTAATAAGTGATTTAGTAGATTTAATTAAAGAAGAATTAAATGTTAAAGAAGTTAAATTTATTAAAGATGTTGAAAACTATATGAACTTTACTGTTAAACCAAACTTTAAAGAAGTAGGTAAGATTTTTGGACCACTTATTAAAGATTTCCAAGAAAAATTATTATCTTTAACAAGTAATGATGTAACTAAACTACAAAGTGGAGAAGTTATAAAAATGACGATTGGAGATAAAGAGTATGATGTAGATTCTAATTATGTAGATATTAGAACAAATTCTAAAGAAGGCTTTGACGTTGCTACTGATACTAATAACTTTATAATCCTAAATACTGAACTTACTAATGATTTAATAATGGAAGGTATTGCTCGTGAACTTATATCTAAAGTTCAAAATTTAAGAAAAGCAAAAGATTTTGATATAGCTGATCGCATTACTTTATATTATAATGGTGATGATGAAGTAACAGAAGCTGTAACAAAGTATGATGAATTTATTAAAAATGAAACGTTATCTGTAGACATACAAGTTAAATTTAATTTAACTGAAGAAGTAGATTTAAATGGACATACTACATTTATAGATATTGAAAAAATATAAAATAAAAAAGATAAATCCTAGGATTTGTCTTTTTTTGTGAAAAAATGATGAAAAATCAAATATATTTAAATTTTTTTGGAGTAAAAAAAGGAAATAGAGAAGTTATGTAGAATGATATA